>JBDHTA010000076.1:0-17933 GCA_039808465.1 Rhizobiaceae bacterium | reverse complement strand
CGATCAGCCCGTCGCGCGCGGCGCGGCCGACGAAGGAACCGTGGTCGATGCGCCGGGCGTCATCGAACCAGGTGTCCTGATGCGCGTCGAACTGCACCAGCGCCAGCGGCCCGTGCTTTGCCGCATGCGCCTTCAGCAGCGGCCAGGTGATGAAGTGATCGCCGCCCAGCGTCAGCAGGAAACCGGTGGCGGCCAGCAGCTTCGCCGCTTCCTTCTCGATGGTGGCGGGCGTTTTCCAGTGATTGCCGTAATCCAGCAGGCAATCGCCGTAATCCACCACGGCCATCTGCTCGAACAGGTCGCGGCTGAAGGGATATTGCGGATCGTTGTCGAAGATCGCCGAGGCGCGGCGGATCGCCTGCGGCCCGAAGCGGGCGCCGGGGCGGTTGGAGGTGGCGGCATCGAAGGGAATGCCCCAGACGACGGCATCCGTGCCCTTCACCTGCTTGGTGTACTTGCGGCGCATGAAGGAGAGCGTGCCCGCATAGGTCGGGTCCGTCGCCGCCGAGGTCAGGTTTTTCGCGGTGAAGGCATGGTCGATCGTCTTGGCCATCGCGGATCTCGCTGTTGCGTGAATAGTCGACTGGATCTGTTATGCGAGGGCCGGGCGGCTTGCAAGGAGACACTGAAAAAGAAAAGGCGGAGCCGAAGCCCCGCCTTTCCACCGAACCAAGGTCCGAAGCGATTAACGCTTGGAGAACTGGAACGAACGGCGGGCCTTGGCCTTGCCGTACTTCTTGCGCTCGACCACGCGGCTGTCGCGGGTCAGGAAGCCGCCCTTCTTCAGAACCGGACGCAGGCCCGGTTCGAAGTAGGTGAGAGCCTTGGAGATGCCGTGACGAACGGCACCGGCCTGACCGGAGAGACCGCCACCGGCAACGGTGGCGACGATGTCGAACTGGCCGTCACGGGCAGCTGCGACGATCGGCTGGCGCAGGATCATCTGGAGAACCGGACGGGCGAAGTAGTGACCGAATTCCTTGCCGTTGATCGTGATCTTGCCGGAGCCCGGCTTGACCCAGACGCGGGCGACGGCGTTCTTGCGCTTGCCGGTCGCATAGGAGCGGCCCTGTGCATCGACCTTGCGGACGTGTGCGGGAGCTGCGTCCTGAGCCGGAGCGAGGTCCTTCAGGGAAGAAAGATCGGCCATTATCAGGCGCTCCTTACATTCTTGCTGTTCAGCGCTGCGACGTCGAGGACGGCCGGCTGCTGGGCTTCATGGGGATGGTTCGAGCCGGCGTAGACGCGCAGGTTCTTCATCTGGCGGCGGCCGAGGGGGCCACGCGGAATCATGCGCTCGACGGCCTTCTCGATGACGCGCTCGGGGAAGCGGCCTTCGATGATCTGGCGAGCCGTGCGCTCCTTGATGCCGCCCGGATAACCGGTGTGCCAGTAGTACTTCTTGTCGGAGTACTTCTTGCCGGTCAGCGCAACCTTCTCGGCGTTGATGACGATGACGTTGTCGCCATCATCGACGTGAGGGGTGTAGGTTGCCTTGTGCTTGCCGCGCAGACGGTTTGCGATCAGGGTGGCGAGGCGGCCAACGACGAGCCCTTCGGCGTCGATGATGACCCACTTCTTCTCCACCTCGGCGGGCTTCTGAACGAAAGTTGCCATTTCGGTTGCTTTCTATCTGGACCCCGGCGCGAAAAACGCGGGGCGTTTCTTGTTGCTTGTGTCTTGGATGGGAAAACCGGTCCAAAGCGCGTGACGGCGGCGTTGAAGGCCGCATCTCATGCTGGGCGGGCTTATACGCGAGGGCGCGATGGGGGTCAAGACGGGCGAAATCGGCACTCGCAAAAATTGCCAAGCGATTTCAATGTGTTATTTATGTGGTATTTGAGTACCGCAAAATTTGGATTTTTACCGCCTCTGGTCTTGAAACGGGATCCGTGGCAGATAAATGCCGGAATGTGAGATAAGGAGGCAGCCATGGCGGAAGTCGTTTCGTTCAGGAAAGACGGGTCGGGGCACATGCACAGCCCGATGGTCACGGTGGACAGATGGGATGCCGCCGTTGCGCGCCTGACGCTGACCAATCCCCCGGCCAACGCGCTCTCCATCGCCATGATGGAAACGCTTGCCGCCGAACTCGACAAGGCGGCTGAGGATCCGGCCGTGAAGGTGGTGGTGATCGCGGCGGGCGGCAAGGTGTTTTCCGCAGGCCACGATCTCAAGGAACTGACGTCCCATCGCGGGGACGAGGATCGCGGCCGCGCCTTCTTCGAAAAGACGCTGCGCATGTGCGCAGACCTGATGCTGAAGATCATGCACCTGCCCAAGCCCGTCATCGCCGAGATCGACGGGCTTGCGACGGCGGCGGGCTGCCAGCTCGTCGCCTCCTCCGATCTGGCGATCTGCACGGATACGGCGACCTTCTGCACGCCGGGCGTCAATATCGGCCTGTTCTGTTCGACGCCGATGGTGGCGCTGTCGCGTTCCGCCCATCGCAAGCAGGCCATGGAAATGCTGCTGACCGGCGAGACCATCGATGCGTCCACCGCCAAGGATTTCGGCCTCGTCAACCGCATCGTGCCGAAGCAGTATCTGTCGCAGGTGGTTTCGAAATACGCCGCCGTCATCGCGTCGAAATCGCCGCAGGCGCTGAAGATCGGCAAGGAAGCCTTCTACCGCCAGATCGAAATGCCGGTGGAGGACGCCTATGATTATGCCGCCCGGGTAATGGTCGACAACATGCTGGCCCGCGATGCGGAGGAGGGGATCGGCGCTTTCCTCGACAAGCGCAAGCCGGAATGGAAGGACGACTGACTTTCACGCCAGCCGCAGGATGAGGACGCCGAGCGCGATCAGCGCCCCGGCGGCATAGCGCCAGAGGCTCGCCCTTTCCTTGAGGAAGACCACCGAGATGACGATGGCGAACAGGATCGAGGTTTCGCGCAGCGCCGCGACGGTGGCGACCGGCGCTTTCGTCATCGCCCACAGGGCCAGACCATAGGCCGCCAGCGAGCCGCCGCCGCCGAGAATGCCGCTCAGCCAGAAGCGGCGCGCATGGGCGATCACCGGCCCGCTTCCGCGTTTCCTCACCGCCCATGCGCAGAGCAGCAGCGGCGGCAGAAGCGACATCCACAGCGTATAGGACACGGCATTGCCGGAAACGCGCGCGCCCACGCCATCGACGAAGGTGTAGGTGGCGATGACGCCCGCATTGGCGAGCGCCAGCAGGATGGCGTCGCGATTGCCATGCCGCGCCTCGAAGGCGAGAGTCAGGATGCCCGCCGAAATGGTGACGACGCCGAGCAGCGCCATGCCGTGCAGATGCTCGCCGAGCACGAGGCTGCTCAGGCCCGCCACGATCAGCGGCGCCACGCCGCGCATCAGCGGATAGACGAGGCCGATATCGCCAGCCCGGTAGGCCGCCGCGACAAGCTGGAAATAGGCGAATTGCAATACGGCGGTGGCCAGGATGAAGGGCAGCGCCTCGATCTGCGGCAGCGGCACGAAAGGCAGGAAGGGCACGGCGGAAAGCCCGGCCCCTGCCGAAATCATCATGGCGCCCAGCGACTTGTCGCTGCCAGCCTTGACCATGGCGTTCCACACCGCATGGAGAAGGGCGCCGAACAGAACGAGAAGAATGATTTCGGGAGACACGCGAGAAACCGTGCGGCCTGCGGCCGATGACAGGGAGGGAGACGGAGTCCTGCGCCAGTTGGCGCAGGAAGGCAAGCCCTTTCAGGCCCGGTTGCTCGATGGTGCGGACAGGGTCAGGGGAAAAGCAGCCAGTCGTCGGCGGTCGTGGTCGCGCAGGCCCTGACCGGGCATCGCTGCATGTCGGAGGTGGAGACGAATCGCCGTTCGATGATCTCCTGATTGGCGCACTGGTTCCTGTCGCGCACGGCGCGCTCGAACAGCGTCAGCCCCCGCACCCGCTGCGACGGGTAGCGCAGGATGACCGCGCCTTCGCGCGCGGCCGCTTCATTGGCCTCGGCGCAGGTCATGGTCAGCGAATTGTAGCGCGAAATGGCCTGCGCCTGCGTGGCGGCAAGAAGCGATGCGCCGAGAATGAGAACGGGTGTCAGTTTTCGCATGGGGTACTCCTTTTGCGCGCTCTCCTTTCCATATAGGTCTGAAGGACAGCGCCGGAAAGCGAGGAGAAGTTTCATGAGCCACGATCACTATGACGAGAGCGCGATTCGCGACATCCTGACCTCGGTGAAGACGATCGCGCTGGTCGGCGCTTCGCCGAAGCCGGAGCGGCCGAGCAATGGCGTCATGGGTTTCCTGCTGCGCAAGGGCTATCATGTCATACCGGTCAATCCGGGGCTGGCGGGCAAGCAGATCCACGGCCAGACCGTCTACGCCACCCTGGCCGATATCCCCGAAGCCATCGACATGATCGACGTCTTCCGCGCCCCCGAATATCTGGGCGGCGTGGTGGACGAGGCGCTGGCGCTGCCAGCCCGCCCGAAGGTGATCTGGGGCCAGCTCGGCGTGCGCGACGACGCGGCGGCGGCAAGGGCGCAGGCGGCGGGCATCCAGGTGGTGATGGACCGCTGCCCGGCCATCGAATATCCGCGCGTGATGCGATAGGCGGCCCCGGCGGCCGCTGCTCTAATTTTTTGTTTTTGAAGCATAATTTTGCAAATCCATGTGGCGTTCGCACGCGATTGTGCTTTCCTTCTCCCTTGAAATGGATATGATCCGCCCCGACGTTTCAAAGGGAGGTTATTTCCATGTCCAGGGACAATCCGGGGTTCGATACGCTCGCCATCCATGCCGGGGCGCAGCCGGATCCGGCGACCGGCGCGCGCGCCACGCCGATCTACCAGACCACATCCTTCGTCTTCAACGACGCCGACCATGCGGCGGCGCTGTTCGGCTTGCAGCAGTTCGGCAATATCTACACCCGCATCATGAATCCGACGCAGGCGGTGCTGGAGGAGCGCGTCGCCGCCCTTGAAGGCGGCACGGCGGCGCTGGCCGTCGCCTCCGGCCATTCGGCGCAGCTTCTGGTGTTCCACACCATCATGCAGTCCGGCGACAATTTCATCGCGGCGCGGCGCCTCTACGGCGGTTCGATCAACCAGTTCGGCCATTCCTTCAAGAATTTCGGCTGGCAGGTGCGCTGGGCCGATCCCGCCGATCCGCAAAGCTTCGAAAGCCAGATCGATGAGCGCACCCGCGGCATCTTCATCGAAAGCCTGGCCAATCCGGGCGGCACCTTCGTCGATATCGCCGCCATCGCCGAGGTGGCGCGCAGGCACGGCCTGCCGCTGATCGTCGACAACACCATGGCGACGCCCTATCTGCTGCGGCCGCTGGAACATGGCGCCGACATCGTCGTGCATTCGCTGACCAAGTTCATGGGCGGCCACGGCAATTCCATGGGCGGCGTCATCGTCGATGGCGGCACCTTCGACTGGTCGAAATCCGGCAATTACCCGATGCTGTCGCAGCCGCGCCCGGAATATGCGGGCATGGTGCTGCATTCCACCTTCGGCAATTTCGCCTTCGCCATCGCCTGCCGCGTGCTGGGGCTGCGCGATTTCGGCCCGGCGATTTCGCCCTTCAACGCCTTCATGCTGCTGACCGGCATCGAAACGCTTCCCCTTCGCATGCAAAGACATTGCGACAACGCGCTTGCCGTCGCCAACTGGCTGAAGGATCACGACAAGGTGGCCTGGGTGAATTACGCGGGCCTCGACGGCGACCCGAACCACGCCTTGCAGCAGCGTTACTCGCCCAAGGGCGCGGGCGCGGTCTTCACCTTCGGCCTCAAGGGCGGCTATGAGGCGGGCAAGGCCTTCGTGGAGAGCCTCGAACTCTTCTCGCATCTCGCCAATATCGGCGACACGCGCTCGCTGGTCATCCACCCCGCCTCCACCACCCACCGCCAGTTGACCGAGGAGCAGCAGGTCGCCGCAGGCGCCGGGCCGGACGTGGTGCGCCTGTCCATCGGCATCGAGGACGTGGCCGATATCATCGCCGATCTCGAACAGGCACTGGCAAAGGCATGACCATGGCGGCGCTTCAGAAATTCGACATTACGGGAATCGAGCCGGAGCATGGCGATCCGGGCGAGCGGGTGATTTCCGGTTCGCCGAAATTCCGGACGTGGAACCTCGACGAAGCCGAAGGCGGCATCTATGCGGGCATCTGGGAAGCGACGCCCGGCAAATGGCGGATTTCCTACGATGAATGGGAATATATCCACATTCTCGAAGGCTATTCGATCATCACCGAAGACGGCGGCGAGCCGGTTCACCTGAGGGCGGGCGACCGCATGATCCTCAAGCCGGGCCTTAAGGGAACCTGGGAAGTTATTGAAACGACTCGCAAGGATTACGTCATCCGCGAGTGACGGATGTTTGCCGCGCAAGGAATCGATCCCCGGAAGGCGCTCCGCTTTCCGGGGATTTTTTTCACCAACAGAGATCCAGCCGGTCAAGACCGTGGAAGTGGTAGACGTCCTTGACGGCGGGGCGGGCGGCGAGTTTCAGGCCGGGCAGGCGCTCGAACAGGATCGGCAGCGCGATGTTGAGTTCCAGCCGCGCCAGGGGCGCGCCGATGCAGAAATGGATGCCCGCGCCGAAGGAAAGATTGGCCGCTTCCTTGCGCTCCGGCTTGAACACCAGCGGATCGGTGAATTTCGCCGGGTCCAGATTGGCGGCGGCGAGAATCAGGCCCACCTTGTCGCCGCGCTCGAAGCGGATGCCGTCGATTTCGACCGGCTCCAGCGCATAGCGGTCGAAGATGTGCACCGGCGCGCAGATGCGCAGCGATTCCTCGACCGTGCGTTCGGTCGCCGCCTCGTCGCGGAACAGATCCTGCGGGTTCAGGCCGCTGTCGAGAATCACTCTCACGGAATTGCCGATCTGGTGGACGGTGGCCTCGTGACCGGCATTCAGCAGCACGATGGTCGTGGAGATCAGCTCGTCCTCGGTCAGAAACTGGCCCTTGTGCTCCGTGTGGATCATGTGGCTCAGCAGGTCGTCGCGCGGCTCGGCGCGGCGCTCGGCGATCATGCCCCTGATGTAATCGGAAAATTCCTGCGCGGCCCGGTCGGCGGCGTGCTCGTCGGCCTCGGTGCGGGAGAACATGTACATGCGCACATAGGCATGCGACCATTTCAGAAGCTGCGGCCCCGTTTCCTCGGGAATGCCGATCATCCGGGCGATCATCGTCACCGGAATGACGTCGGCGAAGCTGGAGAGCAGTTCGGTTTCGCCGTCCTTCTCGAAGCGGTCGATCAGGCCGTGCGTCAGCGCGGCGATTTCCGGCTTCATCTTCTCGACATGGCGGGACACGAAGGCGCGGTTGACCAGCGTGCGCAGCCGCGTGTGTTCCGGCGGCTCGATTTCCAGCAGCGAATGCGCTTCCGCCGCGTCGAAATGGCGGGTATGCGGGCGCGGCTCCGGCCAGCCCAGCTCCTCGCGGCTGGCGATGTGCAAGATCTGGCGGCCGAAGCGGCGGTCGCGCAGCAGGGCGTTCACATGGTCGTAGCCGGTGAAGAACCATTGCCCGCGCTCCTTCCAGTAGAAGGTGGGCGTGGCGGCATGCAGCGCGGCATAGGCGCGGTTCGGTTCGCCGTAGAAGGCCGGGTCGCGGGCATCGAGCGAAACGTGGCGGGTGGCGGGGTCGATGGAGAGAAAAGGCAATGTCGTCATGCCATGACGCATAGAGCATTTTGCCGGAAAGGGGAATTGCCCGCGTGACGGCCAAGGCGGCGATGAACCGCCGCCGTCACCCGTGCTGCCGCGACGGAAACCGGCCGCAGGGCGAGGGCGGGCGGTTGTCGGTGAGAAGGGCGCGAAGCTGCTCCAGCCTGCCGTCCAGCACCTGCTCGCAGTCGCCGTCCTGGCTTGCGACGGCATAGCGATTCCTGCCCTCATGCTTGGCGGCGTAAAGGGCGCGGTCGGCGACCGGCAGCATCAGGTCGAGATCGGCGGCCGCAGCCGCTGCCGCATGCACGCCCGCGCTGACGGTGACCGGAATGCGGTGCGCGCCGTCGATGACCGGGGCGACTTCCAGCGCCCGGCGGATATCCTCGGCGAGGATGCAGGCCTGCTCCACATCCTCCACCGGCAGAAGTGCTGCAAATTCCTCGCCGCCCAGCCGGGCGAAGGCGCCCTTTTCGCCGGTGCGCTGATGGGCGATGCGCGAAAAGGCGGTCAGCGCCTTGTCGCCCGCCGCATGGCCGAAGCGGTCGTTGACCTGCTTGAAGTGATCGAGATCGAACAGGATCAGCGCCAGCCTGAGACCGGCGCTTTCGGCGCCGCGGCGGATTTCCTCGAAGCGGTCGAAGAAGCCGCGCCGGTTGAGCACGCCGGTCAGCGAATCGAGCCGGGCCAGATCCTTCATGCGCTCTTCCAGATCCTCCATCACCATCTTGCAGGCGAACAGCACGATCAGCACCACGAAGATGGCGGCGGACAGGGTGGTGGCGGGAATGTTGGCCAGTTGTTGCAGCGTCTGGGCGGCGCTGCGGGCAAGAAGAATGGTGGCGACCACCTGCATCGCGGCCTGCGCCAGAAATACGCCCGCCAGCCTGCGGCGCGTCCTCAGCGTCGCGAAGCCGGGCTGCCACAGGCATCCGGCCATGACCAGCGATCCGGCCGCCGAGGCCGCCGCGAAGACGATGGAGCGATGGCCGAGATTTTCCCGGATGCCGGGAACGAACATCGCCGCCACCCAGATCGTCACCGGAAGCAGGCTGGCGGCGACGGCGGGCCGCCGGTCCTTGAGCCTGAGCCCCGCGATGGCGAAGGCGTAGCCGGAAAGCGCCAGCGCATTGGCGAACTCGATGGAGAGGAAATCGGGAATATGGCCGCGCGCCGCGACCAGCGCCACGCCGATGCCTTGCGCGGCGAGTGCGGCGCTCCACCAGAGATAGGCGGCCGACGACCGCTTGTGCGCCCAGGCGACGGCGAGAATCGCCGAAAGCGTCAGCGCTTCCACCGACCACAGCAGAAAGCCGGTCTTCACGTCGATCAATGCGGCTCCCTCCAGTCAGGCTACGGCGTCAGTTAATCCCGCACACCTTAATTTCCGGTTGCGGGGCGGTGAATGATCCCCGCATATGCGCGCTTCACGTATCCTTCACCCTGATGGCCGAAAGCGGGCGGGAAAAACCGCTTTCAACCGGGCGTTAAGGTGCGGCTGCCACAAGAACCCCGGGCGCAGGAGTGCCGGTGGAGGAATCGGTCCATGCGACTTGAAGAACCGCCCGCTGACACTCTATGTAAGGGTTGACACGATTTCCAGATGATTCCCTCAGGCCGCAGGCGGCCGGAAGCATCAAGACAACAAAGGACGAAGATGACTAATCCCGTTGATACCGCCATGGCGTTGGTTCCGATGGTCGTTGAGCAGACCAATCGCGGCGAACGGTCCTACGATATCTATTCGCGTCTGCTGAAGGAGCGCATCATCTTCCTCACCGGCCCGGTCGAGGACCATATGGCGACGCTGGTCTGCGCCCAGCTCCTGTTCCTCGAGGCGGAAAACCCGAAGAAGGAAATCGCGCTTTACATCAATTCGCCGGGCGGCGTGGTGACGGCAGGCATGGCGATCTACGACACCATGCAGTTCATCAGGCCCGCCGTGTCGACGCTGTGCATCGGCCAGGCCGCCTCCATGGGCTCGCTGCTGCTGGCCGCCGGCCACAAGGACATGCGCTTCGCCACGCCGAACGCCCGCATCATGGTGCACCAGCCCTCGGGCGGCTTCCAGGGGCAGGCGTCGGATATCGAGCGCCACGCCCGCGACATCCTGAAAATGAAGCGCCGCCTGAACGAAGTCTACGTGAAGCACACCGGCCGCTCCTACGAGGAAGTTGAAAAGACGCTCGATCGTGACCATTTCATGGATGCGGACGAGGCGAAGAACTGGGGCGTCATCGACCGCGTTCTGACCTCGCGCGCCGAAACCGAAGGCGAATAAGCCTGTTGCGGCGCCGGATGCGCGGGCGGGAACGCCCCGCATCGGGTGCCTGAAGGTGCGAAAACTGTATTCTCTTCGCCACAGTTCTATCCCATTTGTGAACGATGGGTGGGTTTCCAAGGGCGCAGAGGGCTGTCAGAATAGCCATTAATGCTATGTTGAATTTTTATGGCATAGCATCATTCCCGGTGGGAATCGCGTCGCCGGGCCTGGAAACGCACCAGGCCGCCCCGGCCGCGATATTCCCGAAAGCGTCGCCCGGCCCGCCCTTGCGGTTTCCGGTTGAACGAATTGAGTGGACCGCGCTCCCGCTACCGGAGCAGCGGCGTGCTGGAAGGAAAGTGATATGAGCAAGGTCAGCGGCAACAACGGGGGGGATTCCAAGAACACCCTCTATTGTTCTTTCTGCGGCAAGAGCCAGCACGAAGTCCGGAAACTGATCGCCGGGCCGACCGTTTTCATCTGCGATGAATGCGTCGAATTGTGCATGGACATCATCCGCGAGGAAAACAAGTCCTCGATGGTCAAGTCCCGCGATGGCGTTCCCACGCCCCAGGACATCATCAAGGTTCTCGATGAATATGTGATCGGCCAGCAGCAGGCCAAGCGCATTCTCTCGGTGGCTGTCCACAACCATTACAAGCGCCTGGCGCACGCCTCCAAGGGCGGCGATGTCGAGCTTGCCAAGTCGAACATCATGCTCGTCGGCCCCACCGGCTGCGGCAAGACCTATCTGGCGCAGACGCTGGCGCGCATCATCGACGTGCCCTTCACCATGGCCGACGCCACGACGCTGACCGAAGCCGGTTATGTCGGCGAGGACGTCGAGAACATCATCCTCAAGCTGTTGCAGGCCGCCGATTACAATGTCGAGCGCGCCCAGCGCGGCATCGTCTATATCGACGAGGTCGACAAGATTTCCCGCAAGTCGGACAATCCGTCGATCACCCGCGACGTCTCGGGTGAGGGCGTGCAGCAGGCGCTGCTGAAGATCATGGAAGGCACGGTCGCTTCGGTTCCGCCGCAGGGCGGCCGCAAGCATCCGCAGCAGGAATTCCTGCAAGTCGACACGACGAACATCCTGTTCATCTGCGGCGGCGCCTTCGCCGGTCTCGACAAGATCATCTCCGCCCGCGGCGAGAAGACCTCGATCGGCTTCGCAGCCACCGTCAAGGCCCCGGACGACCGCCGCGTCGGCGAGGTGCTGCGCGAGCTGGAGCCCGAGGATCTGGTGAAGTTCGGCCTGATTCCGGAATTCATCGGCCGTCTGCCGGTTCTGGCGACGCTGGAGGATCTCGACGAGGACGCGCTGATCCAGATCCTGTCCGAGCCGAAGAACGCGCTGATCAAGCAGTATCAGCGCCTGTTCGAGATGGAAGACGTGGAGCTGACCTTCCACGAGGACGCGCTGCGCGAAATCGCCCGCCGCGCCATCGTGCGCAAGACCGGCGCGCGCGGCCTGCGCTCGATCATGGAGAAGATCCTGCTCGACACCATGTTCGAACTGCCGGAGCTGGAAGGCGTTCGCGAAGTGGTCATCTCCGCCGAGGTGGTGCTGGGCAATTCCCGCCCGCTCTACATCTACGCGGATCGCGAAGAGAAGGCGAACGCCTCGGCTTGATCGTCGCATTTTGCGGTAAAGCATGCTATCGTAAAGGCCCTTCGGGGCCTTTATCCGTTTATGGCCCGGAACATGCGGCGGAAGCGCGGGTTTTGCGTTCGCGCCTGCCGTGCCACACGAATGGCCGCGCCTGCCGGGCTGACCGGGCGGGCGCAAGCCACGCATCAGCTTGTGCCGCTTAAATGCAGGTTGAACAGGAGTGCGGCGGCCGCCGCGCGTGGAGGAGCGAGCCTTGAAAAGTGGTGCCGCGCACTCCACATGCAGGCGGACAGAATTTTGCCGGTCCGGCGCTCCGGGCCAAGGCAAATGCCCCGGCAACGGGGTTTTGGAAAGGAAATGAGAATGACGAAAAAAACGTCTGCCCCCGCCGGGAGTGTCGCCTATCCGGTTTTGCCGTTGCGCGATATCGTGGTCTTCCCGCACATGATCGTTCCGCTCTTCGTAGGGCGCGAAAAATCCATTCGCGCGCTGGAAGAGGTCATGGGGTCTGACAAGCAGATCATGCTGGTGACGCAGCTCAACGCCAGCGACGACGATCCTGCTCCGGACCAGATCCACACGGTCGGCACCGTCGCCAATGTGCTGCAACTGCTGAAGCTGCCCGATGGCACCGTGAAGGTGCTGGTCGAGGGCCGGGCACGCGCGCGCATCGACACCTATAGCGACCGCGAGGAATTCTACGAAGCCCATGCCGAGGTTCTGGCCGAGCCGGAAGACGATCCGGTCGAGGTGGAAGCGCTCGCCCGCTCGGTGGTCTCGGAGTTCGAGAACTACGTCAAGCTGAACAAGAAGATCTCGCCGGAAGTGGTTGGCGCGGCAAGCCAGATCGAGGATTACTCGAAGCTCGCCGACACGGTTGCCTCGCACCTGTCGATCAAGATCACCGAGAAGCAGGAAATGCTGGAAACGACCAGCGTGAAGGCGCGTCTGGAAAAGGCGCTCGGCTTCATGGAAGGCGAGATTTCGGTTCTTCAGGTCGAAAAGCGCATCCGCTCGCGCGTCAAGCGCCAGATGGAAAAGACCCAGCGCGAGTACTACCTCAACGAGCAGATGAAGGCCATCCAGAAGGAGCTGGGCGATGGCGAGGACGGCCGTGACGAAATGGCCGAAATCGAGGAGCGCATCTCCAAGACCAAGCTGAGCAAGGAAGCCCGCGAAAAGGCCGATGCCGAGCTGAAGAAGCTGCGCAGCATGAGCCCGATGTCGGCGGAAGCGACGGTGGTTCGCAACTATCTCGACTGGCTGCTCGGTATCCCGTGGAGCAAGAAGTCGAAGATCAAGACCGACCTCAACAATGCCGAGAAGATTCTCGATGAGGATCATTTCGGTCTCGACAAGGTCAAGGAACGCATCGTCGAATATCTCGCCGTGCAGGCGCGCGCCACCAAGATCAAGGGGCCGATCCTGTGCCTCGTCGGTCCTCCGGGCGTCGGCAAGACCTCGCTGGCGAAATCCATCGCCAAGGCGACGGGCCGCGAATATGTGCGCATGGCTCTCGGCGGCGTTCGTGACGAAGCCGAAATCCGTGGCCACCGCCGCACCTATATCGGCTCCATGCCCGGCAAGGTCGTGCAGTCGATGAAGAAGGCGAAGAAGTCCAATCCGCTCTTCCTGCTCGATGAAATCGACAAGATGGGCATGGATTTCCGTGGCGATCCGTCCTCGGCTCTGCTGGAGGTGCTCGATCCGGAACAGAACTCGACCTTCATGGATCACTATCTGGAAGTCGAATACGATCTTTCGGACGTGATGTTCGTGACGACGGCGAATACGCTGAATATCCCTGCGCCCCTGATGGACCGCATGGAAATCATCCGCATCGCCGGTTACACGGAAGACGAGAAGCGCGAGATCGCCAAGCGGCACCTGCTGCCGAAGGCCATCAAGGAGCATGCGTTGCAGCCGAAGGAATTTTCGGTGAGCGACGATGCCCTGACGGCGGTCATCCAGCAGTACACCCGCGAGGCGGGCGTGCGTAACTTCGAGCGCGAACTGATGAAGCTTGCCCGCAAGGCGGTGACCGAGATCATCAAGGGCAAGGCGACCACCGTGGCGGTCACGGCGGAAAACATCCACGATTATCTGGGTGTTCCGCGCTTCCGCCATGGCGAAGCCGAGCGCGAGGATCAGGTCGGCGTCGTCACGGGTCTGGCCTGGACGGAAGTGGGCGGCGAACTGCTGACCATCGAAGGCGTGATGATGCCCGGCAAGGGCCGCATGACGGTGACCGGCAACCTGAAGGACGTGATGAAGGAATCGATCTCGGCGGCGGCATCCTATGTCCGCAGCCGTGCGGTGGACTTCGGCATCGAGCCGCCGCGTTTCGACAAGAGCGATATCCACGTTCACGTTCCCGAGGGCGCGACCCCGAAGGACGGCCCGTCCGCCGGTATTGCCATGGCGACCGCCATCGTCTCCATCATGACCGGCATTCCGGTTTCCAAGGATGTGGCGATGACGGGCGAGGTGACCCTGCGTGGCCGGGTGCTGCCGATCGGCGGTCTCAAGGAGAAACTGCTGGCGGCCCTGCGCGGCGGCATCAAGAAGGTTCTGATCCCGGAGGAAAACGCCAAGGATCTGGCGGATATTCCGGACAATGTGAAGAACAGCATGGAGATCGTGCCGGTCTCGCGCATGGGCGAGGTTCTGGAGCATGCGCTGCTGCGCAAGCCGGAGCCGATCGAGTGGGATGGCGTGGTGGAAACCTCGGTCGTCGCCGCCACTGAAACTGGCGATGACGGCCAGGTGATCGCCCATTAAGGCACACCGCGCCAAAAAATCGACGAATGCTAGAGAAAAGGCCAGCGAAAGCTGGCCTTTTCCGTTGAAATACGGGCAAGACGCCCCACTTCTCAACCACCTCCGGCGGTTGCCGGGTCAGGACCGGGTAACCGTTTTGCAGGAGAAAGGGCCGTCACGGCCCTGTCGTTGTAACCACGGAAAGGGTGGAAGACATGAACAAGGGTGAATTCGTTGCGGCCGTGGCCGAGAAGTCCGGCATGAACAAGACCGACGCGGCGGCTGCGGTCGACGCCGTTTTCGATGTGATTCAGGAGGCGTTGCAGAAGGGCGGCGATGTGCGGCTGGCCGGTTTCGGCAATTTCTCGGTCTCCCGCCGCGAGGCTTCGAAGGGACGCAACCCCTCCACCGGCGCGGAAGTCGACATCCCCGCCCGCAACGTCGCGAAATTCACCCCCGGCAAGGGTTTGAAGGACGCCGTCAACGGCGGATGACCTGCCTTCGGCGCGGGGGAGAATGCCCGGCCGCGCAGATTACAACGCGACAGCCCGTTTCGCCCGTTGGCGAAACGGGCTTTTTCATTTTGCTTCTTTTATCCCTGATTTAAAGTGATACATAAATACCCATGAAAATCGTATGGGATGAACCGAAGCGTATTGCCAATCTGGAAAAGCATGGCCTCGACTTCGCGGCCCTGACGCTGGAATTCTTCCTGTATGCGGTGATCGACGAAGCCAAGGGCGAACGCATGATGGCGATCGGTTATCTCGACGGGGAGCTTGTCATCGCCGTCGTGTTTCGCCCGCTCGGTTCTGAAGCGCTTTCCGTCATTTCAATGCGGCGCGCGAACCAGAAGGAAAGGAGCAAAATCCCATGAGCAGACAATGGCCCGCATTCGTCACCAGCGACCTGAGCGACAGCGAAGCGGATTCCGCCGAAATGCTGCGCCGCTGGCAGAATTATGACCGGCAGATGAAAGCGCTGATCGCTGCGGGCGGCGTGCATCAGGATGCAGACGGCTGGTGGGTCGATGATGCCACCGGCGACCTGATCGGCCCCGATCCCGAGATCGAGCGCCCGCTATCGGCCGGGGATATCCAGCGCGCAAGGCCGCTCAAGGAAGCGTCGCCGGAACTCTATGAGAGCATTCGCCGGTCACGCGGCCGTCCTCCGGCCGCCGCGCCCAAGCGCCAGATTTCCATACGCCTGTCGCCGGATGTGATCGAGGCATTCAAGGCTACCGGCCCTGGCTGGCAAAGCCGCATGGACGAGGCGTTGCGCAAGGCGGCCGGTCTTTGATGGATTGCAGGGCATCGATTCCGCAGAATCCTCCGGACAAGCGGAGAGCGGCCATATCAATCGGCGTGGATATTTCCTACATAGTGCGGGATTATTTCGCGTCAGGAAGCCGATGACTTCGTTTCGATTCGTTCATGCCGCCGATCTGCATCTCGGAAGCCCGTTTCAGGGGCTTTCCCTCAAGGATGCGGAGATTGCCGCTCTCTTCATCGAAGCCAGCCGCAAGGCTTTTTCCAATCTCGTGTCCCGCGCCATCGAGCTTCGCGCCGATTTCTTCGTCATTGCCGGCGATGTCTATGACGGCGACTGGAAGGACAACAAGATCGGCCTGTTCTTCAACCGCGAAATGGCGCGGCTGGAACGCGAGAACATTCCGGTCTTCCTGCTGCGCGGCAATCACGATGCCGAAAGCGTCATTACCAAAACCATCACCCTGCCGGAAAACGTGCACGAGTTCTCGACGCAGAAACCGCAGACCTTCCGGCTGGAGGCGCTGAAGGTGGCGCTGCACGGGCAGGGTTTCGCCCAGCGCTCCGCCAATGACAATCTGGCGCTGGCCTATCCGAAACCGGTGCCGGGCTGGTTCAATATCGGTGTGCTGCACACCTCGCTAACCGGCCGCGAGCCGCACGCGCCCTATGCGCCCTGTTCCCTCGATGACCTGCGTTCACGCGGTTACGATTACTGGGCGCTTGGCCATGTGCATGAATATGAAATCGTCTCGAAGGATCCGCTGATCGTCTTTCCCGGCAATTTGCAGGGACGCAGCATTCGCGAGTGCGGCGCAAGGGGCGCGGTGCTGGTGACGGTGGAGGACGGCCGGGCAAGCTCCGAGCGGCTGATCGTCGACGAGGCGCGCTTCCATGGCCTGACGGTGAGCGTGCTGGAAGACGACGACATGGCCGCCATCCTGCGCCGCATCGAGGAGGAGGCGGGCGCGATCGTCGCCGATATGGCCGAGCGTCCGCTGGCGTTGCGGCTCAGGCTGCAAGGCCGCAGCCGCCATCACGCCCGGCTTTTGTCGATGCGGCAGGATCTGCGCGACGAGGCGCAGGCGGCGGTGCACCGCTGCCATCAGGATATCTGGCTGGAAAAGCTGGAATTCCGCATAGAGCCGCCGCAAGCCGGAGACGGGGGCGATGCCATGCCTTTCGACCTGTCGCTGCTGGTGGACGACGTCACGGGGGAATTTCCGGAGCAGGCCGAGACCTTCATCCGCGAAATTCTCCAGAGGATGCCGGGCGGCACCGGCGCGGGCGATAATCCGCTCGATATCGGCATGGCGGACTTGCTGGCGGAAGCCCGCGCTCTGCTTCAGGCCCGCTCCAGCGGGGAGGCGGTCTGACATGCGGTTCCACCGGCTCGATCTCCTCCGTTACGGCGCGCTGACCGGCAGGCGCCTCGATTTCAACCCCTCCGCCAATCTGCATATCGTCTACGGGCCGAACGAGGCCGGAAAATCCTCCGCGCTGTCGGCCATCGGCGACCTGCTGTTCGGCTATCCGCGCGCGACGGCGCATTACAGTTTCCTGCACGATCCGGCGCAACTGCGGATCGGCGCGGCGATTGCCGCCAGGAATGGCGAAGCCCTGAGCTTCCGCCGCCGCCGCGGCACGAAGAATACGCTGCTGGCCGATGACAGCGCCGAAACCGCCTTGCGCGAGGATGCGCTGAGCCCCTTCCTCGGCGCCCTCAACCGCGACATCTTCAAGCGTGCCTTCGGGCTGGATTCGCGTGATCTGCGCGAGGGCGGCCGCGCCATGCTGGAAAGCGGCGGCGAAATCGGCACCCTGCTGTTTTCCGCAGCATCCGGGCTTCTCGGCCTGCGGCGCCTGCGCCAGACGCTGGATGACGAGGCAGGGCAGATTTTCGGCCCGCGCAAGAAGCAGGAGCATCGCTTCTATCAGGCCGTGGATCGCTATGAGAACGCCCGCCGCGCCGAAAGCCAGAACGAGCTGCGTTCGGGCGACTGGAAAAAGCTGACCGGCGAAGAGACGGAATTGCAGGCCCGCATCGCGGCCTTGCAGGCGGAGCGGCAGAAAACCAAGACGCAACTGGAGCATCTGCGGCTTCTGAAAAAGCTTCACCCGCTGATGGCGGAAATCGATCGCGAGGCGGCAACGCTTGCCGGGTTTTCCGATCTCGACGGCCTGTCGCCGGATTTCGCGGAGGATCTGTCGCAGGCGCTGGCGCTGCGCCGGTCCGCGGCCGAAGCCTGCCGCCGCGAGGGCGAGGCGGTTGAGCAATTATCGCGGGAAAGTGCCGGGATCGTCGTCAACGCCGATCTTCTGGCGGTCGCGGCGGAAATCACCGCGCTGTTTTCGGAAACCGGCGGCTTTACCAAGGCCAAGCGCGATCTTCCGGCCATCGAGCG
>JBDHTA010000075.1:0-18305 GCA_039808465.1 Rhizobiaceae bacterium | reverse complement strand
CATGCTGGCGCAGGCGCTGGCGCGGATTTCGGACGAGGCGTGGAGCCTGTCCGTCATCGGCGATGGCAGGCTGCGGCCGGACGTCGAGGCGCTGTTTTCGCGCTTTCCCGAAGGGCGGATCCGGTTCCATGGCGAGCGGACGCAGGAGGAGGTGGCGGCGCTGCTTAGCGAAAGCGCCGTTCATGTCTGGCCGGGCTGCGGCGAAGCCTATGGGCTGGCCTATCTGGAAGCGCAGGCGGCGGGCCTGCCGGTGGTGGCGCAGGCAACGGCGGGCGTGCCTGAGGTGGTGCGCGACGGCGTGACCGGCCTGTTGACGCCCGACGGCGATATCGACGCCTATGCCGGGGCGATCCGGCGTCTGTTGCGCGACGGGCCGCTGCGGCAAGATCTCGGCGTCAATGCCCGCCGTTTCGCGCTGGAGGAACGCTCGATCGGGCAGGCGGCGCAGACAATCGATGCGTATTTGAGAAAGGCGGTGGCGCGGCGATGAACGAGGCGGCTCTGTTCGAACCCGTGATGCGGGAACTGGATCGCTGGCAGGCGGCGGGCAAGACCGCCCGCTTCTGGCTGCGCGACGACGATGCGGTGGAGCCGACGCCCGCGCTCGGCCAGCTGCTTGCGGTCACGGCCGCGCATGGCGTGCCGGTGACGCTCGCCGTCATTCCCGAGCCGGCCGGCCCGGAACTGGCCGAACGGCTGGCGGCGGCGCCCCAGGCGGAGATTGCCGTGCATGGCTTTGCCCATGCCAATCATGCCCCGCCGGGGCAGAAGAAGCAGGAGCTTGGCGCGCACCGGCCGCAAGAGGTTGTGCTGGCGCAGTTGCGCGCTGGCTTCGGGAAGTTGCGGGCATTGCACGGCGATCGCTTCGTGCCGTTGCTGGTGCCGCCATGGAACCGTATCGACCCGGCCCTGATCCCGCATCTGGGAAGCCTCGGCTTTGCGGCGCTGTCGGTGTTCGGGCCGGAAAAGCCGCAAGGCATGCCGCTCGTCAACACCCATGTCGACCTGATCGACTGGCATGGCACGCGCGGCGGGCGCGATGGCGCGGCTCTCGTCCGCGAAATCATGGCGCGGCTTCAGGCGATGCGGGAGAGCGGGGAGGGCGTCATGGGCTTCCTCACCCACCACCTCGTGCATGACGCGGCGGCGTGGGATTTCCTCGAAGCCCTTCTCGGCGTGACGGCCGCCCATCCCGCCTGCCGCTGGGCGGGCGTGAAAGCGCTCATACCTCGATGATCTGGCCGTCCCGGCCCGCGAAGGCGCCGGGGAAACGGACGATGGCCTGCCGCTCGATCTCGTGCAGCTCGGCATCGGTGCGGGCGGGCAGGTGGTGGATGAAGCCAACGCGCTTTGCCTGCGCCAGCTTTGCCAGCCGGATCGCCTGATGCCAGCTCGAATGACCGAAGCCGCGATATTTGTCCATCTCGCTGTCGAGATAGGTGCAATCGTAGAGGAACAGGTCGGCCCCATCGATCAGCTTCAGCACCACGGGATCGATGACATCGGGCGTATGCTCGGTATCGGTGACCATGACGACGGTCTTGCCCGCCCATTCGACGCGGTAGCCGATCGCGCCGCCGGGATGCACGAGATTGGCGGTTCTGATGGTGATGCCGGGCTTGGGCTCCAGCACGTCGCCCGCATGGAAATCGCGGGTGCGCACGCGGGCGCTGCAAATTTCCGGCTCGACGGGAAACCATGGCGGATGCATCAGCTTGCGCATCATGTCCGCCGTCGTCATCTTCCCCGCCATATGGCCCGACCACAGGGTGACGGCGGAAACCGGCCTGTAGAGCGGCACGAAATAGGGGAGCCCGATGATGTGATCGTAATGAAAATGCGAGAAGAACAGGTCGATATCCGCCACGCCTTCGGCGGCCAGCGCATTGCCCGCGGGCAGGAGCCCGGAGCCAGCGTCGAATACGAGGCGGTGCGGCCCGCACTGCATTTCCACGCAGATGGTGTTGCCGCCATAATCCAGAAATTGCGGGCCCGATACGGGCAGGCTGCCGCGCGTGCCCCATAGCCGGATCCGGAAAGTTTCGTCCTTCACGCTCACCTTCTCTCGCCATGCCGGGCCTGCGATCCGCCCTTGCGACCGCTCTGGCCGGTATGCTGCATCTTCGCCTTATTCCCTGAGTTTTTTCTTAAAGATACAGGGGGTTCAATGGTTGCGCTGGCGGCTGCGGGCCTCGGTCAGCTCGGAGGTGGTCTGGCTCAGCCGCTCGGCCAGCACCCGCATCACCTCGATCATGATTTCCGGGAAATCCATCAGCATCTTCAGGAAGATTTCCTTGCGGATGCGCAGCGCTTCCATCGGCTCGGCGGCGCGCACGGTCGCCGTGCGCGATCCGTCGCAGAGGATGGCGATCTCGCCGACGATGGAATTGGTGCCGAGTTCGGTGATCTTGATCGGCCCGCCCGGCGATTCGGCCAGGATATCGGCCTTGCCGGACAGGATGACATAGGCGGCGTCGCCGGGGTCGCCCTGCCGGAACAGAATCTCGCCGCCGCCATAGCTGACGCGATCCGAGGTGAAGGCGAGCAATTTCAGCTTCGCCGGGGGAATTCCGGCAAACAGTGGCACCTGCCGCAGCGATTGCACCTCGTCTTTCAGCAACATCGTCGTCATTCTCCCCAGATCGGTGCGATCTGCCTTCCTGAAGTCCTGTTCCGCGCCCATGCTAGGGGTGGAACCGCCTCGCCACATTGTCCTGGCGCAATATCGGCCAGAGGACCTTCGCTGGTGTGCGTCCTCTGACTATCCGCTCAAGATGACATCCGTTCCCGTTCGGCCTCGTTTTTTTCCTTCAGTGTTTCGGGCGGGCCGTCCGCTGTCAACAGGCCGCGTTCAAAAACCGCCACCCGATCGAACTGGCCGGTCAGTGCCGGGTTGGACAAAACCCACAGCACGGCCGGATTTTCGGGAAACTGCGCGGTCAGATCCAGCACGCGGCGAACGATTTCATCCTGAATGCGGTGATCCAGCCCCGGCAGCGGCCGGTTGAAAACGTAGTAATCCGAACGGCGCAGCAGGGCGCGGGCAAGGCCCAGCTTCTGCCGCTGCACGCTGGCAAGGCGGCGCCCGCCCGCCCCGACATGGAAATCCATGCCGACCGCCAGCACTTCCTCGTAAAGACCGTGGGTCTCGACAAGGCCGCGCACCATGGCGCGCACGCGCTCGGCGCCATCGGGGTGCTTGTGGCTGATGCGGCCATACAGGATATTGTCGAGCAGGCTGGCGGAAGCCATGTATTTCTCGGCGTCGTAGCGCTCGAATTCGCTTTCGAGTTCTTTCGGCATGTGGTCGTGGAACGCATGCCGGGCCTCGACGATCTTCGCCATCAGTTCCTCGTCCAGCAAGCCGAAGCGGTGGCGCGGCTCGATATAGGCGAAGCTCAGCTTGATGATCTTGTGCCGGTCCCTGTCGCTCACCTCCTCGAACCGCTTGCCTTGCAGCTTTTGCAGCAGAAGCTGGTATTCGGGGATATCGTCCGGCGTCATGAAGGTGAGCTGCTGGAAGAAGGGGTGATCCGGCGGCAGGTCGGCGAAGAGTTCGACGGCGTTCTCGGCGATCTCGTAGCCCATGCGGAACAGGCGCGGACCGAGCCCCGTCTCGTCCATCACCTTGCGGAAATAGGGATTCTGGCCGATGGCGCGGCCCTTGAGGCTGCCCGTCGCCGTGCCGAACAGCAGGTTTTCGCCGACGGTCGCCTCGCGATTGTAGGAATCGGCCTCGAAGATGGCGACGAGCCCGCTCAAGCCTTCCTTCTCCACCTCTTCATGCAGGGCGGCGCGCATCTCGACGATGTGCCCGGCAAGACCGGCATGGCGGGCGGGCTCGAAGGTGGAGCGCAGCGCCAGATCGAAAATATCGTTGGACAGAAGCACGGCGTCGAGCGCGGCGCGCACCGGCGCGAACATGTGGTCCGGCCCCTGCACGCCCGCTTCGGAATAGTCGATCCAGTCGCCGCCGATATCGTAATCCGGGTTTCCGGCGAGTTTCGCCTCCATCACCGCCCATTTGTGCTGCGTGGCGCTCTCGCCGTCATAAACCGGCGGCTTCAGCGGCGCGTGTTTCAGGCCGTAGAGCAGGTTGTCGCCGAGCGTGCCCGCGAACAGGTAGACATCGCTGGCGGCATAGGAAATCCGCCGCCCCGTCACCGATTCCGGCAGCGACCAGATATCGTCGCCGCCAAGCGCCACGCGGCCGCTTTCGGGGGACAGCACGCGGGCGACGGCTTCGGCCAGCGCCTCGCCGCCGAGGATCGCCACCTTCTCGCCGGGCTTGACCTGCATCGACACGCGTTCCAGCAGCCTGGCGCCGCTATCGTCGACCAGCGACAGGTTGACGGCGGCAAGCGGGTGCCTGGCCTCGCCCGGCTGCGGCGCGACCGCCTGCAACTGCGCGGGCATCATCCGGTCCACCTGGAACTGCTCGACCACCTGCACGTATTTCACCTGCACGTCCTGGCGGTTCTGGTCCCAGTCGATCAGATCCTTCAGCGGCCCCGGCAGATCCTTGTAGGCATTGATGACGGCGACGAGCTGGCCGACATCGAGGCGGCCGTTCAGCGCCAGATAGCCGCCGATGCAATAGAACAGGAAGGGCGTGATCTGCGCGAGAAAATTGTTGATGAACTTGACGAGGAATTTCCACTGGTAGAGATCGTAGCGGATCTTGAAGATGCGGCCGAGCCGCGCTGAAATATCGGCGCGCTCGTAATTCGAGGTGTCGTAGGCGTGGATGGTGGCGATGCCGTCGACGATTTCGCTGACGCGGCCGGACAGCTCGCGCGCCGTCAATTGCCGCTCGCGCCCGAGGATCAAGAGCCGCTGGCGCATGCGCGGGATCAGCACCGCCTGCACCACGACGACGATCGCCGCCACCATGCCGAGCCAGAAATGCTGCATGAAGATGAAGATCAGCGCCGTCAGCGCCTGCCCGCCGAGCAGGGCGGGCTGCACGAAGGCATCGCCGGTGAAGCCGCCGAGCGGCTCCACCTCGTCCTTGATCATGCTGGCAAGCTCAGCGCCTTTGACGCGCTTGAACTGGCCGGGGGGAAAGCGCAGGATCTTGTCCACCAGCTCGAAGCGGATGCGCCGCAGCAGGCGCTCGCCCAGACGCCCCTTGTAGGTGTTGATATAGAGCTTGAACAACCCGTTGATGATGACCAGCAGCAGGAAGACGAGGCTGAGCGCGAAAAGCGTTTGCAGCCGGTTCAGCTCCAGCCCCTCGAACAGCACGACATGGCCGAGAACCGGCAGGTCGAAGGCGATGTTCATGAAGGTCTGCGTCGCGCCCTCGGTTTCGAAGCCCTTGCCCTGGATCGGGCCGTTGACGATCTGCTTCGGCAGGTCGAAGGACAGGAAATAGGGGATCATCGACAGGGCGACGATGAAGAGAATCCAGATCTGCTGGCTTCTGGTATGCGTCCAGATATAGCGGCTGAGTTTCGGCTCCATGGATGTATTCAAGCTCTGAAAGCCCTGTCAGGCGTCTGTTCCGGGGTCGGGGTCAGGCCCCGCCCGCACCATATCAAGTTTTGCGGCGGCGTTAACTGTGCAAATGCAGGCGCATCACAGAAGGCGGCGCAGGATTTTCGCCGTCTGCCGCGCCCCGTCGAGATCGAGCGTCGAGGGCGGCGGCTCCGGCAGGGCGTAGGCTGCCTCGATGCGGGCGCGCATGGTTTCGGGCGTCAGCTCGCTTTCGGTGAGAACGCGGGCAAGGCCCATGGCTTCGAGACGCCGGGCGCGGGCCGGTTGCTCGGTTTCGCCGCCCGCCGCGAAGGGAACGAGCAGCATCCGGCAGCGGCCGGTGAGGTTGTCGCAGACGGTGTTGTATCCGGCCTGCGACACCGACAGCCGGGCACCGGCCAGCAGGCTGGCGAAATCGGTGCGGAAGCGGAAGACATGCACGGCTTCGGACGCCTGCGCCGACAGCGCCTCGAAATCCGGCTGCGGCAGGTTCGGCCCGGCGATCAGGCACCAGCGGCCAAGATGCGGCAGGTGTCTTGCGGCTTCCGCTGCCGCCAGCACCAGATCGCGCCCGACCGCGCCGCCGCCTGCGGAAACGACGATATCGAAGCGCTCGGCGGGCGGGCGCGGCGGCGGGGCGGCGACAAGGCCGGTATAGATCACCTTGTCCGCGATCTCGTCCGCCAGCCGGAAACTGTCCTCGACGCGGATGAAGGCGGGGTCGCCATGCACCAGCACATGATCGAAATGCGCCTTGACCAGCGCCACGGTTTCCTCGTCGCGGCCGGGCTTCGTCCGCTCCTGAAGAATGTCGCGCAGAGACGTCAGAAGCTTCGGCTTCGGTTTTGCGGCGGCGATGGCGTCGAGAAGCGGCAGAAGCTCGAAGCGCACCTGCCTGCGGCCGAAGGGGAAAGCCTCGATGATGACGATATCAGGTTTTGCCTCAGTGAAGGCCTCCAGCAGCAGCGCCGCGCGCCGCGCCTTGAAGGCGTCGCTAACCGGTTCGCCGTGTTCGTCGGTGATGCCGGAAAAGCCCGCGTCACCGGAGAGGATGGCGGGCAGGGACACATGCCGCACGCCCGGGCCTGGAAAGCCCGGAACCGGCATGCCGCCGGTCACCATGGTCACCTCGAAGCCATCTGCCACCATGGCGGCGGCGATGCGGCTGGCGCGGGCCAGATGGCCGATGCCGAGCAGGTGCTGGACGTAGAAGAAGACCTTCGCAGATGTCATGCCTGCCACTCGCGCTCGAAAAGCCCGGACAATTGCCGGATGCTGGCATGGTGATCGAAATGGGCGCGCACCCGCGCTTCCGCCGCCTGTCCCAGCCTCTGTCGAAGGGCCGGGCCGCGGATCGCCTTTTCGAGAGCGGCGGCGAGCTGCTCCGGATTTTCCGGCTCGACCAAGAGGCCGTTTTCGCCATCCGTGATCAGTTCCGGCACGCCTGAAATCGCCGTGGAAATGCAGGGCAGGTTCTGGCTGGAGGCTTCCACCAGTACGTTCGGCAATCCATCGCGGTCGCCATCGGCGGTGATGCGGCAGGCGAGCGCGAAGAGATCGCTGGCCCGATAGGCCGAGAGCACATCCTTCTGGTCGAGCGCGCCCAGCCAGTTGATGCGCTCGCCGATGCCGAGTTCGCTGGCAAGCGCCTGCATCGGCGCGATTTCCGGGCCGCTGCCGATATGGTCGAACCGCCAGTTCAGCCCGGCGGGCAGGCAGGACAGCGCTTTCAGCAGAATGTCATAGCCCTTTTTCGGCACGGCGCGGCCGACGCTGAGAATGGTGACCGGGTCGGCCGGATCGCTGCCGTCCCTTGCCGGGCGCGGCGTGGTGTTGACGCCGAAGCGGTCGAGATCGAGGCCGTGATAGCTCAGATGCACCGCGCCGCTGCCATTCGCCAGCACCTTCAGATGCGCGCAGCCGCTTTCCGTGCAGGTCACCGTCCAGCGGTTTTCGGCAAGCTTGCCCGCCAGTTCCCAGTCGGGCGAGGTCCAGATGTCCTTGGCATGGGCCGAGCAGGTCCATGGGATGCCGGTCATCAGGCTGGCATAGCGGGTGACGGAGGCGGGGGTGTGGATGAAATGCGCATGCAGCCATTCGCCCCGCTCCGGCCATTCGGCGGCGAGAACGGCGGCCTGGCCGAGACGCCGCACGCGGTTGCGGGTGAAGTCGCGGCGCAGATCCTTCAGGAAGGCGCGCCATGCGGCGCGGAAACCCGGCAGGCGCCGCGCTTTGACGAGGGCGCGCAGCACCCGCAGCGGTTCCTCATGCAGATATTCCGGCAGATAATGGACGCTGGCGCGGATCTCGTCATGCACGGGATGGCGCTTCCTGTCGGTCGGACGGCGCAACGCCACCAGCGCCAGATCGAAACCGGCGCGCTCCAGACCCAGCAATTCCTGCGCGATGAAGGTTTCCGAAAGGCGGGGATAGCCTTTCAGCACCACGATGATCTTCTTCTTCGGGGTCAAGCGGGTTCCTTACACGGCCTGCAATCCGGGATGCTCGCGGGCGTCGATCCAGTCGCCGACGATGCGGGAAATATTGTTGAGGCCTTCGAGCCGGAAATTTCCGGCGCTGACCGAGGGCGGCTTGCGCGCCGAAAGCGCCCTGAGGGCGGCGGCGACCCGCATCGGATCCTCCGCCTCCTGCGGGTGCAGCATGTCGACAAGGCCGAGTTCGGCGGCGCGCCGGGCGCGGATCAACTGCTCCTCGCGCGGCACGACGCGGGGAATGATCAGCGCCGGTTTGTCGAAGGAGAGGATTTCGCAATAGGTGTTGTAGCCGCCCATGGCGACCACGGCCTTGGCGCCCGCGATCAGCTCCTCCATGCGGTTGTCGAATTCGATCATTTCGATGTGCGGGATGTGCGCGGCGATTTCCATCAGGCTCTGGCGCTGGGTCGCGGGCATGTAGGGGCCGAGCACCATCAGCGCCTTCTGCGTCAGCGCCGGATCGGCCTGATAGGCGGCAAGCACCTCGCGGATCAGATCCTCGCCATCGCCGCCGCCGCCGGTGGTGACGAGAATGTAATCGCCGTTCTGGCGCTGTTCGGCATGGTTGTCATGGTTGTCATGCGAGACGCTGCGTTGCAGGAAGCCGACGAAATCCATTTTTGCGCGCACGGCGGGGGGCACGGTCATGCCCGACAGGGGATCGTAGAAATCCGGCGGGCCGTAGACCCAGATGCGGTCGTAGAATCTGGCGATCTTGTTCAGAACGTCGCCGCGCTGCCATTCGGCTTCCAGCAGGTGCGGCGCGTCCATGACGTCGCGCAGCCCCAGCACCAGCTTGGTGCCGCGCGCCTTCAGGTAGGCCAGCGTTTCCTCCACCTCGCCGCGCAGGCCCATCGGCTCCTTGTCGACGATGAAGACGTCGGGATCGAAGCTTTCGGCGGTATGGCGGATGATCGACTGGCGCATCTTCAGCGTGTCGCCGAGATCGGTGTGCTGCTTCATGGAGGTGTATTCGCCGTTGCGCAGCTTGATGACGCTGGGAATCTTGACGAAATCCACCCGCACCCGGTAATCGAAGGCGCCCGCGATGGTCGCTCCCGAAATGATCAGCACGTTCAGCCCGCGATAATCCTCCACCAGCGAATGGGCGATGGTTCGACAGCGGCGCAGATGGCCGAGGCCGAACGTGTCGTGGCTGTACATCAGGATGCGGGCATCCTCGAAGCGGCGGGTGTTCATGGGCGAACCTGTTGTTCGTGCGGTGCGGTTTTGCAGTGCGTCATGGCGCTCACTTGTATGGATCGGCCGCATCGCGCAAGCCGTCTCCCAAAAAATTGAACGCGAGAATGACGAGAATCACCGGAATGGTGGGAAAAAGCAGCCAGGGATAAAAGGCGATGACGCTGACGCTGCGCGCCTCCGTCAGCAGAATCCCCCAGCTTGTAATCGGCGGGCGAAGGCCGAGGCCGAGGAAGCTCAGCGCCGTTTCGCCGAGGATCATGCCGGGAATGGAGATCGTTGCCGTCGCGATCAGATGCGACATGAAGCCGGGGATCAGGTGGCGGCCGATGATGCGGCTGGTCTTCGCGCCCATCAGTTGTGCGGCGAGAACATAATCCTCCTCGCGCAGCGACAGCAGTTTGGAGCGCACCGCCCGCGCCAGTCCCGTCCAGTCGAGCAGGCCGAGAATGACGGTGATGCCGAGATAGATCAGGATCGGGCTCCACGTCACCGGCATGATGGCGGCGAGCGCCATCCACAGGGGAATGCTCGGAATGGATTGCAGAACCTCGATGATGCGCTGGGTGAGAAGATCGAACCAGCCGCCGCGATAGCCCGCCAGCCCGCCGATGACGATGCCGAGGACGAAGCTGACGGTGATGCCGATCAGGCCGATGGTGAGCGAGATGCGCGCGCCGTAGACGATGCGCGACAGCACGTCGCGCCCGAGGCGGTCGGTGCCGAGCAGGAAAAACTGGCCGTCCTTCGCCGGGCAGACGAGATGCAGGTCGGACTCCACCAGCCCCCAGAAGCGGTAGGCATCGCCCCGGCAGAAGAAGCGCAGCGGCTGCACCTGATCCTCGATGTCGGTGTATTGGCGGTGCAGCGTATCCATGTCGAGATGCATCTGGCGGCCATAGACGAATGGGCCGACGAATTTTCCCTCATGAAACAGGTGGATCGCCTGCGGCGGCGCGTGGATGAAATCCACATTGCGGGTGTGCAGGTTGTAGGGCGCCAGAAATTCCGAAATGAAGGTGGAGGCGTAGAGCAGCACCAGAAAGACGCCGGAGGCGACGGCAAGCTGATGGCGCTTGAATTTCCACCACATCAGCCGCAATTGCGACGCCTGGCTGACGGC
Source organism: Rhizobiaceae bacterium (assembly GCA_039808465.1). Taxonomy (GTDB): domain Bacteria; phylum Pseudomonadota; class Alphaproteobacteria; order Rhizobiales; family Rhizobiaceae; genus Metarhizobium. Next base: position 8,009 of record JBDHTA010000075.1, on the reverse strand, counting down.
GCGCTGCGCCTCGGACAGAGCAGGGCCTTCGTTCGGATCGAAGGGCGCGGTGGAAACGTAATGGCGAAGGGGAGCGCCGGGCTCGGGCAGCGGTGATGCCGTCACTTGATCCGTCATTTCGCGCTACCGCCCTGCAAACGGATCCGCGGATCGAGGAAGGCGAGCGCGATATCGGAAATCAGCATGCCGATGACGGTGAGGAAGGCGAGGAACATCAGGAAGGAACCGGCGAGATACATATCCTGGCTTTGCAGCGCCTTGATCAGCATCGGCCCGGTGGTTTCCAGCGACAGGACGATGGCGGTGATTTCCGCCCCGGAAATGATCTGCGGCAGGATCGAGCCGATATCGGCGATGAAGAAGTTCAGCGACATGCGCAGCGGATATTTGATCAGCGCCTTGAAGGGATGCAGGCCCTTGGCGCGGGCGGTGACCACATATTGCTTCTGCAACTCGTCGAGCAGATTGGCGCGCAGGCGGCGGATCATGCCCGCCGTTCCCGCCGTGCCGACGATGATGACCGGTATCCACAGATGTTCGAGAATCGATTTCGCCTTTTCCCAGCTCATCGGCTCGCCGAGGAAGCGCTGGTCCATCAGGTGCCCGATGGTGGTGCCGAACCAGATATTGGCGAAATACATCAGGATCAGCGCCAGCATGAAGTTCGGGATGGCGATGCCGAGCAGGCCGAGGAAGGTCAGCCCGTAATCGCCCCAGCTATATTGATGGGTGGCCGAATAGATGCCGATCGGGAAGGCGATCAGCCATGTGACGATGATGGTGCAGACGGAAACCAGGATCGTCAGCCACAGACGGTCGCCCACTACCTCGCTGACGGGAAGCTGGTATTCGAAGGAATAGCCGAAATCGCCGGTCAGCATGCCGCCGACCCAGTGGAAATAGCGCAGCACCGGCGGCTTGTCGAAGCCGTACTGGGCGCGAAGCTGCTCGATTTCGGCCATGTCGACGCCTTCGCCCTGGGCCTGCAACTCGGCGATATAGCTTTCGAAGTAATCGCCGGGCGGCAGTTCGATGATGGTGAAGACCAGCGCGGAAATGATGACCAGCGTCGGGATCATCGCGGCGATGCGCCAGAGAATGTAGCGGGCCATCAGGCGATCTCCTCGCCGTACCAGAAGGTGTCGGGCATGTAGACGCCGAGATAGGCGGTGGGGTCGAAGCCGTAGAGCGCCTGTTCCGGCACGTTGCGCAGGCGCGCCGAGCGCAGCACCGGTTGCAGCGTCTGGTTGACGATGCCGATGGAAAAGACCTGATCGGTGTAGATGGCAAGCATCTCGCCCCAGATATCGGCCCGCTCGTCATCGTCCCTGGCCTGATACCAGCGGCGCAGCAGTTTCATCAGCTCGGCGGCTTCCGGCACGTCCGGGGCCTCGCCCTTCTTGCCGTTCGACAGGTAATGCATGCCCCAGACCGGCCATTGCAACTGGTCGTCGGTGGTGGGGGCAAGCTGGCCGGGGTTCATGGCGGCGGTCGGCACGCCGTTTTCCAGCCCCGCCCACATGGTCATCATGATCTGGCCGCCCATGGTGCGCGAGCGGAACACGTCGCGCTGCGAGGTGCGGATGAACAGCGCGATGCCGATCTTGCGCCAGTGATCGGTCACCAGTTCGAGAATATCGGTTTCCAGCGTGCTTTCGCCCGCCGTTTCCACAACGATCTGGGCGATGCGCCCGTCCGGCAGCAGGCGGATGCCGTCGCTGTCGCGGTTGGTCAGGCCGATTTCGTCGAGCAGGGCGTTGGCGCGGTCCGGATCATGGGCGCTCCAGGCGCGGGCGTAATCCGGCTTGAACAGCGGGCTGTCGGGCAGGATCGTATCGGCGCCGGGCACGGCCAGCCCATAGAAAGAGACCTTGTTGATCTCCTCCCGGTCGATGGCGAGCGACAGCGCCCGGCGGAAGCGCGCATCGCGCAGCACGCCGCGCCACAGCGGATCGCCGTAATTCAGGTTCGGCAGCAGCGCCACCTTGGAGCCCCGCGTCGACTTCCACAGGCTGACCTTGACCGGATAGCGCTTCTCGGCATCCTTCAGATAGGTGTAATCGGCGAAATCGACGCCGGTTGCCTGAAGATCGCTTTCGCCGGTGCAGGCCTTGGCGGCGATGATCGAGGGCGAGCTGACATTCAGCACCACGCGGTCGACATAGGGCAGTTGCACGCCGTTCTCGTCGATGCGGTGGAAGAAGGCGTTGCGCTCGAAGACGAAGTGCTCCGAAGGCAGCTTCGTGGTGTTGCGCCAGGGATCGAGCGTCGGCAGCTCCGGGTTCTCGGGGCGGTAGCTGCGCGACATCTTGATATGCAGGTCGACCCAGGTTTTTGCCCGCTGCTCCTTCATCAGACCGGCCAGCCGGTTCGGCTCCTGATATTTCTCATGGAAATTGCGCATGTAATGCGCGGGCATCAGGATGACGAGCGGCTGGGGGGCGGCAAGGCGCGGCAGGAAATCCGGGTTCGGGCCGTGCCAGGTGTAGCGCACGCTGCGCTCGTCCAGCACCTCGAAGCGCGGCGGCTGGCCCTCGACCAGAAGATCGGTCGGCAATCCGCCGCGCCGCAGGTCGGGATCCATGATCACGTCCTGCCAGCAATAGCGGAAATCCTCCGATGTCAGCAGATGCCCGTCGGACCAGCGGTGGCCGCGCCGCAGGCGGAAGGTGAAGGCGCGGTCGTTGAGGTTTTCGAAGCTTTCGAGAATATCGGGTATGAAATTCAGTGTCTCGTCATAGCCGACGAGGCGCGAATAGCCGCAGATCGTCATCAGGCGGATATCCTTGGCGCTGCCGACCAGCATGCGCACCGTGCCGCCATACTTGCCCGGCTCGCGCCCCATGGCGGCAAGCTGCATCACGCGGGGTTCGGCGGGAATGCGGTACTGGCGCGGCGGCAGCATGTTGCGGCGCACCTGCGTATCGAGAAGCGGCGGCTCCTCGTGAAAATCGTCGCGGGCTCGCACGGGCGCGGCCGCGCATGCCAGCGCGGCGGAGGCAAGCAGGCGGTTGAAGGCGCGCCGCGTGATCATGGCCGCAACTCCTTCCAGTCGATATTGCGCCGCGCCAGCACCAGATGGCCATTGCCGAGATCGGCGGGGGCGAGCGCGTCCTCGTCCGTCTCCTCGCGGAATTGCGGCGCCCAGTTTCCGGCGGCCGCAGCGCCGGTGCCCGCGATGGCGCTGAAATCCAGGGGGTGATCGAGATCGGGAAAGGGCACGGCGGCGAGCAGCGCCTTGGTATAGGGATGCACCGGGTTGCGCATCAGCGCCTCGCGGGGAGCAAGCTCGACGATGCGCCCGCCGCACATCACGGCGATGCGGTCGGCCATGTAATCGACCACGGCGAGATTGTGCGAGATGAAGATGTAGGTCAGGCCAAGATCGGCTTGCAGATCCTTGAGAAGATTGAGGATCTGCGCCTGCACGGAGACATCGAGCGCCGAGACCGGCTCGTCGCAGATCATCAGGTCGGGGCCGAGGGCGAGAGCGCGGGCGATGCCGATGCGCTGGCGCTGGCCGCCGGAAAAGCTGTGCGGATAGCGGTTGAGGGCGCTGGCGTCGAGGCCGATCGCCTCGATCAGACGCGTCACCTGCTGCTTACGTTCCTTCGGCGTGCCGCGCCCGTGGATTTCCAGGGGCTCGCTGAGGATGTTCTGCACCGTCATGCGCGGCGACAGCGACGAGATCGGATCCTGAAACACCATCTGCACGCGGGCGCGCAGCGCCTTCAGCTCCTCGCCTTCGGCATTCAGCACGTCGATGGGCCTGGCGCCGTCGAAGTAGGTGATCGAGCCGTTGTCGGGGGTGATGGCGCGCATGATCATCTTGCTGAGCGTGCTCTTGCCGCAGCCGCTTTCGCCGACGACGCCCAGACATTCGCCGCGCCGGACGTCGAGGCTGACATGATCGACGGCGCGGTGACCGGGTGTCTTGTCACGGCCGAACCAGCCGGATTTCCTGCGCGTGCCGAAGGTTTTCGAGACATCCCGCACCGACAGGATGATATCGGAGCCGCCGCGCTGGCCCGCGTCCTTGCCGGTCAGCGCATCGGCGTGAACGGGAATGTCGCGTAGCGCCTGCAAGCGCTCGCCGGGCTTCATGTCGAAATGCGGCACGGCGTTCATCAGCCCCTTGAGATAGGGATGCGAGGGATTGCGGAAGATCGGCCCGACCGGCCCCGCTTCCATGATGTTGCCGCGATAGATTACCACCACCTCGTCGGCGACATTGGCGACGACGCCGAGATCATGGGTGATCAGCAGCATCGCCATGTTCAGCTTGTCCTGCAATTCGCGCAGCAATTGCAGGATCTGCGCCTGAATGGTGACGTCGAGCGCCGTGGTCGGCTCGTCGGCGATCAGCAGCGCCGGACGGCAGATCAGCGCCATGGCGATCATGGCGCGCTGGCGCATGCCGCCGGAAAGCTCGAAGGGATACATCGAGAAGGTGCGGGCCGGATTGGCGAAGCCGACGAGGCCGAGCATTTCCTCGGTGCGCTCGCGCAGTTCCGCCCGGCCCATCGGCTGGTGGATGCGCAGCGCCTCGCTCACCTGATCGCCGATGGTGTGCAGCGCCGACAGCGAGGTCATCGGCTCCTGAAAGATCTTGCCGATGCGCCCGCCGCGAATGCGGCGGATGGCGGGCCCGTCCTGCGGCAGCGACAGGATATCGACCGGCGCGCCGCCCGCGGGATCGCGGAACAGGATGCGGCCGTCGACGCTCGCCGTGTTCGGCAGGATGCCCATCACCGCCTGGCTGATGACCGATTTGCCCGAGCCGGATTCGCCGACCAGCGCCGTCACCTTGCCGGGCAGAACCCGCAGGCTGGCATCGCGCACGGCGCTGAGCGAGCCGCCCAGCATTCGAAACGAGATCCTGAGATTCTCGATCCGTAACAAATCCGCGCCTGAACTCATGCCGTCCGCTCTCGCTCTGTTCTCAAGCGCTTTTCTTTCAGGCAAGCTTAGCGGAGGGTTTCGGGCCTGTCCACGGGGACGAAACGTCCTTTATTGGATTTGATCGCACAGATCTTTTGTGGCAAGCACATCCCGGCATTCGGCGGAGCGGCGGAAATCGTCGTAATAAAGCGTCCAGCCGGTCGTGTCGGCGGCGCGGTAGGGGCCGAACTTGAAATACTGGTTATCGCCGAGCCCCTTGTCGGCATGGCCGATATGACCCTTGACGGTGGCGACCCACGCGTCGTTGGCGAAAATCTCGACGCGGCCGGTGCCATCGGGGCCGGGCCTGGTCATGATCGCGAAATCGATCCAGCCGGAATCGGGCTGCGGCAGGGCGTGGCCGCGGCCGATCACCTCGATCTTGTCGGTGCAGGAGTTGAACACCGCGCCATCGGCGTCCGAGAAATTCGCGTCGGCGGCGACGAGCGCCCGCATCTGGTTGGTGTCCGGGCGCAGCCAGACCGGCGTCTGTCCCGGCTTGCAATCGGCCATGCTTCCTTCGGGGCCGGTGAAAACGCCTTCGTGGAAATTGGTTTCGATGGTGGCGAACAGCTTGCCGTGGTTCAGGCGCAGCGCCAGAAACGGGCTGAAATCGCCTTCCGCGCCGGGGCCGATCTCGCGCTTCCACTGGGCGATGAGATAGCGGTGATCCTCGGACGGGATGGGATCGGCGAAGCGCACGGCAAAGCCGTACCAGACCGGCGCGTCATAGAGCACGCGCAGCGCCGTCTTTTCCCAGATTTCGGCGCGCTCGCTGCAATTTTCGGCCTCCGCCTTGCAGTGCGGGCGCACGGAGAGCTTGAGCGCGCCGTTACCGGTGCGTTTGATTTCGCTCTGGAATTCCACGGTTCCGGCGCTCTGCTCGTCGTTCTCGCGATAATAGAGCCCGCCTTCCGGCGCAAAGTCACGGCCTTCGAACCCATCCGTCAGGTGCTGGTGCAGGGGATCGGCGAGGGCGGGGGATGCGGCGAGCGCCGTGAAAGCGAGGATGCCCGCGACGCGGGCGCGAAACGGCGCGGCTTTCATGACAATATCGTTTCCAGCATGTTCCTGTCCTTGCCCTGATGGCGCTGGCGGTAGAGCAGCATGATGCGCTCCGCTTCGGATTGCTGGTCGAGCCTATCGCGTTCGATGCATTCGCTGCAATCGGTTTTCAGCAGCTCGTCGCCGGGCAGAAGCACGGTCACCTTCTGGCGCATGCCGCGCAGCCTTTCCTGGCCGAGCGTCACCCAGTCGCCGCCGCAATAACCGGCGAAGGCCTGGCTGGCGATTACCGGCTTGTTGAACTTCTTCGTCAGCCCCTGCAAACGCTCCACCTCGTTGACGGCGCCGCCGAAGGCGGAAAAGGTCAGGCGGTCGCGCAGGCCCACATTGCCGAACATGACATTGCCGATATGCAGGCCGATGCCGTAGCGCACATCCGGCAGGCTGCGCTCGCGCCGCTCGTTGTTGAGATCGCGCATGCGCGCGCTCGCCGCCCGCACGGCGGCCATGGCGGCGCGGGTTGCGGTCTGCGAGGGCTCGCGGTGGCGCCCGCAGGGGTAGACGGCCAGAAAGCCGTCGCCGACGAAGGAGAGGATCTCGCCGCCACTGCGGTTGAAGGGCGTGGCGATGGCGTCGAAGAATTCGTTGAGGGTATCGATATAGACCTGACGGCCCTCGCGCTCAGCCAGCAGGGTCGACTGGCGCATGTCGGCCATGACGAGGGCGGCGCGGATGGTTTCGCCGTCGCCCCGGCGAATCTGGCCTGACAGCACCCGCTTGCCGGCATTGCCGCCGAGATAGGTGGAGAGCATGTTGTCGGCGAGCTTGCCGAGCACGGCCATCTTGGCCGCCACCGCCAGGCTGTTCTGGATTTTCAGCAGCGCCTCGATCACGTCGTCGGTGAAGCCGCCCGCGTGATCGGTGGTCCACGAGCCGAGCATGCCCTGTCCGGAACCGTCGCCGAAGGATTGTACGAAGGCGAGGTAATCCGTCGCGCCGATGGCCTTCAGGTCGTCGAAGACAGGAAATTCCGAGGGCACATCGGGATCGATGCGGCGGCGCAGGTGATCGAGATCGTTGCTGAGCAGGTGGAAATAGGGACTGCGCAGGATGCGCTCGGAATCGGGGCCTTCCAGCGAGGATTTGCTGAAACCCTCGACGGTGACGCCCTGGCCGCGCTGCCATGTGAAGCCCAGCGCGTCATAGAGCGGGTGCAGCATGGAAAAGCTCAGATGCACGCGCACCAGCGGCACGCCCGCCGCCGCCAGCCTTTCGCAAAAGCCGCGCACCAGTGATTCGAGATCGGCGCCCTTGAGGGCGGTGGTTTTCAGCCAGGCGCTGACGCGGTCGATCAGGATACGCGAAACGGTCATCGTGCCAGCGCTCATGGGAAGTCCTTATCTTGCAGGCGGGGCTTCCAATATAGGCATGCGGGGGCGCAAAACCAGAGGGGCCGGATCAGGGCGGAGCGGCCATCTTCAGTTTCAACGCATGGGCGGCGGCGGCATAGCCGCCGGACGCGCCGTCGATGAAGTGCATGTGGTCGCGCTGCATCGGCGCGGGCACGAGGCAGGTCATCAGCGCCTCCTCCTGCGTATGCAGGCCGTAATGGCAGGTTCCGGCATCGGAGGCAGCCTCCAGCCGCGCCGCGATGCGGGCAAGCCGGTCGCGGTCGATGTCGAGCGTCAGCTTCAGCCCGTCGTCGAATTTGCGGAAATCGCTGTTGGCCGAGAGGTCGCGGCGATAGCGGGCGGCGTTGAAGCCCCACAGCGTTCCCCCGGTCTTCATCAGCAGCGAAACGAGCAGCGATTGCGCGAAAATGACGAGGCGGCGGCGCAACTGACCTTCCCTGTTGCGCGCCGCCTTCAGCTCCAGCGCCACGCCTTCGAGGGAAAGGCTCTGCGGCGGCCCGTCTTCGGGAATGGGATGGCCGTCGCGCTCCTCGCCCGCGGCCAGCGCCAGCACCTCGCTTACCAGACGGCGGAAGGCGTCCTCGCGGGCATGCTCGCCCGGCACGGCGATGATCGAGGCGATGACGCCGTGGCGCGAGCGGATCGGGTTCC
>JBDHTA010000074.1:0-18670 GCA_039808465.1 Rhizobiaceae bacterium | reverse complement strand
TCCATCGAGCTGATCGCGCCAGGGGCCGAGCTTCGGCTGAGGTTGACGGGTCCGCTCGTATCTGAACTCCGTCTCATCGCTGCGCAGAACCTTCCGCACCACTTTCCGCGATATGCCAAGCTCCCGGCAGATCGCCTTGATCGACTTGCCCTGCACACGGGAAAGCCGCCGTATCTTTAGAATTGTCTCCACAACAAGCATCCAAATAAAAAGCCTCCGATGAAACCGGAGGCTGTTGTAACCCCATCGCAGATGGGGGTCCCGTTTGGACGCCGATCACCCCATGTGCGGGGTCCTTATTCCATGCCTAATTACACTCTTCCCGAAAAACTGTCTTCACCTCTCAACCTCTGCCGTCCATGCAATGTGTTCGATCTCAGCCCGCCGATCCACGACCACGTGAGAGCATTGATTTTGCCGGTTTTGACGGTACTTTATCGACGCATCAGATTCGACGTTTGTGGTTGCTGCCTCACTGCGAAGCAGCCGATAGATGCCGAAAGTTCACAGAATTTTTTCAGCAAGGTCGACGCCTGAAAATTCAGCAAAATGAAGAGGCTAGGTTTTTGACGGCACCTTACACGGCATAATCGGACGCTGAAATTATTTTTCGCAGATATATCAGATGCTTAGGGCGAAAAAAATATTTGAGTGGGAGTGAGACGTGTTTCACAACGATGACAAGGCGCGGAATCAAGCCGGGTCCATCCACGCCGTCTTTGAAGCTCCCGGGAACTCGGGAGCTTTTTTCAATTGCGCCGTTCGAGCCTGTCCTCGGTCAAAGCGGCGGAAGCCTGCCGCGCCCTTATGCAAAATCCAAACGCTTTAAAAACAAGAGCGGCAAACGCAGCAGCTTGAATCTGTGCCGCGGTGAACCCGATTTTCGCAGTGAATCACGCGATCCGGTTTCATTGGAGATCGTTCGTCATCGTAAAACCGATGCTCCGCGGTCCGTCTTACACCTCAAGCGGCAAGGGATTTATTTGCCGCTTGTTGCGCCCGCATCAGGAAAAACTCGAAAAGTAGAGAGACTCGCGAAAATCTCCAACTTGCACTAGAATGAATTGTTGATACTGTCCGCCCGGCCATGCGGCGGCGAGACTATCCGGGGACTACGGGAAGAAATTCGCCCGGCCTGAGCTTCGATCGTCTTTGCGGGACGATCGATAGAATGTGGAAATTTTTTTGATTTACGAATAAAGAGGGCCTGTTGGCCGTCATTTCAGTCTGCCGCCTGGCCGGTTGCCGCGTTTGTCCGGCGGCTCCGCAAGGCGGCAACATCCGGTTCGTTGCATAAGGTCTGGCTGTGTCCAAATCATTCACCTCTGAAGCGCGCAGGCCTCTGGTTGCCGCGGCCCTGCGGGAAACCCGCAAGGCGTTCATCACCGTCGCGGCGCTTTCCGCCGTCACCAATCTTCTGATGCTGACCAGCCCGCTGTTCATGATGCAGGTCTATGACCGGGTGCTGTCGAGCCGCAGCGTGCCGACGCTGGTGGCCCTTTCGGCGCTGGCGCTCGGGCTCTACGTGTTTCTCGGCCTGCTGGAACTGATCCGCGCCCGCATCCTCACCCGCATCGGCTTGCAGATCGAGGAAAAGCTCGGCGGCCCGACATTCGATGCCGTGATGCTGCTGCCGCTGCGCATGTCGCGCAAGGAAACCGCCTCGCAGCCGGTGCGCGATCTGGAGCAGGTGCGCCAGTTCATGAGCGGGCCGGGGCCGGTCGCCATCTGCGACATGCCGTGGCTGCCCTTCTATCTGGCGATCCTCTTCCTCTTCCATTCCTATCTCGGCTGGCTGGCGATTGCGGGCGCGCTTATTCTGGTGGCGCTGACGCTGCTCAGCGAAGCGGTTCTGCGCAACCCCATGCAGAGCCTCGCGAAGCTTGCCGCCTCGCGCTCGGAATTTCTGGAGGCGGGGCGGCGCAATGCCGAGGCGCTGCGCGCCATGGGCATGCGCGGCGCCTATTCCAGCAAGTGGCAGGAAACCAATGCCCGCTATGTGGAAGAGCAGTGCCGCACCAGCGACGCGACCAACAGCTTCTCGACAGCCTCGAAAATCTTCCGGCTGGCGCTGCAATCGGCCGTCCTGGCGATGGGCGCCTGGCTTGCCATCCAGCAGCTCGCCTCGCCCGGCGCCATCATCGCCGCCTCGATCCTGACCTCGCGGGCGCTGTCGCCGATCGAGCAGGCCATCGGCCAGTGGCGCGGCTTCATCAATGCGCGCCAGGCCCGCGCCCGGCTGCACAATCTTCTGGAGCAGATCGGCAAGGATGAGGAGCGCATGCCGCTTCCCGCCCCCTCGCGCTCGCTGTCCATCTCCAACCTCGCGGTGATCGCGCCGGGCACCCAGATGCCCATCCTGCGCGATATTTCCTTCACCCTCGCAGCCGGACAGGGCGCCGGTATCATCGGCCCCAGCGGCTCGGGAAAATCGACGCTGGCGCGGGCGCTGGTCGGCATCTGGCCCGCCGCGCGCGGAACGGTCCGGCTCGACGGCGCCGAAATCGACCAGTGGGATCCGGAAGCGCTCGGGCCTTCGATCGGCTATCTTCCGCAGGGCGTGGAGCTGTTCGACGGCACCATCGCCGAAAATATCTGCCGCTTCGACGCCTCCGAGAATTCCGCTGACATCATCGAGGCGGCGCAGATGGCCGGCGCGCATGAACTGATCCTGTCGATGCCGGATGGCTACGACACCCGCATCGGCGCAGGCGGCGCGGTGCTGTCGGCCGGGCAGCGCCAGCGCATCGGTCTGGCGCGGGCGCTTTACGGCAAGCCGTTCCTCGTCGTTCTCGACGAGCCGAACGCCAGCCTCGACGCGGATGGCGAAGTGGCCCTGCTGAACGCGATGATGGCGATCCGCAAATGCGGCTCGATCGTCATCATCGTCGCGCACCGCCCGAACGCGTTGGCGGCGGTGGATCATGTGCTGGTGCTGGCGCAGGGCAATATGGTGGCCTTCGGCCCGCGGGACGAGGTCTTGCGCAAAACGACGATGCGAGCAGTGGCGGAAACGGCATGAAACGGCAGGAAAACTCCGCGGCGCGTTCGATCCGCCGCTACTCCATCGCAGCAGCCATCACCATGGCGGCGCTTCTGGCGGGCGTCGGCGGCTGGGCCGCCACCGCCAATCTCTCCAGCGCCGTCATCGGCAGCGGCGTCGTGGTCGTGGATGGCCATGTCAAGAAAATCCAGCACCGCGAGGGCGGCATCGTCGGCGACATTCTCGTGCGCAACGGCGCGCGCGTCAAAGCAGGCGATCTGCTGGTGCGCCTCGACGACACCATCCCGCGCTCGAATCTGGCCATCGTCACGCATCAGATCGACCAGTTGACGGCGCGGCGCCTTCGCCTTGCCGCCGAGCGCGACAATGCCGAGGACATGACGGTCTCGCCGGAATTTACCGCCCGCAGCAAGGCCGACGCGGAGGTTCTCGAATATCTGAACTCCGAAAAGGCGCTGTTTGCCGAACGCCGCGAAATGCTGGCGGGGCAGAAGGCGCAGCTTTTGCAGCGCATCGACCAGATCGCCCAGGAAACCGGCGGCCTGACGGTGCGGCGCAAGGCGAAGGAGGAGGAGCTGTCCTGGATCAAGCAGGAGCTGGTGCGCGTGCGCAGCCTCAACGACCGGCAACTGATCCAGTTCAACCGTCTGGCCGAGCTGGAGCGCCTGCATGCGCAACTGGACGGCGAGCGCGGGCAACTGATCACGGAAATCGCCCGCACGGAAGCGCGGGCGACGGAAATCCGGCTGCAAATCCTGCAACTGGACCGGGATCGCCGCGCCGAGGTGGCCACCGAATTTCGCGATGTCGACAACAAGCTGGCCGAACTGACCGAACAGCAGATCGCATCGCAGGACGCCTTGCGGCGCATCGATATCCGCGCTCCGCAGCCGGGCATCGTGCATGAGCTTGCGGTTCACACCGTCGGCGGCGTGATCGCGCCCGGCGAAACGCTGATGCTGATCGTGCCCGTCAACGACACGCTGGTCGTGGAGGCGCGGTTCCACCCGGCCGATATCGACCAGTTGCATGTGGGACAGAAGGCGACCCTGCGTTTCTCCGCCTTCAACCAGCGCACGACGCCGGAGATTTTCGGCGAGGTGAAGACCATCTCCGCCGATCTCGCGGGAAATCCGCAGACCGGCGAAGTCTGGTACACCGCCCGCCTGCAAATCCCGCCGGAACAGTTCGCGCGTCTGGGCAAGCTGACCCTTGTGGCGGGCATGCCCGTCGAAGCCTTCATCCAGACCGGGGAACGAACCGCGCTCTCCTATCTCGTCAAGCCGCTCAGCGACCAGATCTCGAAAGCCATGCGCGAGGAATAGCAGGCCCGCACGGCATCGCGCATCGGAAAGCCCGGTCTTCCGTAAGGCAGGCCGGGATTTTTGCCGTCAGGACTGGCGTTCCGGCACGTAGACGACAAGGCCATCCAGATGATCGGATATTTTCAACTGACAGGACAGGCGCGAGGCGGGGCGCACATCATAGGCGAAATCGAGCATGTCCGCCTCGATCTGGCCGGGCGGGCCCACCTTTTCCTGCCAGGCCTCGCCGACATAGACATGACAGGTCGCGCAGGCGCAGGCGCCTCCGCATTCGGCTTCGATGCCGGGAACGGAATTGCGCACGGCGTTCTCCATGACCGTCGTTCCGGTCTCGGCCTGAATTTCGAATGGCGTGCCATCCTTTGCGACAATCGATATCTTGGGCATGGTCAGCTCGAACATGGGTTGCCGGCCGCCGCCGGTCGGGAAACGGAATGATCTGGGCTGCGGGCGGCCCAAACACTGTTATTGCAGCAGGGTCTTGAGGTCGGTGGCCGGATCGGCGACGATCTCGGCGCGGGGAGATTTCCCCGCCTCGATCAGCCGCTTGGCGACCATGTAGACGCGGGGATCGTTCATCGCGTCGACCGCGAGAAGCTCGTCGCCGCGATAATACCAGTAGGACACGCCGCCTGCCGCCCCGGCGCGGGCCGTCACGCGGTCATAACCGGCCGAAAGACCGGCGATTTGCAGCTTGACGTCATACTGGTCCGACCAGAACCAGGGTTTCGGCTCGTAGCGGCCGGGGGCTCCGGTCAGGATGCGCGCCACCGCCTCGGCCTGCTCGATGGCGTTTCCGACGCTTTCCAGCCGAATCCGGCCGGACCGCCACGGAAACGACGCGCAATCGCCAACCGCGTAGATATGCGGGTCGGAGGTCCGGCAGGTCTCGTCCACGGCGATGCCATTTTCGACGGCAAGGCCCGCCGCCTCGGCCAGTTCGGCGTTCGGGACGACGCCGACGCCCGCAATCACGAAATCGGCGGGGATGACGGAGCCATCGCCAAGCCGCGCCGCGCGGACATGCCCGTCCTCACCCTCCAGCGCCGCGAGGGTGGCGCCTTCGCGCAAGGTAACGCCCTTCCCGCCATGCAGGGCGCGAAAATAGGCCGATGTTTCGGGACAGGCGACGCGCTGGAGAATGCGGGGCGCGGCTTCCAGCACCGTTACCTCCAACCCCAGCTTGGCCGAAACCGCCGCCGCCTCGAGACCGATATAACCGCCGCCGACGATCAGCACATGCTGCCCCTGACGGAAGCGCCCGGCCATCGCGTTGATATCGGCGAGATTGCGGACGCAGAAGACGCCGTTCGAGATCGCCCCCGATCCCGGCAGGCAGGGGGCGCGGGCGCGCGCCGGTGGTCAGGATGAGGCGGTCGTAGGAGACGGCGGCGCCATCGGCGAGAACGACCGTCTTGTTGCCGCGATCGATTGCCGCTGCAGATGCCGACAGCCGCAGATCGATGGAGCGCTCCCCGTAGAAACTCAGCGGGCGGAAATAGAGGCGGTCCTCGGCGATCTCGCCGAGAAGATAGCCTTTCGACAAAGGCGGCCGCTGGTAAGGCGGATGCGCCTCGTCGCCAATCAGCGTCACGGAGCCCTGATGCCCGAGGTCGCGCAATCTGGCGCAGACGGTAAAGCCCGCCTGCCCCGCTCCGATCACCACGATCCGGGCGCGGGGGCCGATCGGCTCGTCACTCATGGACCACCTCTTTCCGTTTCAGTTTGCGCGAAGCGGAGCCATCGCCTTCTGGATGCTGGCGATCAGCGCGTCGCGGCGGGCGGAGAGATCGGCGGTCGACTGGCCGTTCGCCTCCTCGGTTACCCCCGCAACCAGCGTCCCGGCGGTCGCGGGATCGAGGTGAAGAACGCCGAGATCGTCCCACCAGCGATTGAAGCTGTCGGTATAGCGTTCGCAGAAGGCGGCAAGGCCGCCCTCCCCGGCGCCGAGATGGAACAGCATGGTCGGCCCCATCGCCGCCCAGCGCAGGCCGGGGCCTGCCCACATCGCCTTGTCGACATCCTCGACGCTGGCGACGCCGGATTTCACGAGATGGATCGCCTCGCGCCACACCGCCGCCTGAAGGCGGTTCGCCACATGGCCGGGCACCTCGCGGTTGACGCGGATGGTGACCTTGCCGACGGCCTGATAGAAGCGCTCGGCAGCCTCGACAGCGCCTTCCGCCGTGCGTTCGTTGCCCATCACCTCGACCAGCGGGATCAGATGCGGCGGGTTGAAGGGATGGCCGAGCACGAAGCCGCCCGGATTCGTCCAGCCCTCCTGCATCTCGCTGAGCGTCAGGCCGGAGGCGGAGGTCGCCACGATGGCGCCGGCCGCAAGCGAAGGCTCGATTTCCCGGTAAAGCGCGTGCTTGATCCCGATCCGCTCGGGCACGTTTTCCTGAACGAAAGCAGCGCCCTCGACCGCCTCGGCCGCCGACTTGCAGAAGCGCACCCGATCCGGGCTGCCGCCCTTCACCAGCCCGAGGCTTTCGAGGGTCGGCCAGGCGCGCTCGACATAATCCCGCACGGTCTTCTCGACCGCGGGCGCGCTGTCATAGACCGCCACATCCCGCCCGGAAGCGAGGAAAAGCGCCGTCCAGCTCGCGCCGATCACACCAGCGCCCAGTATTGCAGTTTGCTCGAATTCAGTCATCAGAATAGTCCTGGTTAAGGGGCGACGCGGCGGTCAGGCCGCCATCGATGGTGATGCAATGGCCGGTCACGAAGGCGCTTTCGGCCGAAATCAGCCAGACCACGGCATTGGCGACATCCTCCGGCCTGCCGAACCGGCGGGCCGGATGGCGGGCGATGGAATCGGCCCGCGCCCTTGCCGGGTCGCTTGCCAGCGCAAAGCCGCTTTCGGCCATTCCGGTCATGATCCAGCCGGGGCTGACGGCATTGCAGCGCACCATCGGGCCATGATCGACGGCAATCGATCGCGTCAGGGCGTGAACGAAGCCCTTGGACGCGTTGTAGATCGCCATGGACGGGTCGGCAACCATGGCGGAGATCGAGCCGAGATTGACGATATCGCCGCCGCTTTCGGCCATCAGCGGGATGACGGCGCGGCACATGTTGAAGACGCCCCGGCATTTGATACCGACGAGCCGGTCCCATTCCGCGTCCGATGTCTCGGGCACCGTCTTTTCGATCTGGATACCGGCATTGTTGACGAGCGCGGCGATATCGCCATGCTCCGCCGCCGTGGCGGCGACGCGGCTTGCGTCTTCGGCGCGGGAGACATCGGCCGTGACCCAGACGGCGCGCTCCGGAAGATCCGCCGGGCGCTCGCCGCGCCCGCAGGTAACGACGGCCATGCCGTCCCGCAGCAGCCGCTCGACAATGGCGCGGCCGATGCCCCGGCTGCCGCCGGTGACGATCGCGACTCTGGCTCCTGCATCGGTCACCGGCCTGCCTCCCGCATCAGAAGCCCACCTTGTCGCCGCCCTTGAGGCCGAGCCGCTCACGCGCTTCGGCGGGCGTCGCAACCGTCAGTCCCAGTCTTTCGACGATTTCGCGGATGCGGCGCACCTGCTGCGCATTCGAGGTTGCAAGCTCCCCCTTGCCGATGAACAGGCTGTCCTCAAGCCCGACGCGCAGGTTGCCGCCCAGCAACGCGCTTTGCGTCGCAAACGGCATCTGGTGGCGGCCAGCGGCCAACACCGACCATTCGTAGTTTTCCGGGCCGAACAGCCGGTCGGCGACCTTGTGCATATGGACAAGGTTTTCGAGATCGGCGCCGACGCCGCCGAGAATGCCGAACACCATCTGCACGAAGAAGGGCGGCTTGATCAGGCCCTGATCGATGAACCATTTGATGTTGTAGAGATGGCCGAGATCGTAGCATTCGAACTCGAACTTCGTGCCATGGGTCTCCCCGAGAGCCTTCAGTGCGTATTCGATGGTCGCGAAGGTGTTCGGGAAGATGAAGTCCCGTGTCATCTCGAGGAATTTCGGCTCCCAGTCGTGCTTCCATTCCTTGTATTTGCCAAGCAGCGGGAAGATGCCGAAGTTCATCGACCCCATGTTGAGGCTTGCCATTTCCGGGCTGGCCGAGGTCGCGGCCAGCAGGCGCTGGTCCATCGTCATGCCCAGCCCGCCGCCGGTCGAGATGTTGATGACCGCATCCGTGGACTGCTTGATGACGGGCAGGAATTGCTGGAAGGTTTCCGGGCGCGGATCGGGCTTGCCCGTTTCCGGGTCACGCGCATGCAGATGGATGATCGAGGCGCCCGCTTCCGCCGCCTCGATGCTGGCCGTCGCGATTTCGGCCGGGGTGATCGGCAGATATTCGGACATGGTGGGGGTGTGGATGCCGCCGGTCGGCGCGCAGGTGATGATCACGGATTTCGACATGTCAGAGCCTCATTTGCTGGACCTGAGCGGAAAGGCCGCCGTCCAGCACCCATAATTGTCCGGTTGCATAGCGGGCTTCGTCGCTCGCCAGCCAGTTCACGAGATTGGCGATATCGTCGGGCGTACCGTAGTTGCGGATCGGGTGGACATTGCGAACCGCCTCCTTGAGACTGTCGATCGTTCCGCCGTTTCCACCAGAGCCAGCGCCGGTGAAAAAGCTTTGCAGCATCGGCGTATCGACATAGCCGGGGCAGATCGCGTTGACGCGGATGCCTTCCGGCCCGTGATCGACGGCCATGGCGCGGGTCAGCGCATGCACCGCGCCCTTGGTGGCGCAATAGGCGGCAAGGCCGGGATCGGCGATGAAGCCGTCATAGCTGCCGAAATTGATGATCGACGCCGTCGTGCCGCCCGACGCCGCCTTGCGAAGCAGCGGCAGCGCGTGTTTCGCGGCAAGGAAGGTGCCCGTCACGTTGACGGCGAAGCTCAGGTTCCACTCCTCCAGCGTCGTGTGCTCGATGGTCTTTTCCAGCTCGATCCCGGCGGCGTTGACGAGAATATCGAGCTTGCCGGAGGCTCGCTCCACCTCGGCCATCGCGGCGATAGCCTCGTCCTCATGCGTCACATCCAGCCGGACGAACCGGCTGCCGTCGGAAAACGCCGCCCCCATGCTTCCGGCATCCGAGAGGTCGGCGGCGTAGACCGCCGCCCCCTCCCGCACGAAGCGCGCGCAGATCGCCCGGCCGCCGCGCCCGCCGGTGACGAGCGCCACCTTTCCCTCAAGGCGTCCAGTCATCGCATCCCCTCCTCCCTGCGGTTTGCGGGCCTATGCGGCGGTCTTCGCATAGGCGTCGAGGACAAGGCCGTGGAAGTGGTGCACGGCATGTTCGGATTGTCCGGAACCATCGGGATCGTTGACGATGCGCCCCTGCGTGAAGGCGGGCGTGTTCATGCCCTTCTGGACGCTTTCGACGATTTTGATGTCCTCGACCTGCAAGACCTCGTCGAGATACTTGATGGTCTGAAGCTCCATCTCGTTCGGCTCGGTGTCCTCGAGGAAGAAATCGTAGGTTTCGAGGGTGCGGTCGGGCCCGGCCGGGATGATGTTGAGGATGATCATCGAGGAGCGGCCGGGATAGCGCATGATGCAGGTGTTCGGCCACAGCCACCAGACGGCATGGGTGGTGACCGTCGCGTTGGAAACGTCATAGGCGCTGTTGGCGCTTTTGCCCGCATCCGCCATGTGGCTGGAATAGATGCCGTGCGTCGTCACCTTGTAGGTGTCCATGTCGACCAGCGTGCAGAAATCCTTGTGCGCCGTCGGGCAGTGGTAGCATTCGAGGAAGTTGTCGACGACGTTCTTCCAGTTCGACTTGATGTCGTAAGTCAGCCGGTGCGCGAAGGTCAGCCTGTCGATATCGGGCGCCCAGTGGCGGATTTCGGTTTCGAGATCGCCGGTCTGCGATTTCAGAGAGGGCGCATCCGGATCGAGGTTGACATAGATGAAGCCGCAGAATTCCTCCACCTGCACCTGATCGAGACAGATCTCCTTCGTATCGAACTCCTCCAGCGTTTCCGTATGCGGGGCGCGCACGAGCTGGCCGTCGAGACGGTAGACCCAGGCGTGATAGGGACACATGATGCGGGTGGACTGGCCTTCGCCCTGAAGCAGCGCGTGGGCGCGGTGCTTGCAGACGTTATAAAAGGCCCGCAGCACGCCTTCACGGTCGCGCACGACCGCGATCGGCTGCCCGGCGATTTCGGCGGTCACATAGCGGCCGGGCTCGCGCACCTTTTCGACATGACAGACCCATTGCCAGGTTTTCGCAATGATTTCCTGGAGATCGACGGAATACCAGCGTGGATCGGTATAGGCGTTGGCGTTCAGCGACAGGGAACGGGATGCGTTCGGCGAATAGCCCTTCTGGATATCGGCGAACTCGTCCTTCGATGGAAGCAGTGTCATGGCGGCATCTCCCAAGCCAGAGGCAACGCATGTGTTGCCGTTCACGATGGCTCAGCTTCCCGCCAATTCCGCGCCCTTTCTATGCGCCATCCGCCGCCGATTGAGCTTTTTTGGCCATGCACGCGTTTGCCGGAGCATTTCCGGCGGAAACGCCCTATGCCCCCGAGGGCTTCCGATGCATCGGCCAGGCCCGGAACTCGAAGGGAATCCTGCCTTCCACCCGGTCGGTTCTCGGCGACAGGCCGAAGCGCTCCCGGTAGGCGCGGCTGAAATGCACCTGGCTGGCAAATCCCGAGGCGATGGCGATTTCGGACATCGGCAGGTCGGTCTGGGTGACGAGCCCGCGGGCGCGGTCCAGCCGGATATCGCGGTAATAGATAGCCGGCGATTTACTGACATATCTGGCGAACAGCCGGTCGAGCTGGCGGTGTGAAACCTTGATCCTGCCGGCGATTTCCGGAATCGACAGGGCATTCTCCAGATGCTGCTCCATCACCCCGATCGCCTGCCGGACGGTGCTGGGAACATGGCTTCCGAGCGGCTCCGCATTGGCCGGATTCTGCGAGGTTCCCGACGGGCGCAGCGAAGGATGGAAGATGTAGCGGGCGGCCGCGTTCGCCAGCGCGTCGCCGAACCTTGCGCGCAGGATATGCAGCGCGATATCGGCGGAGGCGATGCCGCCGGAACAGGTGAAGGACTTCCCGTCATTGACGAAAATATCCTCGGACACGTCGACATCGCCATGCAGCTCCTTGAAGGCGTCGATATGCTCGTAATGGACCGTTGCGCGATGCCCCCGCAACAGGCCCGCATCGGCCACGATGAAGGCGCCGGTATCCAGCGCGCCGATGATGCTGCCCGCGCGCGCCCATTTGCGCAGCGCGGCCAGAAGCTGGGGGGTGCGCCCCGTCTCCGGCGTCCAGCTCGCCGACATCACGACGATGTCGAACGGGTCGTTCTGGACCTCCGCGAGCCCTCGGGTTTCGACCACGATGCCGTTGCTGGCCTGGCACGGCCCGCCGCTGGCCGATGCCAGAATCCAGCGGAAACGGGTGTCGCCTTCCAGGTAGTTCGCGGCCCGGAAAGGATCGATGAACGCCGTCGTCGCCGCCAGATTGAAACTGGGCGTGACGAGGACGATTATCTGTACGGCGGGCTGATTTGTGCTCGACATGGTCCAAAAATGTATAATCGATAGCGAGAATAGTTAAGTCAACGGATTGGTTTGTGCAACACTTTCTGCGGGAACTAAAAACACCGGGAGAGTGACAATGCGAAATTTCTACAAGCTCGGCATCTCGACCTGCCTCGCGGCGCTGTCCGTAACCGCGCTTCACGCCGCCGAACTGGGCGCCAAGGAGGAGCCAATCAAGCTCGCCATCAACGAATGGACGGGCCAGCAGATCACCACCCGCATCGCCGGTCACATGCTGGAGACCGCAGGCTACAAGGTCGAATACGTGACCGCCGGATACCAGAACATGTGGCAGGCCGTTTCCGAGGGACAGCTCGACGCCGCCATGGAAGTCTGGGGTTCCAACGTCACCGACCAGTATCGCCAGCTCAACAAGGAGGGCAAGGTCGAGGATATCGGGGAACTCGGCCTCGTCGCCCGCGAAGGCTTCGTCTACCCGCCGCATGTCGCCGAGCTTTGTCCCGGCCTGCCCGCTTGGGAGGCGCTGAAGGACTGCGCGGCGGCCTTCGCCACCGCCGAAACACTGCCGAACGGGCGGCTTGTCGATTATCCCGGCGAATGGGGCACGCCCGGCGCCGACCGCATCAAGGCGCTCGGCCTGCCCTTCAAGGCGCTTCCGGCCGGTTCGGAAGGCGCGCTGGTTGCCGAATTCCGCGCCTCGGCCGAACGCAAGACGCCGCTGATCGCGGTGTTCTGGCAGCCGCACTGGGCGATCGCCGCCTTCGACCTGCAATTCGTCGATCTGCCGAAGGGCACGCAGGAATGCTACGACGACCCCGCCTACGGCCCGAACAAGGATGTGACCGGCGACTGCGACTTCATTCCCACCCGCGTCTTCAAGGCCGCATGGCCGGGCCTGAAGGACAAGTGGCCCGCAGCCTATGAAATCCTGAAGAATTTCACCCTCACCACCGAGCAGCAGCAACCGCTGATGGGCGCGGTCGATGTGGATGGCAAGCCGACCGAGGCGGTCACAGCCGAATGGCTGGGCGCCAATACCGATACATGGAAGCCCATCGTCGACGCCGCGACGAAGTAAGGAGGCGTCCATGTCCGAGGCGTCTTCTCACGCCGCCATTTCCTGCAAGGGGGTCTGGCAGGTCTACGGCGCGGATGCGCCCCAGCAACTCAGGCGGGCACTCGCGGAAACCGGAAACGACGCCCGCGCCGCAGCTAGCCTCCTGCGCGAGCGCGGCCTCGTGCCCGCCGTTCAGGATGTCACCTTCGACGTCCGCGAGGGAGAGGTTTTCGTCATCATGGGCCTGTCCGGATCGGGCAAGTCGACGCTGATCCGCACGATCTCGCGCCTTGCCGAGGGAACCGCCGGTTCCATCCTCATCCACGGGGAGGATATCCTGACGGCGAGCAAACAGCGGCTGATCGAGCTGAGGCGCAACAAGCTCGGCATGGTTTTCCAGCATTTCGGCCTGTTTCCGCATATGACGGTGGCGGAAAACGTCGGTTTTCCGCTGAAGATGCAGGGGCTCAACCGGGCGGACCGGCGCGGGCGGGCGCTGGAAATGCTCGATCTCGTGGGACTGGCCGGGCGTGAAAACGCCTTTCCTCGCGAGCTTTCGGGCGGCCAGCGCCAGCGCGTCGGCATCGCCCGGGCGCTGGCCGTCAATCCGGACCTGCTGTTTCTGGACGAGCCCTATTCCGCCCTCGACCCGCTGATCCGGCGCCAGTTGCAGGACGAATTCCTGAAGCTTCAGGCCGGTCTCCAGAAAACCTCCGTCTTCATCACGCATGACATCACCGAAGCCCTGAAGCTCGCCGACCGCATCGCCATCATGCGCGACGGCGTCGTCGTCCAGATCGGCACGCCGGACGAAATCATCGTCAACCCCGTGGACGATTACGTGCGGGAGTTCACGCGCGACGTGCCCAAGGGCCGCTACTCGCATGTCAGCTCGATGATGAACATGCCCGACACCCTGCCGAAAATGCCTGACGACCCGAAGATCGGCGAGGACATGACCATCGACGACGCGCTGGCCTCCTGCATGGCGCTCTACCAGCCTGTTCCTGTCTGGGGACGCGACGGCAGGATGGCGGGCATCGTGCATCCGAGCCAGTTGGCGCATGCCTTGCAGGTGGAGCGGACATGAGCGGCAACAGCGCAAGCGGAGCCATGCGTCTGGCCGATAACCGCAGCGAAACCGGGATGGCGCGCATGACGGTCCTGACGCCGGGCGTCAGGGTCGCTCTCCTCTGCGTCCTTGCCGGTGCGATCTGTCTTCTGCTCGCGCCCCATCAGGCGTGGATCAACGTCTGGCCGCAAGCCCTGACGCTGCCCGCGACAGCATGGATCGGAACCGGGCTGACGGCAGCGTTCGAAGTCCTGAAACCCGCCGCCCGGCTTCTCGCCCGGCTGCTCGAATATCCCATGACAGGCGCGAACCGGCTGCTGGTGGGGTCGCCCTACACGCTGACGATCGGTGTGCTGACGGCGCTCGGCTGGCATATCGGCGGCGCCCGCATGGCCGCCCTCGTGCTGGCCGGGCTCGGTTTCGTACTCGCCAGCGGTTACTGGATCGCCAGCATGAACACGCTGGCGCTGGTTTTCGTCTCCGTGCCGCTCGCGCTCGTCACCGGCGGGCTGATCGGCGTGTTCGCCTATGAATTCCGCTCCGTCAGGCGCGCCATCGAGACCGTGCTCGACATCATGCAGACGGTTCCGACCTTCGCTTATCTGACGCCGCTGCTGCTACTCTTCGGCTTCGGCCGGGTGGTCGGCCTGATCGCCTCGGTGATCTATGCCGCGCCGCCGATGGCGCGCAACGTCCTGCTCGGCCTGCAACGCGTGGAGCCCGACATCCGCGAGGCCGCCATCATGAACGGCGCGACCCGCGCCCAGCAGCTCATCCTCGTCGAGCTGCCCTCCGCTATCAGGCAGATCATGGTCGGCGTGAACCAGACGATCATGGCGGCGCTGTCGATGGTCATCATCGCGGCGGTGATCGGCGGCTTCAACGACATCGGCTGGGAAGTGCTGCTCACCATGCGCAAGGCCGCCTTCGGCCAGAGCCTCGTCGCCGGGGTCGTGATCGTGATTTTCGCGGTGCTGGCCGACCGCATGAGCAGCGCGCTGGCGCGGGAAGGCGGGCGGCATTCCCGCAAGGTCACCGCCGCAATTCTTCTCGCAACGCTCGTTGCCGCCGCCCTTCAGGCCCCGTTCCTGCCCGCCGCGAAGGATTTCGCGCTGTTCAGGAGCATGGTGTCGGCCATCGACAGCCATCTCGGCGCCTTCACCGCCGCGAACGGCGCCCTGCTCGACGGCCTGAAGAACACCACCATGTTCTTCGTTCTCCTGCCGCTGCGCATCGGGCTCGATGAGGCTGTCCTGCCCTTCACCTGGGGCTTCCAGTGGACGAGCGGCATCAGCATCGCGGTCTTCAGCGCCGCAACCGTCGCGGCGATCATTCTGGCGCTGCGCCATCACGCCATCGCGGGCCTGTCGCTGCTGATCGCCACCGGCATTCTCGTGACCGGCATCGCAAACCTTCCCTGGCCGTTCGTGCTCGTCGCGGTCGGCGGGCTGGGCTGGCTTGCGGGCGGGCCGAAGCTCTGCGCCTTCGCCATTGCGATGGTGGGCGCCGTGCTGCTGATGGGGCTGTGGGAGCCCGCGCTGTTGTCGCTCTATCTCTGTTCCGCCTCCGTCCTCGTCTGCGTGATCGCCGGTGGTGCGATAGGGCTGGTTTGCGCCGTCAGCGGCAATGCCTGGCGCGTCATGCGCCCGGTCTGCGACTTTCTCCAGACGATCCCGCTGTTCGTCTTTCTCATTCCGGTGCTGATGTTCTTCCAGATCGGCGAGTTCTCGGCCTTCCTCGCCATCTGCGCCTATGCCATCGTGCCGATGATCCGCTATACGCAGCACGGCCTGACCTCCACGCCGGAAGAACTGGTCGAGGCCGCCGTCGCCTCCGGAGCGAATGGCTGGCAGGTGATGCGCGAGGTGAGGATTCCCTATTCCGCGCCGACCATCCTGCTTGGCCTGAACCAGACGATCCTCTACGCCTTTTCGATGCTGGTGATCGCGGCTCTGATCGGCACCACCGATCTCGGGCAGCAGATCTATCTCGCTCTCGGCCAGGGCGATGTCGGGCTTGGCGTCGCGGCGGGCGCATCGATGGCGATCCTGGCGCTGGTGGCGGACCGTCTGATTCAGGGCTTTGCCGCGCGGCAGCGCCACGCCCTGGGCCTCTGAGCGGGCCGCATTCCCCGCTTCCGGCCCGACCGAAATCGTCATGACCCCGTGTGATCGCCAGCGCCCTGCCGGACCGCAGGGCGCTGGCTTTTTGCCGTCCGGCATGGATGAAAAGCCCGCAAACAATTGGCCGGAATCCTCAAATTATCGTCCAGAACAGTCATGCCGCCTTCCATAAACATGCGAGCCTTCGGTGCTGGCCCGCCACGCGGCCAGCGAGGCGATCCGGACGGGAACGCCGGGATCCGGCGGGAGGCCGGGGCCGATTTGGGAGGAGGTTCTCATGACTGACGAGTTGAAATATCTTGCGGCTCAGGTCGCCCGTGGAAAAATGGACAGGCGGACGTTTCTGGGGCGGGCGGCCCTGCTCGGCGCATCCGCGCTGGCGCCCGCCATGCTGGCAGGCGCGGCCCGCGCCGAAGGCCCGGTCAAGGGCGGCACGATGCGCGTCGGCCTTGGCGGCGGGCAGACGACCGATACGCTCGATCCGGCCCTGGCCTCGAGCGAGGGGCCGAATACCCTCATGGCGCAGTTCGGCGAGAAACTGTTCGAGGTCGACGCCAAAGGCGTGATCGTTCCGCGTCTGGCGACGGAATTCGGATCGTCCAAGGACGCCAAGACCTGGACGTTCAAGATCCGGGAAGGCGTGACCTTCCACAACGGCAAGCCGGTGACCGCCAACGACGTCGTCGAGACGATGAAACGCCACGCCGACAGCAAGAGCAATTCGGCTGCCCTCGGCCTGATGGCGGGCATCAGCCGAATGAGCGCTTCCGGCAACGAGTTCATTGCCGAACTTCAGGATCCGAATGCCGATTTCCCCTATATCATGGCCGATTACCACCTGATCATCCAGCCTGACGGCGGCCGCGCCAACCCGGCGGAGGGGATTTCCGCTGGCCCCTACAAGCTCGTCAGCCAGCAGCCTGGCGTGCGCTATGTGTTCGAGAAATACGCCGGTTACTGGGACGAATCCCGGGGCCATGCCAATACGCTCGACGTGACGATCATCAATGACGACACCGCCCGCATCACCGCCATGCAGGCCGGGCAGGTGGACATGATCAACCGCGTCGCGCCGAAGGTGGCGGCATTGCTGGAGCGCACGAAAAGCGTCGCCGTCAAATCGGTGCCGAGCCGCGGCCATTATGTTCTGGTGATGCGCACCAACGCCAAGCCCTTCGACAACAACGACCTGCGCCTTGCCCTGAAATATGCGATCGACCGGCAGGCCCTGCTCGACAAGGTGCTGCTCGGCCACGGGACGCTCGGCAACGATATTCCGATCAACAAATTCTATCCGCTGTTTGCCGACGATCTGGAACAGCGCGCCTACGATCCGGACAAGGCCGCCTTCCATTTCAAGAAGTCAGGCCATGAGGGGCCGGTCCTGATCGAGACATCCGAGGTTGCTTTCCCCGGCGCCGTCGACGCCTGCCAGCTTTTCCAGCAAAGCGCGGCGAAGGCGGGAATCACTCTCGATATCAAGCGCATTCCGGGAGACGGCTACTGGTCAGACGTGTGGAACAAGAAGCCCTTCTGCGCTTCCTACTGGAACGGCCGCCCGACGCAGGACATGGTCTACTCGACGATCTACACCACCGGCGCCGCCTGGAACGAGTCCGCCTATTCGAACCCCGAATTCGACCGCACCGTCGTTGAGGCGCGCGGCGAACTCGATGCGCAAAAGCGTGTCGCCCTCTATGGCAGGCTCGGCTCGATGATCCGCGACGAAGGCGGAACCATCGTGCCGATGTTCAGCAATTTCATCGATGCCGTGGGCCAGAATGTCGGCGGCTGGACGGACGATCCGAACGCGCCGCTGATGAATGCCCTTGCGCCGGTCAAATGCTGGTTGACCAACGCCTGATCTTCCCGATGATGCGGGCGGAGGCCGCTCCCGCCCGCATCGACGCCATGCGGATTGAATCAGCCAGTTTCATTCAAAGGTAGGATCGTTATGCCTGTTCCATTGACCGTCATGATCACCGCCGCCGCTTCCGGGATCGGCCGCGCGGTTGCCGAAGCCTTCGCGGCCGCAGGCCACCGCGTCTTCGTATCCGATGCCGATCCCGAAGCGGTCGCCGACATGGCGGCCAGGAATCCCGGGATTGCCGCAAGCCGGGTCGACGTCACCTCCGCATCCGAAATCGAGGCATGCTTCGCCACGGTGAAAGCCGAGGCGGGCGGCGTCGACGTGCTCATCAACAATGCCGGAATTGCCGGTCCGACGGCGCGCCTGGAAGAAATCGCCATCGAGAAATGGCTGCAATGCATCGACGTGTGTCTGAACAGCCAGTTTCTGACCAGCCGCTGCGCCATTCCGATGATGAAGGAACAGCAGGGCGGCTGCATCATCAACTTCTCGTCCACGGCGGGGCTGTTCGGCTACGGCCTGCGCACGCCCTATGCGGCGGCGAAATGGGCGGTTATCGGCCTTACCAAATCCATGGCGATCGAGCTTGGAGACTGGAACATCCGCGTCAACGCGATCTGGACGCCTCGAAATACCTCCCTGTTTCGCGAGTTTTCTGGTTCAATCCGGGTTGAGTGATTTGCAGGGAATGGATAATGCGTGAGCAGCCAGGCTTTTGGGATTTGGACGAGCGTTACG
>JBDHTA010000073.1:0-18823 GCA_039808465.1 Rhizobiaceae bacterium | reverse complement strand
AAAAGCTGCTGTTCCTCGGCTTCTATTTCATCGTCATCTGCTCGCCCTTCAACGTGGCGGTGATTCTGGCCGCCGACAGGCTGGCGAACTGGCTGCAAAGCAACAGGCATGTGCTGCGCGGTATCGACTATACCTTCGCGGCCGTCTTCTCGGTCTTCGCGGCGAAAATCTTCTTCACGGAGGCGAAATGAAAAGGCCGGGCTGTGCCCGGCCGTTATCGCATCATCAGGTGAGGCGCTTTTCGAAGAAAACCCGTTCGAAGCCATGCTCGCTGCGCCGCGCCACCTCGGCATAGCCAAGCCGGGGATAGATCGACAGGTTTTCCGTCATCTTCTCGTTGGTATAGAGCCGCACGGCGGAAAAACCGCACCGCCGCGCCTCGTCCTCGCAGAAGCTGATCAGCGCCTTGCCGATCCCCTGTCCGGCCGCTTCCGGCAGAACCGCGACGTTCTCCAGAAGCATATGCCGTTCCTCGGGGAAGAACACGATGAAGCCCTGAAAGGCGCCGCGATCATCGGCCGCGACGTGGATATGACCGGCGGCGATCTGCGCCGCGTAATCGGCCAGCATCGGCGCGGGCTTGCGGCCGATCAGGGCAACATAGCGCGCATAGGCCTGCTCGGCGCAATGCCTGATCTCCGCCTCATCCGCCGCCATGGCCTGCCGGATCATACCGCGCCGCTCCCGCTCAGCCGATCAGCAGCGCGTCGTCATCGAGCGTCTCGCCGCGCATCTTGCGGAACATGCCGATCAGGTCTTCCACGGAGAGCGTCTTGCGGCTGTCGCCGGTGACGTCGAGGATGATCTCGCCGCCATGCAGCATCACGGTGCGGTGGCCGTAATCCAGCGCCTGACGCATGGAGTGGGTGACCATCAGCGTCGTCAGCCTGCGTTCGGACACGATCTTCTGCGTCAGCTTCATGATGAACTCGGCCATGCCGGGGTCGAGGGCGGCGGTGTGCTCGTCGAGCAGCAGCACCTCGGAGCCGGAAAGCGTCGCCATCACCAGCGAAACCGCCTGCCGCTGGCCGCCGGAGAGCAGGTCCATGCGGTCCTTCATGCGGTTTTCAAGGCCGAGATTGAGTTCGGCGATGCGCTCGCGAAAATGGGCGCGGCGCGAGGGGCCGAGCGCGGAAACAAGGCCGCGCCTTTCGCCGCGCCGGGCGGCAAGCGCCAGGTTTTCCTCGATGGAGAGCGCGCCGCAGCTTCCCGTCAGCGGATCCTGAAACACGCGGGCGACCATGCCTGCGCGCCCCGCCGTCGCCAGTTTCGTGACATCGCGGGCGCCGATCGTCACCTTGCCCTCGGTCGGGATCACATCGCCCGCGAGAACGCCGAGCAGGGTGGACTTGCCCGCGCCGTTCGAGCCGATGACGGTAACGAAGCTGCCCTGCTCGATGGTAAGGCTGACGCCGTTCAGGGCCTGCTTCTGCAAGGGCGTTCCCTTGCCGAACACGACCTTGATATCGTTGATCGAGATCATGCGGCACCTCCACGGCGCAGGCGGGGAAGGATGAGCGCGATGGTGACGAGGAGCGCGGTGACGAAATTGAGGTCGGAAGCCTGCAAGCCGAGCATATCGGTGGAGAGCGCGAGCTGGATGGCGATGCGGTAGAGGATCGAGCCGATGACGCAGCCGATCAGCGCGATCAGGATGCCGCGCGCCCCGAACAGGGTTTCGCCGATGATGACGGCGGCAAGGCCGACGACGATGGTGCCGACGCCGGAGGTGACATCCGCAAAGCCGCTGACCTGCGCAAACAGCGCGCCGCCCAGCGCCACCAGCGCATTCGACAGCGCCATGCCGAGATAGATCTGGCGGCTGGTGTCGACGCCCTGGGCCCGGGCCATGCGGGCGTTGGCGCCGGTGGCGCGCATCGCCAGCCCGGCATCGCTTTCCAGAAAGCGCCAGACGAGGATGAGGGCGATGACGACGAGAACGCCGATGAACAGCGGCCGGACGTAGAATTCACGCAGGCCATGCCCGAAGAAGGGGCTGATCATCGTATCGGCATTGATGAGCGCGACGTTGGGCTTGCCCATGACGCGCAGATTGACCGAAAACAGTGCGATCATCGTCAGGATCGAGGCGAGCAGGTTGAGGATCCTGAAGCGCACGTTGAGTAGCGCGGTGACGATCCCGGCGGCGGCGCCCGCCACCATGGCGACCCCGGCGGCGGCCCATGCGTTGACGCCAGCGGTGATCAGCACCGCCGTCACCGCCGCCCCCAGCGGAAAGGAGCCGTCCACGGTCAGATCGGGAAAATCGAGCACGCGGAAGGCCAGGAATACGCCGAGCGCAACGAAGGCATAGATCAGCCCCAGTTCCACGGCTCCCCAGAAAGCGATCACACTCAAGCGTTATTCCTCTGTCTGTTATATGAAGCGAGCCGCCCTCATGTCGCATGAGGGCGGCTGCCGTTGATTCTGCACACTGATTCCCGCAGGCGGGAGGGTTTATTCGATGACGTTGTTGGCCCGCTTCAGAACGGATTCCGGCAGGGTGACGCCCATCTTTTCCGCGGCGGCCTTGTTGACGACCAGATCGCTGCCGGCTGCGACGCGCACCGGAATGTCGCCCGCGTTCTCGCCCTTGAGGATGCGCACGACGATCTCGCCGGTCTGCTTGCCGACATCGTGATAGTTGAAGCCGAGAGCCGCCAGCGATCCGCGCGAGACCGAATCGGTATCGGCGGTGAACAGCGGCAGCTTGCTTTCCTCGGCCACGGCCACCGCGCCTTCGAGAGCGGAAATGATGGTGTTGTCCGTCGGAACATAGATGGCGTCGGCCTTGCCGACCAGCGCGCGGGCCGCGCCCTGAACCTCGGCCGACTTGGTGGCGGCGGATTCGACCACCGACAGACCGGCCTTTTCAGCCTCGGCC
This sequence comes from Rhizobiaceae bacterium, assembly GCA_039808465.1. Taxonomy (GTDB): domain Bacteria; phylum Pseudomonadota; class Alphaproteobacteria; order Rhizobiales; family Rhizobiaceae; genus Metarhizobium. The sequence continues at coordinate 15,939 of JBDHTA010000073.1, read as the reverse complement.
TTCAGCACGGCGAGCAGCGACACCGAATTGGCTTCGCCGGAATTGTAGAGATAGCCGATCGTCTTGGCGTTCGGCAGGATTTCCTTGATCAGCGCGACATGCTCGGCGACCGGCGACATGTCCGAGAGGCCGGTGACATTGCCGCCGGGCTTTTCCATATCCTTGACGAGCTGGGCGCCGAGCGGATCGGAAACGGCGGTGAAGACGATCGGGATATCGCGGGTGGCGGAAACGGCGGCCTGCGCGGAAGGCGTGGAGATCGGCACGATGACGTTGGGCGCGTCGCCTGCGAACTGGCGGGCGATCTGGGCGGCGGTGGCCGGGTTGCCCTGCGCGGACTGGTAGACGAATTTCAGGTTTTCGCCTTCCTTGTAACCGGCGGCGGCCAGCGCTTCCTTCACGCCGTCACGGGCGGCATCCAGTGCCGGATGTTCGACGATGGCCGTCACGGCGACGGTGACGTCCTCGGCCTTTGCGGCGGTTGTGATCGCCAGCGTGGCGGCGAAGGCAAGCAGAAGTGAACGCATAAATTCCTCCCAGACAATAATTGCCGCATTTATAGGCCGGGTGCGGGCAAAATCAACCATCCCGGCGCGCTCCGGCGCGCCGATTTTCGCGATATCGAGAATTGTTTGCCTTTTCTCACAGAAGAAGCATGTCCATGGTCAGAACGGGAGCGCCGCTCACGTTGATTGCAAAGTCCGCGCTGCTATCGCCGTTCACATCGCCCTGGAGCACGCCCTTGTCATAACGCAGTTCTCCTGCGCTTCCCGAAAAGGCTTTCGCATTGATGAAGGAGAAGGACTGATCCCCGGCAAGCTCGGTATTGGCATCGATGGCGCGCAGATCGATGACGTCGGATTTGAAATCATGGATCGTGTCCCTTCCCGCCTTGGCAACCGTTGAATCGGCGAGCGATTTGAAAATGAAAACGTCCTTTCCTGCCCCGCCATACAGGCTGTCCGCTCCGCCGCCGCCGCTCAGCTTATCGTTGCCGCCGCCGCCTTTCAGCACGTTTGCCGCCGAATTGCCGGTGATTGTGTTCGCCATCGCATTGCCGGTTGCATTGATTGCCCGGCTTCCCGTGAGAATCAGGTTCTCGACATCGGCCGGAAGCGCATAGGATATGGAAGCCTTGACGGTATCCGTGCCTTGCCCGGCCTTTTCGATGACCACATCTTTGCTGCTGTCGACGATATAGATGTCGTTACCAGTTCCGCCGCTCATCCTGTCGCTGCCGGTGCCGCCATCCAGCGTGTCGTTTCCGCCGCCGCCGCTCAGCTTATCGTTGCCGCCGCCGCCTTTCAGCACGTTTGCCGCCGAATTGCCGGTGATTGTGTTCGCCATCGCATTGCCGGTTGCATTGATTGCCCGGCTTCCCGTGAGAATCAGGTTCTCGACATCGGCCGGAAGCGCGTAGGATACGGAAGCCTTGACGGTGTCCGTGCCTTGCCCGGCCTTTTCGATGACCACATCTTTGCTGCTGTCGACGATATAGATATCGTTGCCAGTCCCGCCGATCATCCTGTCGTTGCCGAGGCCGCCGTCGAGAATATCGTTGCCGCCCAATCCGGACAGCGTGTTATTGCCAGCATTGCCGCGAATCGTCTGGGAAAAGCCGTTGCCGCTCAGCTCGATCGCCTTTGTGCCCTTAACGTTGGTCGTTTCCAGAATTTCAATCCTGGCGTCGGCCGTCAAAGCATAGGACAGGCTGGCGCGGACGATGTCGACGGGATTGGGAATATTGTCGAATTCCGGCACCCATGTCTCGACAACCTTATCCCTGGCGTTATCGACGATGAATATATCGCCGCCCGCGCCGCCGATCATCAAGTCGGCGCCCTTGCCGCCATCCATATAAAGACCGCCTTCACCCATGAGGTGAAAGCCATCGCTGTATTGGCCGGATACCAGCGTATCGTTCCCCGATCCGCCGTAAAGCTTGCTGTCCGGGGCGTTCCAGACCACCTCGATGTGATCGTCGCCCGCATCGCCATAAAGCCGGTTGATGCCGATGCCGCCACGGATGATGTCGTTGCCGTCGCCACCCCAGATATGATTGCTGGCATGAAAGCCGCCTTCAAGCGTATCGTCTCCGCCGAAGCCGTAGATGTGGTTGGTTACGCCAAAAACGTCGCTATCGCCTTTGAGCTTGTTGTTTTTGTTATTTCCATTGATGGTCGGCATGATTTCCTCGAGACATTATTGTCTCAGGATAGGATGCGAACCTGGCTTGATGCAACCGAAGATATATGGAAGCGGCAAAAGCCCCACAGAAATCCCTGTGATTTAATCCTCACCGTGATTGGCGATCATCATCGCTTCGAAGGCCAGGCGTTCGGTCTTGCGCATGCGTTCCGATTCCGATTTCAACTGGCCGCAGGCGGCCAGGATGTCGCGGCCGCGGGGGGTGCGGATCGGCGAGGCGTATCCGGCCGAATTGATGAAATCGGCGAATTTCTCGATCGTCGCCCAGTCCGAGCACTGGTAATTGGTGCCGGGCCAGGGGTTGAAGGGAATGAGGTTGATCTTGGCCGGAACGCCTTTCAGTAACTGGATCAGGCCCTTGGCGTCTTCCAGGCTGTCGTTGACGTCCTTCAGCATCACATATTCGAAGGTGATGCGGCGCGCATTCGACAGGCCCGGATATTTGCGGCAGGCGTCCATCAGCTCCTTCAGCGGATATTTCTTGTTGATCGGCACCAGCATGTCGCGCAGGTCGTCGCGCACCGCATGCAGCGAAATCGCCAGCATGACGCCGATCTCGTCGCCGGTGCGGAAGATTTCCGGCACCACGCCGGAGGTCGACAGGGTGATGCGCCGCTTCGACAGCGACAGCCCGTCGCCATCGGAGGCGATCAGCAGGGCGGTCTTCACCGCCTCGAAATTGTAAAGCGGCTCGCCCATGCCCATCATCACGATGTTGGAGACCTTGCGGCCCTCGGCGGGCATCATCGCACCCACCGGGGAATCGCGGTCCGGGAAGTCGCCGAGGCGGTCGCGGGCGAGCAGGAGCTGGGCGAGGATTTCCTCCGCCGTCAGGTTGCGCACCAGGCGCTGCGTGCCGGTGTGACAGAAGGAGCAGGTGAGCGAACAGCCGACCTGGCTGGAAATGCACAGCGTGCCGCGCCCTTCCTCGGGAATGTAGACGGTTTCCACCTCGACCGGACGGCCCGCGCCGCGCGGGGGAAAGCGCAGCAGCCATTTGCGGGTGCCGTCGTTGGACACCTGCTCCTCGACGATCTCGGGGCGGGCGATGGTGAAATGCTTCTTCAGCGTTTCGCGCATGTCCTTGGCCACATTGGTCATGTGGTCGAAATCGGAAACGCCGCGCACATAGAGCCAGTGCCAGATCTGGCTGACGCGCATGCGCACCTGCCGCTCCGGCACGCCGCAGTCCTTCAGCGCCTGGCCCATGTCCTCGCGGGAAAGGCCGATCAGGCTGGGCTTTGTCCCGGCATCGAGCGGGCGCGTCACCATCGGCGCCTTTACCGGCGCGCTCAGCATTTCCATGGCATCCATCGTCAGTTTCCCGGTTCGGCACGCCATGCGGCCGGATGGTTCCGGCGGCGGCGCATATGGAATGAATGAAAGGCGGACGGGGTGCTGCTCAAGGCGGCAAAAGGCAATGTCCGTCGCAATTGCCGCGCCCTTTAGCATCAAATCGCGCCCGCGTCACCCCATCGGTCTGCATGGCAGATATCGAAACGGCGAAAGCCGGCCCCTGCGGACCGGCTTTTTGCGGAATTTCCTGATGGACGGCGGCTTACTTGCAGCGCTCGATCTGCTTCAGCGCGGCCGAAATGCCTTGCAGCGAGTAGGAATAGGACGTGACCGTCCCCCTGCGCGACACGGCCTTCACCGTCATGTTGTGGCCGGTCTTCATGGCGGCGACGAGGGCGGGTTCCTCGGCGGCGTTCTCCACCCAGGCGGCGCGCTCCTTGGTGAACAGCGTGAAGGACTTGTTGTCGACGGTGACGGTCACCTTCGAGTTTTCCTTCATCACATAGCCCATCATCGCCTGCGGCTCGTAGGAGATGTTCTGGCCGGGGCGCTGCGAGACGATGAAGAAGATGTCGCCGTGATCGACGCTGGCCGGTTCCTTGGCGGTCGGCACCGACAGCACGTAGCAGACATTGCCGTTGCCGGACTTGTAGGAATAGGCGCCCCACGCCTTGAACTGCTGAATCCGGGTCGGTGTCTGGGCCGCTGCTATCCCGGCGCTTGCCAGTACAAGGGTAAGAGCGAGTGCGAAACGTCTTGCAAACATGATTTCCTGCCGGTTCGTGCGCCATGCGAACCCCGGGGCCGGGGTCAGGCTAATTTCGTAAGGATCCCGTCCATTGTGATTTCATTCAGGTTACCAAACCGTGAAGATGGATGAGAAAAGAACCGGGACGCGCTCCATGATGGGCCGGAACCGGCATTCGCCTCGATACTCAAGACTGTCGGCAAAGATCATCCGGCCTGATGGAAGCGCGTCCCTTTCCGGTTTTGACACAAAGAATCGGGCAAGAATTTGTCGCTGGGCACCGCGAAAGGCTATTCCTCGCCCTCGGCCAGCGCCGCGTCGGCGGACTGATAATGCTGCTCCTTCATATGGCCGCGAATCATCGCCAGCGCTGTCGTCAGCACCGCCACGTCGTCGGAAAAGCCGACGACGGCGAAGAAGTCCGGGATCATGTCCATCGGCATCACGAAATAGGCGAGCGCCGCCAGAAGCGTGCCGCGCACCCGCGTCGGCGTTTTCGGATCGATGGCGCAGTAGAAGGCGGCAACGACATCGCGGCCGAAGGGAATCTGCCGCACCGCCTTGCGGAAGGTGGGCCAGAACTTCGCCTTTACCGATTTTTCGCGTTTTTCGCGGGTTTCCTCGTCGCCGGGAAGCAGAATTTCACCGAATTTCACGTCGTCCGCTGTCACCTTGTCCTCCGGGTTGCGGAAGCAATATGGGAAGGGCAATCGCCGATTTCAATCGCCCTGCTTCACGCCCGCCGCCAGCGCGGCCTTATCCATGCGCGCCGCCAGCCTGAAATCCAGCTCCGTCAGTCCGCCCGCCGAATGGGTGGTCAGCGTCACGTCGACGCGGGAATAGACGTTGAACCATTCCGGATGGTGATCGAGCTTCTCGGCGGTGAGCGCCGCCTGCGTCATGAAGCCGAAGGCCTGCGGAAAACCGGCGAACTTGAAAGTCCTGGAGATCGACTTGCCGTCATCCCCCAGTTTCCAGCCGGGGGCCTCCGCCAGTTTTCCGGCAAGGGCTTCGCCCTCCAGTCTGTCGCGGGTCATAGCAGGCTTTTCTCCATCGCCTCATGGGCGCTGCGGGGGGTGATTTCCTCGCGCAGCGGAAACACTTCCTCGGTCAGATAGGGGCCGCCGCCGACCGAATCCCGCGAGGACAGCAGCACGAAGCGCGGCGCGGTGAAGGGGGCGGTATGGAAATTGCCCCGGCCCGCCAGGTAATGCACGACATCGTCGACGCGGGCGCCCTTGAGCCGCGCCAGCGTGACATGCGGCGAGAATTTGCGCGGATCGGGGGGCAGGCCGAGGCGCTGGCAGATGCGCTCGATTTCCGCCTGCAAGGCGGTCATCTCCGGCGCCGGTGAAACGCCCGCCCAGACGGAATGCGGTTTCTTGCCGCCGAAGGAGCCGGTGCCGGTCAGGCTGATGGAAAATTCCGGGCGGTCGATGCGGTCGAGCCGGTCGACGATCTCATCGGCCGTGCGGCCATCGACATCGCCGATGAAGCGCAGGGTGATGTGATAATTCTCGACATCGATCCAGCGTGCTCCGGGAAGTCCGCCGCGCAGCAGGGAAAGGCTGAGGGCCACGCTGCGCGGAATTTCGAGGGCGGTGAACAGTCTCGGCATGGCGAGTTCCCCGAATCTCATGGGCCAGATGGTTCTAGCGAACCATGCAAAGGAAATCCGTGCAACCCTATTTTGTTCCGGTGGAAATTCCTTTCACGAATTCCCGTATGGCGGGAAGTGATTTTTCCACCATCACATTGACGCCCTCGGGGTTCGGATGCATGCCGTCTTCCAGTTGCAGGGCGGATTGCGCGGCCACGCCGTCGAGGAAGAAGGGATAGAGCGCCACGCCGTGCTTCTGCGCCAGCCGGGGAAAGAGCCCGTTGAATTTTTCGCCGAATTCCGCGCCCATGTTCGGCGGGGCCAGCATGCCCATCAGGATGACGGCGATGCCGCGCTCCTTCAGGCGCGTCAGCATGGCGTCGAGGTTGCGCTCGGTTTCCTGCGGCGGCACGCCGCGCAGCGCGTCATTGGCGCCGAGTTCGAGGATCACCGCATCGGTGCCGTCGGGCACGGACCAGTCGATGCGCGCCAGTCCCGCCGAGGTCGTATCGCCGGAAACGCCCGCATTGGCGATGGTGACGTCGACGCCCTCGGCCTTCAGGGCCGCTTCCAGCCTGGCGGGATAGGCGTCGCCGGGGGCAAGCTGATAGCCCGCCATCAGGCTGTCGCCGAAGCCGACCATCTGGAGCGCGCGCGCTGCGGCATGGGCCGGGTTAACCGCAAAGGCCGCCAGGATGACGGTGAAGTGAATGAGCGCGGCTTTAAATCGCATGGGGCTTTTCCTATCTTGGCCGGGATCGTTCCGGCGGCAGGTCGTCGTGTCCCACCCAATATAGGAAGCTTTCCCTTGACCAAAACCATCATCGCGCTGAACAGGGCCGATTTGACGCTAGGCCGGGGCGCGGCTTCGGTGCATGTGCTCAAAGGCATCGATCTTTCCATCGACGCGGGCGAGGCGGTGGGCATCGTCGGTCCCTCGGGCTCGGGCAAATCGACGCTGCTGATGGTGCTGGCCGGGCTGGAACGGCTGGATTCCGGCGAAATCCATATCAACGGCACCGCCCTGCATGGTCTGGGCGAGGATGCGCTGGCGGATTTCCGCGGCCGCAATATCGGCATCGTCTTCCAGTCCTTCCATCTGATCGCCAATATGACGGCGCTGGAAAACGTCGCCGTGCCGCTGGAACTGGCGGGCAAGCGCGGCGCCTTCGAGATTGCGCGGCGCGAACTGGAGGCGGTGGGGCTGGGCGAGCGGCTGCATCACTATCCGGGCCAGCTTTCGGGCGGCGAGCAGCAGCGCGTGGCGATTGCCCGGGCGCTGGCGCCATCGCCCGCCGTGCTGATCGCCGACGAGCCGACCGGCAATCTCGACACCGAGACCGGCCGCCAGATCGCCGACCTGCTGTTTTCCAAGCAGGCCGAGCGCGGCATGACCATGGTGCTCGTCACCCACGATCCCGCGCTTGCCGCCCGCTGCTCGCGCCAGATCCGGGTGCGCTCCGGCGAGATCGCCGGTGACAGCGCGGCCGGCGCCCCGGCCCAGACGGCGGCCTACGCATGAGCGGGCTGGCATCGCGGCTGAAACTGGCCTGGCGGCTGGCGCTGCGCGAATTGCGCGGCGGGCTCTCGGGCTTCTATATCTTTCTCGCCTGCATCGCGCTCGGCACCGGGGCGATCGCGGCGGTCAATTCCGTGTCCTCCTCGATTGCCGATGCGATTGCCGCGCAGGGGCAGACGCTGCTGGCGGGCGATATCCGTTTCGAACTGAACAATCGCGAAGCCTCGGCGGAAGAGCTGGCCTATCTGCAAGGGCTGGGCGATGTCGCGGTGTCCAGCCGCCTGCGCTCGATGGCGCGCCTGCCCGATGGCTCCGACCAGTCGCTGGCGGAGGTGAAGGCGGTGGATGCCGCCTATCCGCTCTATGGCGCTTTCGAGGCGAACGAGGGCGGGGCGCTGGCCGGTCTGGTGGCGAAGCAGGGCGAACGCTATGGCGCGGTTGCCGCGCCGCTGCTGCTCGATCGCCTCGGCATCAAGGTGGGCGGCGAATTGCTGCTCGGCAAGGCGAAGCTCGTCATCACCGGCACGGTGAAGACCGAGCCGGATGCGATTTCCGAAGGGTTCGGCTTTGCGCCGCGCCTGCTGCTCAGCCTCGAAGGGCTTGCCGCCACCGGGTTGATGGAAACGGGAAGCCTTGTCGAGCATGCCTACAAGATCCGGCTGCACAGCGGTTCGCCCGCGCCCGCCGCGATTCAGGAGGAGGCGGGCAAGCGCTTTCCCGCCGCCGGATGGTCGATCCGGGTGAGCGACCGCGCCGCGCCCTCGCTCAGCGACAATGTCACCCGCTTCTCGCAATTCCTGACGCTGGTGGGGCTGACGGCACTGATCGTCGGCGGTGTCGGCGTCGCCAATGCGGTGCGCGCCTTCCTCGACGCCAAGCGCACCACCATCGCCACCTTCAAATGCCTCGGCGCGCCTGCCAGCGTGGTGGCGGCGATCTATCTCATCCAGATCCTGCTGATCGCCGGGATCGGCATTCTCGCCGGGCTGGTGTTCGGGGCGCTGGCGCCGATGCTGGCGGCGCCCTTCCTCGCCTCGGTGCTGCCGGTGGCGGCGGAACCGGCGCTTTATCCGGCAGCCCTTGCGCTGGCGGCGGTGTTCGGCCTGATGACGACGCTTGCCTTCGCCATCCTGCCGCTCGGCCATGCCCGCGAGGTTCCGGCAACCGCCCTGTTCCGCGAGCAGGGTTTCGAGCGGGCGGGGCTGCCGTCCTGGCCGTATCTGGCGGCGGCGGGCGCGGTGCTGGCCGCGCTCTGCGCGCTCGTCATCCTCACCGCCTTCGACCGCTTCATCGCCGCTGTCTTCCTTGTCTCGGTCGCCTTCGCCTTCATCCTGCTGCGGCTGGTGGCGGCGGGCGTCGCGGCTCTGGCGCGGCGGGCGCCGCAGGTGCATTCGCCAGCGCTGCGGCTTGCCGTCGGCAATATTCACCGGCCCGGCGCGCTGACGCCGTCCGTGGTGCTGTCGCTCGGCCTTGGCCTTGCGCTGCTGGTGACGCTGTCGCTGATCGACGGCAATCTGCGCCGCGAACTGACCGGCAACCTGCCGGAGCGGGCCCCGAACTTCTTCTTCGTCGATATTCAGGGCAGCGAGGTCGAGGGCTTCCGGCAGTTGATCGAGGAAGCGGCGCCGGAGGGCAAGCTGATCCGCGTGCCGATGCTGCGCGGGCGCATTCTCGAACTGAACGGGCAGGACGTGGCGAAGATGGACGTGCCGCCCGCCGCCCGCTGGGTGCTGCGCGGCGATCGCGGCATCACCTACGCCCAGAACCAGCCGGAAAATTCCTCGCTGACGGCGGGCGATTGGTGGCCCGCCGATTACAGCGGCGAGCCGCTGGTCTCCTTCTCGGCGCAGGAGGCGGGCGAGCTTGGCCTGAAGCTCGGCGATGCCGTCACCGTCAACGTGCTCGGGCGCAACATCACGGCGAAGATCGCCAATCTGCGGCAGGTGCAGTGGGAATCGCTGGCGATCAATTTCGTCATGGTGTTTTCGCCCAACACCTTCGCGGGCGCGCCGCATTCCTGGCTGGCGACGCTGATCGACCCGCAGGCCGGACCGGCTGAGGAGGCGGCGCTGCTGCGCAAGGTCACCAACGCCTACCCGACCATTACCAGCGTGCGCGTCAAGGATGCGCTGGATATCGTCAACGATCTCGTCGCCCAGCTTGCCGTCGCCATCCGCGCCGCCGCGTCGGTGGCGCTGATCGCCTCGGTGCTGGTGCTGGCAGGGGCTCTTGCTTCGGGCAACCGCGCCCGCACCCATGACGCGGTGGTGCTGAAGACGCTGGGGGCGACGCGCGGGCTGCTGATTCGCGCCTTCTCCTACGAATATCTGATCCTCGGCTTCGCGACGGCGGTTTTTGCGCTGTGCGCGGGCGGCGTTTCGGCCTGGTTCGTGGTGACGCGGGTGATGAAACTGCCCTCCGCCTTCCTCGCCGATGTCGCCATCGGCACGCTCGTCGCGGCGCTGGTGATGACGGTCGGCATCGGCCTGATCGGCACCTGGCGGGTGCTGGGGCAGAAGGCGGCGCCGGTGCTGCGCGAATTGTGACGGCAATTTAATGTGATGGCGGCGCAATCGGCCTTGTAAGCCGGGCTTTCGCGCATCATATTGAAAGCGTTCCGCAACGGGCGGCGGATTCTTGCCGCCGTCCGCAAATCCATCGGAGCGGGAAAGAGGTAAGAATGGCTGATCTTCGAAACTACCAGAACCGGACCAATTACGCGGGCGCGCAATCCGGCCAACTGATTGACGAGGGCCTGCGCGCCTACATGCTGAAGGTTTACAACCTGATGGCGCTGGGTCTGGCGATCACGGGTCTGGCGGCTTACGGCATGTTCTCGCTCGCCACCACGTCCGATCCCTCCGCCGCGGTCGCGACGCTCGGCAACGGCATGATGCTGACCTCCTTCGGTGTGACGCTTTACACCAGCGCCCTGAAATGGGTGGTGATGCTTTCGCCGCTGGCGCTCGTGTTCTTCCTGAGCTACCGCATCAATTCCATGTCGGTCTCCGCCGCGCAGACGACCTTCTGGGTCTATGCGGGCCTGATGGGCCTGTCGCTGTCCTCGATCTTCCTGGTCTATACCAGCCAGAGCATCGTGCAGGTGTTCTTCGTGACCGCCGCCGCATTCGGCGGGCTGTCGCTGTTCGGCTACACGACCAAGCGCGACCTGTCGGCCATGGGTTCGTTCCTGATCATGGGCCTGTTCGGCGTCATCATTGCCGCGCTGGTCAATATCTTCCTTCAGTCTTCCGCCCTGCAATTCGCCATCTCGGTGATCGGCGTGCTGGTCTTCGCGGGCCTGACCGCCTACGACACGCAGAAGATCAAGGAAATGTATTTCGAGCAGGACGACACCGCCGTCATGGGCCGCAAGGCGATCATGGGCGCGCTGCGGCTCTATCTCGACTTCGTCAACCTGTTCATGTTCCTGCTGCAACTGTTCGGCAACCGCAACAACTAAGCGGACAATAACGGGTTTGGGAAAGGCGGCTTCGGCCGCCTTTTTGCATTTCAGGTCTCGATCAGCTTCAACGCCTTGTCGAACACCTTCAGCACCTGCGGCAGCTCGTGGCCGCGTTTCAGCACCATGCCGTTGACGTTGATGACGCTGAAGGCGCCCTGGCGGCTGGCGAGCTTCGGGTTCTTCTCGATGCGGAACAGCGGCATTTCGCCGGAGCGCTTGAAGACGGAAAACACCGCCTTGTCCTTGAGGTGGTCGATGGCGTAATCGCGCCATTCGCCTTCGCCGACCATGCGGCCATAGATGCGCAGGATAGCGTCCAGCTCGCGGCGGTGGAAGGTGACGGGCATCGGATCGCGGCTTTGCCGGTATTCCCCGAGATCGACGACGGTATCATCGCCGCGTCCGCCACGGCGCGACACATCCGGCTGATCGCTCATGAATGCTCCTCAATCCCTGCCGACAGAGTCGTGACAGTGTGCCTCATGAACGGGAAAATGCAAGCTGCGTGACGGGCTTGCTCAGTCGCGGCGATCATAGGTGAGGATCGCCGCGCCGCGAATATCGGCGGGGTCGCCCTTAGCGGAAGCCGATTGCAGCATCACCACGCAGCCCTCGTGGCGCTTTGATTCCATCACATTGGCGGGCAGAACGAGGCGCAGCGGCTTGCCGTCCCACATGCCGACGGTCTGGAGATCGTTGACCATGTGCCAGTAGGTGATCTTGCGCCCGGCATTCTCGCCCTTTTCCACCTGAATCACCTGATTGCGGTCGAAATAGGCGATGACGACATTGGCCTTGCCCTTGCCGGGGCCGATATTGATTTCCAGCTCGTCGCCGCGCCGCGCCGTCTTCACATCGACCGTCAGGCCCTTGCCTTCCTTGCGCAAGGCATCGAGCTTTGCATTGATGCCGCCGAGATCCGAGCCGCTCATGTGATCGCGGCCATTGATGACGGCCTGCGGCGTATAGACATTGTTGCGGCCGAGCGTGCGGGCATAGGCATATTGCCGGTCGGTGTTTTCCTTCGACCCCATCGTGTCCTTCCAGCCGAGATAGTTCCAGTAATCGACATGGTAGGAGAGCGCGATGACATCGCCCTGGCGGATGAGGTTTTCCAGCATGGCATCGGCGGGCGGGCAGGAGGCGCAGCCCTGCGAGGTGAACAGCTCGACGACGCCTTTCAGCGGCTTTGCCGCCTCTTCGGCGCAAAGCGGCGAGGTCAGGCCAAGCCCGAGCGCCAGAATCGTCCAGAACCGTGTCATCTCTCATTCCCGATTGCCTTTCTGCTCTACACCGTGGAGCGTTCAAGGCAAAGTCACGAAGGGGTGAGGATTTCCGCAAAAGAAAACCGCCGGGAACATGGTCCCCGGCGGTCTCGAATGGCATGTCCGAAAAGGCTCAGGCCGCCAGATCGCGCAACACGGTCTGGAGGATGCCGCCATTGTTCATGTAGGTCACCTCGTCCAGCGTGTCGATGCGGCACAGGATGTTGATTTCCTTGACCGAACCATCGGCGGAGGTGATCTTCGCCACCTTCCATTCACGCGGCTTGACGTTGCCGAGGCCTTCGATGGTGACGGTTTCGTCGCCCTTGAGGCCGAGGCTCGCCCAGGTGGTGCCTTCCTCGAAGACGAAGGGAACGACGCCCATGCCGACCAGGTTCGAGCGGTGGATGCGCTCGAAGGACTGGGCGATGACGGCCTTGACGCCGAGCAGGTTGGTGCCCTTGGCCGCCCAGTCGCGCGAGGAGCCGTTGCCGTATTCGACGCCGGCGAAGATGACGAGCGGCACGCCCTCGGCCTTGTACTTCATGGCCGCGTCGTAGATCGACATCTCTTCCTTGGACGGATAATGGACGGTGTAGCCGCCTTCGCGGCCGTTCGGGCCGAGCATGTGGTTGCGGATGCGGATATTGGCGAAGGTGCCGCGCATCATCACTTCATGATTGCCGCGGCGCGTGCCGTACTGGTTGAAGTCCGCCACCGCGACGCCATGGCCGAGCAGGTAGGCGCCCGCCGGAGACTGCGCCTTGATCGAACCGGCCGGAGAAATATGGTCGGTGGTGATCTTGTCGCCGAACAGGCCGAGGATGCGCGCCCCCTTGATGTCGGAAATGCCCGAGCCCGTCTTCGCCATGCCGACGAAATAGGGCGGGTTCTGCACATAGGTCGAATCGTCGTCCCAGGCATAGGTCTGGCCTGCCGGAACCTGAACCGCCTGCCAGTTCTCGTCGCCCTTGAACACGTCGGCATATTTGCTTTCGTAGAGTTCGCGGGTGACGAATTTCTGGATGAACTCCTGAATTTCGTGCGAGGTCGGCCAGATATCCTTGAGGAAGACCGGGTTGCCGTTCTGGTCTTCGCCGAGCGGCTCCGTGGTCAGATCCTTCTGGACGGTGCCTGCCAGCGCGTAAGCCACGACCAGCGGCGGCGAGGCGAGGTAGTTCGCCTGCACGTCCGGCGAGATGCGGCCTTCGAAGTTGCGGTTGCCCGAGAGAACGCCAGCCGTGATCAGGCCCTTGTCGTTGATCGTTTTGGAGATCGGCGCGGGCAGCGGGCCGGAATTGCCGATGCAGGTGGTGCAGCCGAAGCCGACGAGGTTGAAGCCGAGCGCGTCCAGATCCGTCTGGAGACCGGACTTGGCGAGGTATTCGCCGACGACCTGCGATCCCGGCGCCAGCGACGTCTTCACCCACGGCTTCGACTTCAGGCCCTTCGCCACGGCGTTGCGGGCGAGAAGACCGGCGGCGATCAGCACGCTCGGGTTGGACGTGTTGGTGCAGGAGGTGATGGCGGCGATCGCCACGTCGCCATGGCCGAGATCGAAGCTTTCGCCTTCGACGGCATAGCGGTTGGCAAGCTGGCCGGGCTTCTTGTAGTCGCCTTCGAGGGCGGCGGCGAAGTTCGGCGCGATGGTTTCCAGCGGCAGGCGGCCTTCGGGACGCTTGGGACCGGCCATCGAGGGCACGACGTCGCCGAGGTCGAGTTCCAGCGTGTCGGTGAAGACGAGGTCGGAACCGTCGCCGTCACGCCACATGCCTTGCGCCTTCGAATAGGCTTCGACCAGCGCGATGCGGTCCTTGGCGCGGCCGGACATGGTGAGGTAGTTGATGGTTTCGCCGTCGACCGGGAAGAAGCCGCAGGTCGCGCCGTATTCCGGGCCCATATTGCCGATGGTGGCGCGGTCGGCGAGCGGCATATTGTCCATGCCGGGGCCGAAGAATTCCACGAATTTGGAAACGACGCCCTTCTTGCGCAGCATCTGCACCACAGTCAGCACGAGGTCGGTGGCGGTGACGCCTTCCTTGAGCTTGCCGGTCAGCTTGAAGCCGATGACCTCGGGCAGCAGCATGGAGACCGGCTGGCCGAGCATCGCCGCTTCCGCCTCGATGCCGCCGACGCCCCAGCCGAGAACGCCAAGGCCGTTGATCATCGTGGTGTGCGAATCGGTGCCGACGCAGGTGTCGGGATAGGCAATCGTCTGGCCATCCTCGTCCTTCGTCCAGACGGTCTGGCCGAGATATTCGAGGTTGACCTGGTGACAGATGCCGGTGCCGGGCGGAACAACGCGGAAATTCTTGAACGCCTGCTGGCCCCATTTCAGGAAGCGGTAGCGCTCGCCGTTGCGCTGGTATTCCAGCTCGACATTGCGGGCGAAGGCGGTGGCGGAGCCGAATTCGTCGACGATGACCGAGTGGTCGATGACGAGATCGACAGGCACCAGCGGGTTGATCTTTTCCGGATCGCCGCCGAGCGCCTTGATGCCGTCGCGCATGGCCGCGAGATCGACCACGGCCGGAACGCCGGTGAAGTCCTGCATCAGCACGCGGGCCGGGCGATAGGCGATTTCGGCTTCTTCCAGACCCTTGTTCTCAAGCCATTTGGCGACGGCGAGAATGTCTTTTTTCGTGACCGAGCGGCCGTCCTCGTTGCGCAGCAGGTTTTCCAGCAGCACCTTCATCGAGAAGGGCAGCCTGGAGACGCCGGGCAGGCCGTTCGCTTCGGCTTTGGGCAGGCTGAAATAGACGTAGTCCTTGCCATCCACGGTCAGCGTGGAGCGGCAATTGAAACTATCGAGAGAGTGAGACACGAGAAACCCCGTTTCTGATAGCCAACACAGTCGTGCGAACGCCCATGCACTTCATGCACATCAGGATGCGGGTGCGGCCATTTCCGCTGTCCGCACGCGGGGTTGTCAGGCGACATCCCCAAAGTTCGGCGGAGAGATGATGTTCACGCCGACCGCTGGCGTGGTTGCAAGTCTTATAGATAATTTCTAAGAAAGGTTCCAGAGTGTGAAAGGCCCTTGGCGGGAATTTTTTGCGCTGCAACCACATACCCCGACAGGAGCGTCCGGCCATGCTGCTTAGCGCCGAAGACCTTTGCGCGCGGCGCGGCGAGGAGCTGATCTTCAGCGGCATTTCCTTCGCGCTGAAGGCGGGCGAGGCGCTGATCGTCACCGGCCGCAACGGCTCGGGAAAATCCACGCTGCTGCGCGTCGTCGCGGGCCTGCTGCCCGCCGAGCGCGGCCGGGTGACGCTTGCGGGCGAGGGGATCGAGGCGGGCGCGCGGGCTGCCGAATATTGCCATTATCTCGGCCATCGCAATGCGATGAAGCGCGAATTGACGGTCGCCGAAAATCTCGATTTCTGGAAAGCCTTCCAGCGCGACAGCCTTGGCGGGACGTCGCTTTCGGTGGACGAGGCGGCGGAGACGGTGGGGCTGGGCGATATCACCCATCTGCCCTACGGCTACCTGTCGGCGGGGCAGCAGCGGCGGTTTTCCATCGCCCGGCTGCTGGTGGCATGGCGGCCTGTCTGGCTGCTGGACGAGCCGACGGCCGCGCTCGACGCCGATTCCGACCGCATGTTCGCCGGGCTGGTGCGCCGCCATCTCGATGACGGCGGCATCGCGCTTGCGGCCACCCATCAGCCGCTCGGGCTGGAAGGGGCGCGGCAATTGCGGATGACCGGGTTTGCGGGTGTGGCGGAGGCGGTGTGGTGAGCGGCGGGTTGGAAACATACAGGGTTGAGGGTGAAGCCGCCCCTCATCCCGCTGCCGCGACCTTCTCCCCGCGTGCGGGGAGAAGGGATATGCCGCAGC
>JBDHTA010000072.1:0-18958 GCA_039808465.1 Rhizobiaceae bacterium | reverse complement strand
TATCAAGCGCGTCATCGCCTATTCGACCTGCTCGCAGCTCGGCTACATGTTCGTGGCGCTCGGCGTCGGCGCTTACGGCGCGGCGATCTTCCACCTGTTCACGCACGCCTTCTTCAAGGCTCTGCTGTTCCTTGGCGCCGGTTCCGTGATCCACGCCGTCGATGGCGAGCAGGACATGCGTTACATGGGCGGTCTGCGCAAGCATATCCCGATCACCTTCTGGATGATGACGCTCGGCACGCTGGCGCTGACCGGCGTCGGTATCCCCGGCACCATGCTCGGCTTCGCGGGCTTCTTCTCCAAGGACGTGATTATCGAATCCGCCTATGCCTCGCATTCGGCCGTCTCCGGTTTCGCCTTCACGCTGCTGGTCATCGCCGCGCTGTTCACCAGCTTCTATTCCTGGCGTCTGGCTTTCCTCACCTTCTTCGGCAAGCCGCGCGCCTCGCATGAAGTGATGCATCACGTCCATGAGTCGCCGCTGGTCATGCTGGCGCCGCTCTATGTGCTGGGCATCGGCGCGGTCTTCGCGGGCGTGCTGTTCGAAGGCTATTTCTTCGGCCATCACTATGCCGAGTTCTGGAAGGGCGCGCTGTTCACCTTGCCGGAAAACGAAATTCTGGAGCATTTCCACCACGTTCCGCTGTGGGTGAAGTGGAGCCCGTTCGCCGCCATGGCGGTCGGCTTCCTGACGGCCTGGTACATGTACATCAAGTCGCCCGAGACGCCGAAGGTTCTCGCGCAACAGCACCGCGTGCTCTACCAGTTCCTGCTCAACAAGTGGTATTTCGACGAGCTGTATGACCTTCTCTTCGTCCGCTCCGCCAAGGCGCTTGGCAGGATCCTGTGGAAGAAGGGCGATGTCGGCATCATCGATACCTACGGCCCGAACGGTGTCGCCGCCCGCGTGGTCGATGTCACCAACCGCGTGGTCCGCCTGCAAACCGGTTACCTCTATCATTATGCCTTTGCCATGCTGATCGGCGTCGCGGCGCTCGTCACCTGGATGATGCTCGGGAGTTCTTTCTGATGACCGATTGGCCCATTCTTTCAACGGTCACCTTTTTGCCACTGGTCGGCGTGACGTTGCTGCTTCTGATGCGCGACGACACCCCCTCCGGCCGGAGGAACGTGCTGAACATCGCGCTGATCACGACGATCTTCACCTTCGTCGTGTCGCTGTTCATCTGGGCGGGGTTCGACAATGCCAATCCCGGCTTCCAGATGGTCGAGAAGCATGAATGGCTGAATACCGGCATCGCCTATCATGTCGGCGTCGACGGTATTTCGATGCTGTTCGTCATCCTGACGACGCTGCTGATGCCCTTCTGCATCCTAGCGAGCTGGATCGCCATCGAGAAGCGCATCAAGGACTACATGATCGCGTTCCTGATCCTGGAAACGCTGATGATCGGTGTCTTCGTGTCGCTCGATCTGGTGCTGTTCTACGTCTTCTTCGAAGGCGGCCTGATCCCGATGTTCCTGATCATCGGCGTCTGGGGCGGCAAGGATCGCGTTTACGCAAGCTACAAGTTCTTCCTCTATACGCTGCTCGGCTCCGTGCTGATGATGCTCGCCATCATGGCGATGTACTGGCAGTCCGGCACCACCGATATCTCCCAGCTTCTGAACTACAAGTTCCCGGCGGGCATGCAGACATGGCTGTGGCTGGCCTTCTTCGCCTCCTTCGCGGTGAAGATGCCGATGTGGCCGGTGCATACCTGGCTTCCCGACGCCCACGTTCAGGCGCCGACGGCAGGCTCGGTCATTCTGGCGGGCATCCTCCTGAAGCTCGGCGGCTACGGCATGATCCGCTTCTCGCTGTCGATGTTCCCGCTGGCCTCGGACTATTTCGCGCCCTTCGTCTTCGCGCTCTCCGTCATCGCCATCATCTACACCTCGCTGGTGGCGCTGATGCAGGACGACATGAAGAAGCTGATCGCCTATTCCTCCGTCGCCCATATGGGCTATGTGACGATGGGCATCTTCGCGGCCAATACGCAGGGCGTGCAGGGCGCGCTGTTCCAGATGATCTCGCACGGCTTCGTGTCGGGCGCGCTCTTCCTCTGCGTCGGCGTGGTCTATGACCGCCTGCACACCCGCGAAATCGCCGCTTACGGCGGCCTTGCCAACAACATGCCGAAATATGCGGTGGCCTTCATGGTCTTCACCATGGCCAATGTCGGCCTGCCCGGCACCTCCGGCTTCATCGGCGAATTCCTGACCCTGATCGGCGTCTTCCGCGCCAATACTTGGGTCGCGCTGTTTGCCGCGACGGGCGTCATCCTGTCGGCCGCTTACGCGCTGTGGCTCTATCGCCGCGTGGTGTTCGGCGCGCTCGACAAGGATAGCCTGAAGGCCATGCTCGATCTGTCCCCGCGTGAACAGGCCTTGCTTTATCCGCTGATTGCGCTGACGATTTTCTTCGGCGTCTATCCGGCCCCGATCTTCGACGCCACGGCGGCTTCGGTCGATCTGCTGGTCAACAATTATACGGCAGCCTTGCAGGCGGCGCAGGATGTTGCGTCGCTGGTGAAGTGAAGACAGGAATTTTTGAGACATGACTTCTGAACTCTTGGTTGCAAGTCTGCATCTCGCGGCGCCGGAACTCATCCTCGCCATCGGCGCCCTGGCGCTGCTGATGATCGGTGTGTTCTCCAGCTCGAAATCGGCGGGCGGCGTCTCGGTGCTCGCCGTGCTGCTGATGCTGGTGTCCGGCGCATGGATCCTGTTTGCGGGAGCTGACGGGCAGGGCTTCGGCGGTGTGTTCATCTCCGATAGCTTCTCGCGCTTCCTCAAGATCGTCGCCCTGATCGGCTCGATCACGGCGATCGTGATGAGCATGGGCGAGCGCCGCTCCGAGCATCTGAACCAGTTCGAGTTTCCGGTGCTGCTGGTGCTGGCGACGCTCGGCATCCTGCTGATGATCTCCGCCAACGACCTGATCTCCGCCTATCTGGCGCTGGAATTGCAGTCGCTGGCGCTGTACGTCGTCGCCGCCATCAACCGCGACAGCGTTCGCTCCACGGAAGCGGGCCTGAAATATTTCGTCCTCGGCGCCCTGTCCTCGGGCATGATGCTCTACGGCATGTCGCTGGTCTACGGCTTCACCGGCCATACCGGCTTCGAACAGATCGCCACGGCGCTCAACGCCGAGACGCGTTCCATCGGCCTGCTGTTCGGCCTCGTCTTCGTGCTGACCGGTTTCGCGTTCAAAATTTCGGCCGTTCCCTTCCATATGTGGACGCCGGACGTGTATGAAGGCGCGCCGACGCCGGTTACCGCCTTCTTCGCGGCTGCCCCCAAGGTCGCCGCCATGGCCATGCTGGTGCGCATCGCCGCCACCGCCTTCGAGCCTGTCATGGCCGACTGGCGCCAGATCATCACCTTCGTCGCCATCGCCTCCATGCTGCTCGGCGCGTTTGCGGCCATCGGCCAGCGCAATATCAAGCGCCTGATGGCCTATTCCTCGATCAGCCATATGGGTTATGCGCTGGTCGGTCTGGCCGCAGGCACGCAGACGGGCGTTTCCGGCGTGATCATCTACATGACCATCTATATGGTGATGACGCTCGGCACCTTCGCCTGCATCATGGCGATGCGCCGCCCGGATGGTGAGGCAACGGAAAACATCGACGATCTCGCCGGCCTGTCGACCACCAATCCGTTCATGGCGGTGGTGATGACGGCGCTGATGTTCTCGCTGGCCGGTATTCCGCCGCTGGCGGGCTTCTTCGGGAAGTATTTCGTCTTCGTCGCGGCCATCGAGGCCAAGCTCTATGCGCTGGCGATCATCGGCGTGCTCGCCTCCGTCGTCGGCGCCTATTATTACCTGCGCATCGTCAAGCTGATCTGGTTCGATGACGCCAAGGGCGAGTTTGCGCGGATTTCCGGCACGCTGCGTCTGGTCTTCGGCCTGGCTGGCCTGTTCGTCACGGCCTATGTCCTGATCGGCGGCCCGCTCGGTTCGGGTGCCGAAGCGGCGGCGACCTCGTTCTTTTGATGCGGGAGCAAACGCAACGCCGTCTTCTTGACGACGATATCCGGCACGAAGCGCTGGATGAGGTCGGCTCCACCAATACGGCGTGTTTCGAACATGCGCGGTCCGGCGATGCCGGGCCGCTTTGGGTTACGGCCCGGCGGCAGATCGGCGGGCGCGGGCGGCGCGGAAGGGCGTGGGCCTCCGAGCGCGGTAATCTTTATGCCTCGTTGCTGCTGACCGATCCGGCGCCGCTGGAAGCGCTTCGCACCCTGCCGCTTGCCGTTGCGGTTGCCGTGCACGCGGCGATTTCGCGGGTTCTGCCTTTCGGCGGGCAAAGCGCCGAGATCAAATGGCCGAACGATGTGCTGATCGGCCGCGCCAAGACCTGCGGCATCCTTCTCGAAAGCGAAATCCTGCCGGATGGCCGTTTGGTGGTGGTGACCGGCATCGGCATCAATATCGCCGCCAAGCCCGAGGGCGCGCCCTATGCGGTAACATGCCTGGCCGATCACGGCGCGCCGGTTTCCCCGGAGGAGATGTTCGCGCATCTTTATATGGAAATGCGCGAAGTCTTGCTGCTGTGGAATGGCGGCGCGGGCGCGGCGGCGATTGTCGAGCAATGGCGGCGCGCAGCCTGCGGCATTGGCGAGCGCATCACCGTCAACCTGCAACAACGCTCGGTGTCCGGCCTGTTCACGGGCATCGATGCGCAGGGTTTTCTAATTCTGGATACCGGTGGCGAGACAATGTCGATCGCGGCCGGTGATGTTTTCTTTTCATGAGTGAGGTTAAGGCGATGGCGAGCAAGGATGAGCTGGTGTTTCTGCCGCTGGGCGGTGTCGGCGAGATCGGCATGAACCTTGCGCTGTACGGTTATGGCCCGCCCTCGAAACGGCAATGGATCATGGTCGATTGCGGCGTCACCTTTCCGGGGCTCGATCTGCCGGGCGTCGATCTGGTGCTGCCGGATATCCGTTTTCTGGCGGAAGAGCGCCACAACCTCAAGGGCATCGTCATCACGCATGCGCATGAGGATCACTACGGCGCGCTGAACGATCTGTGGCCGGGGCTGAACGTGCCGGTCTATGCCTCGGCGTTTACGGCGGGCCTGCTAGAAGCCAAGCGCAAATATGAGGAATCGCGCGGCGACATTCCGGTGACCTTGTTCAAGGCGGGCGATGTCATCAATGTCGGCCCGTTCAATATCGAAGCGGTGGCTGTCAATCACTCGATCCCCGAGCCGATGGCGCTGATGATCCGCACGCCGCTCGGCAATATCGTTCATACCGGCGACTGGAAGATCGACGTGGCACCCTCCATGGGGCCGCTCACCGACGAGGCGCGGTTCCGGGCGCTGGGCGATGAGGGCGTGCTGGCGCTGATGTGCGATTCCACCAATGCCCTGCGCGACGGCATTTCGCCCTCCGAGAAAGAGGTGGGCGAGGGGCTGCGCTCGATCATCGAGACGGCCGAGGGCCGGGTGCTGGTGACGACCTTCTCCTCGAATGTCGGGCGTATCCGCTCGGTGGCGGAGGCGGCGGAAGCGGCGGGCCGCGAGGTGCTGCTGCTCGGCAGTTCGCTGAAGCGCGTGGTCGACGTCGCCCGCGATATCGGGCTGATGGAAGGCATCAAGCCCTTCATTTCCGAGGATCAATATGCCTCGCTGCCGCGCAACAAGGTGGTCGTCATCCTCACCGGCAGCCAGGGCGAGGCGCGGGCGGCGCTGGCCAAGCTGTCGCGGGAGGAGATGCGCAATATCTCCGTCGCGCCCGGCGATACGGTGGTGTTTTCCTCACGCGCCATCCCCGGCAACGAAAAGGCCATTCAGGATATCAAGAACGGGCTGATCGAGCAGGGCATCCGCATCGTCACCGACGCCGATGCGCTGGTGCATGTCTCCGGCCATCCGCGCCGCAGCGAATTGCAGCAGATGTATGCCTGGGTGCGGCCGCAGATTCTGGTGCCGGTGCATGGCGAGGCCGCGCATCTGGTGGGGCAGGCGGAACTGGGCTTCAAATCCGGCATCGCCGTTATCCCGAAGGTGCGCAACGGCGATGTGCTGCGGCTGGCGCCTGGACCGGCCGAGGTGGTGGACGAAGCCCCGCATGGCCGCATCTTCAAGGATGGCAAGCTGATCGGCGATTACGAGGAAATGGGCGTCGGCGAGCGGCGCAAGCTGTCCTTCGCCGGTCATGTCGCCATCAGCGTGCTGCTCGACAGCCGCTATGATTTCGTCGGCGATCCCGATGTGGTGACGATCGGCCTGCCGGAATATGATTATGAAGGCGAGGACATGAACGACACGCTCTATGACGCGGTGCTGGGCGCGGTCGAAAGCATTCCGCGCGCGCGCCGCAAGGATCTGGAGACGGTGCGCGAGGCGGTGCGCCGCGCCGTGCGCTCCACGGCCAATGAAGCCTGGGGCAAGAAGCCGCTGGTGACGGTTTTCCTCAACAAAGTTTGAGGGCAGGGAAGGACGTTTGCGCATGCTGGGACGAATCAACCATATCGCCATCGCCGTGCCGGATATCGACAAGGCGACCGCGACCTATCGCGATATCCTCGGCGCGTCGGTTTCCGAAAAGCAGTTGCTGCCAGAGCACGGCGTGACGGTGGTTTTCATCGAGCTGCCGAATACCAAGGTGGAGCTGCTGGAACCGCTCGGCGAGACATCGCCGATCGCGGCCTTTCTGGCGAAAAGCCCGGATGGCGGCATGCACCACATCTGCTATGAGGTGGACGACATCCTTGCCGCCCGCGACAAGCTGATCCGCGACGGCGCGCGCGTGCTTGGCAATGGCGAGCCGAAAATCGGCGCGCATGGCAAGCCTGTGCTGTTCCTGCACCCCAAGGATTTCTGCGGCACGCTGGTCGAACTGGAGCAGGTGTGACGTTTCGGCCGGTTGCCTTTCGGGCCGCCGGTCGTTAATGCGGGCGCTCGCCGCCATCGCCCGATGGCGGGCCGGGCGTTACCGAAGCCATGCCGGAGGGCAGGATGCAGCTATTTTCGATCTTTGCCGTCTATTTCATCATCTGGTGGCTGACATTGTTCGCCATCCTGCCGATCGGCCTGCGCACGCAAGCGGAAGACAACGAAGTCGTGCCGGGAACGGTGGAAAGCGCCCCGGCGCGCTTCCAGGCCCGAAAGGTGTTTCTGCTCACCACGCTGGTTTCGGCGCTGATCTATGGCGCCTGGCATGTGTTTTCCGTCTATTCCGGCGTGAGCTTCGACAACCTGCCGCGGCTGATTCCCGCATTCGAGCAGGCGGGGCCGAACGGCGTCGATTAAAGCGTTTCCAGCAAAAATGGATGAGCGTCCGGCGGCGCTCCACGCCGTCTTCATAAATCGGTAACGATATCCGGGTTAATCTGACTCTCTTGCAGCAGGGCAGGCTGCTGGCCCGCAGGCCGGGCAAAAGGCAAAAAAAAACAAGGCCAAAGCCTTGTTTTGTAATTATCGCGTGATCTTCTACCGTTGCCGGGGCTGCGAACGAGCGCGCCTAAGACCTGATCCTCCCAAGACTTTAACCGCGAAACGACAAGAATTTAATCTCCCTGCCTCTTTTCTGAGCTGAACCTAGCCCAAGGAATGAGCCTTGTCATCCACTTTTTTGCATTTTTGCTACAGTTGCCGAGAATTTTTCTGTTGACAGGAATCCGGGGCTATTTGTTGTGCTGGCGCCTCAATTTTGCCTTGAAATCATTGCGGCTTCGCGCTGCGATTGCCGGAAGTCGCGGCCCGAAGCTGCGGAGGCGTTCCGGGCGGGTTTTCTTCCCCCGGCGAAGCAGATAAGACAGATGAACTGATCGGCCTTTCGCGCTGATTCCCCGTCGCAAACCCGTATCCCACCGTCTGGAATTTTAGCCGATGCGTCTTTCCCGCTTTTTCATGCCCATTCTGAAGGAAAACCCCAAGGAAGCGGAGATCGTTTCTCACCGGCTGATGCTGCGCACCGGCATGATCCGCCAGCAGTCGCAGGGCATCTATAGCTGGCTGCCGCTGGGCAAGCGGGTTCTCGACAAGGTCAACGCCATCATCCGCGAGGAGCAGAACCGCTCTGGCGCCATCGAGCTTCTGATGCCGACGCTGCAATCCGCCGAGCTTTGGCAGGAAAGCGGCCGCTACGACGCCTATGGCAAGGAGATGCTGCGCATCAAGGACCGCCAGGAGCGCCCGATGCTCTACGGCCCCACGAATGAGGAGATGATCACCGACATCTTCCGTTCCTATGTGAAGTCCTACAAGAACCTGCCGCTGAACCTCTACCACATCCAGCTCAAGTTCCGTGACGAGATCCGCCCGCGCTTCGGCACCATGCGCTCGCGTGAGTTTCTGATGAAGGACGCCTATTCCTTCGACCTGACCCGCGAAGGCGCCGAGCATTCCTATAACAAGATGTTCGCGGCCTATCTGCGCACCTTCACGCGGCTTGGCCTGCGCGCCATTCCCATGCGCGCCGATACCGGCCCGATCGGCGGCAATCTCAGCCACGAATTCATCATTCTCGCCGATACCGGCGAGTCGGAAGTGTTCTGCCACCGCGATTTCGTCAATTTCGACATCCCGGCCGCCGATACGGATTTCGACGATGTCGAGGGCCTGAAGGCGATCTTCGACAAGTGGACCTCGGTTTATGCCGCAACCTCCGAAATGCATGACGAAGCGGCCTTCGACGCCATTCCCGAAGGCGAGCGCCTGTCGGCGCGTGGCATCGAGGTCGGCCACATCTTCTATTTCGGCACGAAATATTCCGAGCCGATGGGCGCCAAGGTGCAAGGACCTGACGGCAAGGAGCATCTGGTGCATATGGGCTCCTACGGCATCGGTCCGACGCGCCTTGTGCCCGCCATCATCGAGGCGTCTCATGATGAAAACGGCATCATCTGGCCCGCATCGGTGGCGCCTTTCGATGCCGTCATCATCAACATGAAGGCGGGCGACGCGGTCTGCGACGAGGCCTGCGAGCGCATCTACACGGCGCTGCGCAATGCGGGCAAGGATCCGCTGCTGGACGACACCGACGACCGCGCTGGCCAGAAATTCGCGACGGCAGACCTGATCGGCGTGCCGATGCAGGTGATCGCCGGGCCGCGCGCGCTCGCCAGCGGCGAAGTGGAACTGAAGGACCGTAAGACCGGCGCGCGTGAAACGGTGACGGTGGAAGCGGCAATCAACAAGCTGCTGGGCTGACGGAACAGGGAGTTTGCATGGCGGCGGATGCGGGCAAGCAGAAGGCGGCCCCTGCGGTGAAAAGCAGGGCAAGCCGGCCGTTCTCGGCATTTGAACGGGTCGTCGCGTGGCGCTATCTGCGCGCGCGGCGCAAGGAAGCTTTCATTTCGGTGATCGCCGGGTTCTCCTTTCTGGGGATCATGCTCGGCGTGGCGACGCTCATCATCGTCATGGCGGTGATGAACGGCTTCCGCACCGAGCTGATTTCGCGGATTCTCGGCGTCAACGGTCACATGATCGTGCAGCCGATCGATTCGCCGCTCGACAATTACGCGGCGCTGGCGAAGAAATTCACCTCCGTGCCGGGCGTCACCATGGCGCTGCCGCTGGTGGAGGGCCAGACGCTGGCTTCCGGCAAGGGCGGGGCAGGCACCGGCGCGCTGGTGCGCGGCATCCGGCCCGAGGATCTGAAGCTGCTGAAAACCGTCTCCGGCAATATCCGCAGCGGCGACACCGCCAGTTTCGACAGCGGCGAGGGCGTGCTGATCGGCTCGCGCATGGCCAGCCAGCTCGGGCTGACGGCGGGCGACCAGATCACGCTGATGTCGCCGGAAGGCGACGTGACGCCGATGGGCGTCAACCCGCGCATCAAGGCCTATACGGTCTCCGGCATCTTCGAAATCGGCATGTCGGAATATGACAGCTCGATCATCTACATGCCTCTGGAAGAAGCGCAGCTTTACTTCAACGCCGAAGGCATCGTGCAGTCAATCGAGCTGTTCGTCGCCAATCCGGATGACGTGGACGATCTGCGCCCGCAACTGGAAGACGCCGCCGAGCGGCAGATCTTCATCACCGACTGGCGCCAGCGCAACCAGACCTTCTTCTCCGCCCTCCAGGTCGAGCGCAACGTGATGTTCATGATCCTGACGCTGATCGTTCTGGTGGCGGCGCTGAACATCATTTCCGGCCTGATCATGCTGGTGAAGGACAAGGGCAGCGATATCGCCATCCTGCGCACCATGGGCGCGACATCGGGCTCGATCATGCGCATCTTCTTCATGACGGGCGCGGCCATCGGCACGGCGGGCACGCTTGCGGGCGTCGTGCTCGGCGTCATCGTCTGTCTGAATGTCGAATCGATCCGGCAATTCTTCTCCTGGATTTCCGGAACCACGCTGTTCAATCCGGAACTCTATTTCCTCAGCCAGCTTCCGGCCGACATGAATGCCGGGGAAACGGTTTCCGTGGTGGTGATGGCGCTGGCGCTGTCCTTCCTCGCCACCATCGTTCCGGCCTGGCGGGCCTCGCGCCTCGATCCGGTGCAAGCGCTGCGATACGAATAAGGATGTCCCGATGAAACGGCAGATCGCATTGCAGCTTTCCGGCGTGGAACGCTCCTACGGGCAGGGCGATACGCTCCTGTCCATCCTCAAGGGCGCCGACCTGACGCTGCATAGCGGCGAAATCGTCGCGCTGGTGGCTCCTTCCGGCACCGGCAAATCGACGCTGCTGCATGTGGCGGGGCTGCTGGAGCATCCGCAGGAGGGCGATGTCTTCATCAACGGCCGCGCCTGCAACAATCTTCCCGATGACGAGCGCACCGCCATCCGCCGCGCCGATATCGGCTTCGTCTACCAGTTCCACCACCTGCTGCCGGAGTTTTCGGCGCTGGAAAACATCATGATGCCGCAACTGATCAGCGGCCTGCCGTGGAATGAAACCCGCGAGCGCGCCGCGCAATTGCTGGATTACATGCGCATCGGCCATCGCGGCGATCATCGCCCGGCGGAGCTTTCCGGCGGCGAGCAGCAGCGCGTGGCGATTGCCCGCGCCGTCGCCAATGCGCCGATGGTGCTGCTGGCGGATGAGCCGACCGGCAATCTCGATCCCGAAACCGCTCATTATGTCTTCGACGCGCTGGAGGCGCTGGTGCGCCAGTCCGGCCTTGCGGCGCTGATCGCCACGCACAATCACGAGCTGGCCGCCCGCATGGATCGCCGCGTCACTATCGCCGATGGCAGGATCGAGGAATTCTGACCCTGCCGGTCGAGGCGGAACGAACGGAAACCCGGCGCTGCGGCAGCCGGGTTTTTTGTTCGGCGTCGTTCGGGATCACAGTTTCGGATCGATGAAGCCGATGCGCGAGATCAGGGCCGTCAATTCCGCCTGCCTGCCGGTGTCGGTCTTCTTGAACACCGATTTGAGGTGCGAGCGGACCGTTTCATAGGCCATCGAATGATTGTCGGCGACTGCGCGCAGCGGCATGCCCTGCGCGACGAGCACGGCGATGCTGGCTTCGCTGGCGGTCAGGTCGAAAAGCTGGCGCAGGCTCTGCGCCTCGATCTGCGGCCTGTCGTCGAGATCCTCGATGATGCACACCCCGGTCGAATGCGCGAAAAGCTGCGGAAGATTGCCGCCGAGCCGCTGGATGCGCAGGAGCAACGGCCGCTTGTGTTCACGCGGAATGACGATGATGCCCCGCGATCCGTCCGGCCGCAGCCATTGCTCGGAGATGATCGCGCCCATGCGCCTCTGGATCGCGGCGGTTTGCGCATAGTCGCGGGAGCAAAGCTGGCGGTTGGAGATATGCAGCTCCTGCCCCAGAAGCTGCTCGGCGGCGGATGTCGCCCGGGTGACGCGGCAAAGGCGGTCGAAGAAGATCGCGGCAACGCCCGAGGTTTCGAACGCCTCGGACATGCCTTCGACCTTGCTGGCGGAAAGCCGCCGCATCATGGTCGTGGACATCATCAGCCGTTCGCGCATCATCTGGAACACGCGAGCCTCCTCGTTGCTGAAGAAGTCGTCGTCGAGGGTGCGGTGCAGCGTCATGCCGAGAAAATCCTCGGGCGAGGAAAAGCCGATGATGCAGGTGCGCCCGACGCCATGCCTGGCCTGGAACCGGTAATAATCGTGGCGGGCAAATTCCTCCCGTGACGTATATTGCTGGTCCCGCGCCGTGCCATCGCGCATCAGCAGCGGCACGGCGCGCATCCGCCATTCCCGCTCATGCCAGCCCTCGGCGAAATAGGTCTCGAATGCGGGCCGGATGCGCTCCGTGGTGATGATCATCTCGGGCGAGCGCGCCGTGACCGGAATGATGTTGGCGGCGAATATGCCCGTCGCCTCGACGATATCGTCCAGCACGCCCGGCCACAGGGCATGATCGACGGCAGCCTCCAGGGCCTTGTCGAGAGCGCGATCCAGCTTGGTTAAATCAATCGTCATGGCTGGCCGAATTCATGCCTGTGATCTCGCGTTTGTGCGCCGCGATCTTACAGCCTGCGCGGTGCGTGCATAGGGACAATCCGCGTTTTCCTGATCGAAAAAACCCGGTTTCATTCCCATTGAGGGGGGTACTGACATTTCTTAGAAAGAGGCTTTCTTGATATATCTTCCAGATCAAAGGCATACGGGGTAACGGTCGATTTTAGGAATGAAAATTCCCTGCTGAGACGACAGGAAAAACGAACAGAATTTTGCATTTCATCGGCATTCTATCGGCAAAAAGTCGGCATTCCTCGACACGGGCAAGCATTTGCTGGCTTCCGTTAGAATTTGAGCTTTGCGGGATGATTTCTAACGTTTCGGAGACCGGGGTTTACGTGGCTTGTGACGCGCTCGAAGGAGGCTCAGCATCGGGGCGATGAAGACGGCTGGATTTTCGCGGTTGCCGCTGAATTCTATCTGTTCGCCGTTTGCGAAGCGTTCGCATACTTCCTGATAAAGCCGCAAGGCGAAGCGGATCAGCCCGGTTTCCGTCATTCCCTGCGCCTTGCACATCGCCTTTACCGTCTCGGCTTCCTCTGCGGTCAGATCGGCGGATACTGTGTTTTCCTGACGACCGAACAACAGATGATTGATGCTGACGCCATTCGCATGAGCGACGGCAAACACGACTTCCTTATGGAATGTGTTACGGTTGCGCCATCGCGTAAAAATCACGTCATCGACGCCGATTTTTTTGCCCAGTTCACGATCCGTCCTGACATCATAGACAGCTTTCATACGGTCGATGAGATCGGCGGCGTTGATTTCTGGATACTGTAGTTTTGTAATTTCGACCATGAGCCTTGTTTACGTTTGATCGGCTGGATGTTTTGAGAGTAAATATGAAGCGTTTGGTGAGCCATGATCGGTGATAGGTCCAGCTAGCAATCCGAACGGATGCCGGATCACCCCGGGCATCTCCATCACGGCGAGACGGCGATTGTCACGCCAGCCAGTGTTGGAAAAAGGCCGGATCGCCCCGGCCTTTTATTTTCAGGTGGGCGGACAGACCGTTATTTCTAACGCCCCCGCGCCATATCGACGGCCTCGGCAAAGCTGATGCCCTTTTCACGCTCAAGCTGGCGGGCGCGCTGGTAGAGATCGTTCTGCTTCGGATCGATGGTATAGCCGTTAGGAACGACAAGCGAAGGCGGTGCGGTCTCGTCCAGATTGGGGCCGAGATCGAGCGCGCCGAACGAAACTACCTTCGGCATTTCCGCCAGCACGTCACGAAGCGCCTGAAGCATGGGAACCGGCTGAGCGCCTTCGGCAAAGCTCACGGCCGGGCTGGCAGCGGCGCTGTCGAGAATGGAAACGATCCGGTCTTTATGAACCGGCAGCAACCGGCCTTCGGAAATCAGCCGTTCGGTAAAACTGGCGTTTTCGGCGCGGGCGTAATTCCGTTCCTTTTCCCGCCAAGCGGCCTCGCGGGCGGCGAACTCGGCTTCCTTCTCGGCAAACGCTGCTTCCCGTGCGGCGAAAGCGGGATCGCCCGGAACCGATACGCCGCCGACAGGCACGGAAATCCGCGCTTTCGGCACCCCGGCGAAATCCGCCACGAAGGTCACCGCTTCATCGCTGTCGGCGAACTGGACGTTGCGAAGCCCGGTGACGGCAGGAGCTGCGCCGCCAAGAAAACCGATATGCTTCGGATACCATGTTCCCGGCACGGGATTGGCGGGGCTGTCGGGCCGATGAAAGGACAGCGAGACCTTTTTGTAGCTCCCCTTGCGGACAGCTTCGGCAAAGGCCGGATTGATTTCGCCGACATCGGCATAAAGCCGCTGCGCCAGCGTGTCATATTCGAAACCCGCCGCCCAGGCATAGGCGGGCGCGTCGGTGGACGGGTGACCGACAACGACAGGAGCCGGGGCCGTGTCCTTGTCATAGGCATCCGCCGCCGCCCTGAGATCGGCGGCGGAATAGGTGATGGACTGACCTTGCATCGGCGTTAAAGTGCCGGGCCGGAAGACTTCGATACGAACCGTTGTGCCGCTCATGACCGTTACCCCGCAACCACGTTCTGGAACAGGAAGCCGGACGCAATGCCGGTCAGAACCGGCTGGCGCTCATAAGTGACGCCATAGACCCATGACCGTCTGCCGCCTTCCAAGCGCGGTTGTTCCACGAAGGGATGACCGGACAGCGTGTAGGTGTAGCCGAACGACGGCTGTTCCATCGCCGCATCCTGCACCGGCACATAGGCGAGCACGGCGGCGTTACCCCATGCTTCCTTAAAGGTCGCATCGCTGGCGGGATCGTCCACATAGGAGGTTTTGCCGACCGCCAATTCATTCAGATCGAACAGGCCCGCCAGCATTTCGCGCCGGGTGAGCGTCTGGCCTTGTAGTCGAAAAAGCTTTCGCGCCCGAACTCGATGACCTTGCCGCCGCGCTGAAGAACCGGGATTGCCGGAAACAGCACATGGCCGACACGCTCGACATGGCGATAGCCCTGCGCGATGCCGGACAAGACCGGATCGATGACGCGGGCGGTATTGGTATTCAAAGCACTCATGGATGACCTTTCCTGAAAAACGAAATCAAAGCCCGCTGGCGCGGGTTTCGGGGATGGAATGGGAGAAGGGAGCGGAAACGGGAGCGAGGCGCGTTAAACCCCCGTTAGAAACGGTGGAAACCTCATCCGCGAATGCTTGGCTGCTACGCCGTGCGATTTGCTGTCGCCTGTTGGGGTTCTTGATGCCCGTCCGTTGCAGGAAAAGCCGCACCGCCCGTTCCGAAATCTGAAAGCGGTCGGCAATCTCGGTATTGTTGAGACCGTCTTCGATTGCGGCCATGTACCGCTTCATCGTATCGGGACGCGGATTGCGAACGTAGATTTTCTCGCCGCCGAATTGCCGGACAAAGGCGCAGGCATCGTCCATCCCCAGCACAACCGCAAGCTCATGGCCGGGATGCAGGGTCTCAACGTCCGAAGGCGTTCTCAACTCCTTGCCGCCAAACGCCTGCGTCAACCGCGTCCAGACGCTTTCGCCCATTGTCTCGATGATATGCGCCTTCACGCCGTCCTCGTCGGTTTCATGGCTTCCACAAAATGAAATCAGCTTCACAACATGCCTCGCGATAGTGATTTCCGCCGCCTTTGCTGGAACCTAGTTCCAGCAATCTCCCGCGATGACCGGAACTCAGTTCCGGTCAGTTGTTCGGCTGATATGAATAGGAATGGCGCGGGCACGACGTTGCGGCGGAACCTATTCAGCCTTCAAGCAGGACGCCGCCCGCATCCGCCGCCCGGTGCATCGGCGTCCGAATAAGCCCCCGGCTCTCCCCAAGCCGGGGGCTTTTTGTTGGCGGCTGGCTATGCGACCGGCCAGCCGTCAGCCTTCCATTCATCCCAAATCGATGAATCGGCGAAAAGCGTCACTGGCGCGGTTTTCATGTCGGGATGGGTGCTGATACCGGAAATTCGGGCAAGGCCCGTTAGACCCGCGTTAGAATTTGAAAGCGGGCCTGTCTATCATGACAGGGCTGAAGAAAATCAGCCCTGCTTCTGCTTTTTTCGTTCGACCATGTTGGACAGGGCCGCAATGACCTTCTGCGCCCCTGATTTTTGAAGCCAGCGCGGGCCATGGCCATGCCCGTGCTTTTTCCATCCAGTGGCGCAGACTGGTTTCGTCGCCGGTGCCATCGGTGAATACGGACCATAATGCCGTGATCTTGCGAAGCTGCGCCTGCGAAGCCATGCCGATCCGGCGCGCCGCATCCTTTTTGGCAGAGGTGGATTTGAAGCCAAGAAGCTCGAAATGGGCCATGACCTTCGTGAAGCTCTTGCGATCCAGCCCCTTTGCGCTGTCCTGACCGGAGAAACGCAGCAGAAGGGCGCGGTAATCATCATCCGACAGGCCGACCTGGGCTTTGGCGACACGAAGGATGGCATAGTGGGAGGCGTCGAGACCGTCAGCCATCGGCTTTCCCCTTCAGCCGATTGATAGTGAAATGTCCGGTGTCGAGTTCTTCCCGCAAAGCCGATAAGGTATTCATCTGGTGGTCAATGTATTCATAAAATACGGTAAGGGCGTCTCCGCGATCTTCCCAATCCCGTTCCATATCTCTGCTGTCGGTCCCTTCCTCCCGGAAAACCTGCATAATTCTGCACATGATGCGGCAACGGTGTTCGACATCTTGAATGATCGCAGCAAGATGCCTGTCTTCGAAAGCGAGGCGGGGCGGCAGTACACGGCTGTCAGGCGAAGGGGCAGGAGGCATCGTCTTCATTGCACGTTCTCCCGCGTCAGGTCATTGACGGCGGCATGCAACTGCTCGGTTCTTGATGCCAGAGTACGCAGAATGGCGACCGGAAGGCGAGACAGAAATTCGTTGTCGTCGGTTGTTCTGAATTCGCTATGCCAAAGCGTATCACAGCCCCATGCCATGACCTTTATATCATGCTGCAATTCGTAGAGATCGTATTGAACAGCGTCTAACGCTGCTTTTGCTGTTTCCGGTCGGTTTTGAGTGTCGAGAAGGGTATTTATCGCCATGTTCATGCTCCGGTGACGAAATGGGAGCGCAACGTCGTACAAATGCGCGGGGATTGAGGTTAGTTATTCAGGTAAAAGCATCTTCCGGGCCTTCTTGGACCCAAAGGAATATTCGGCGGCTGCCTGTATGTGATCGAGCTTGATCGAGCAGCGTTCGCCCGCAACCAGCCGGGCAGCATCAAGCAATTGAGCGACACCGCGCATGGACGTTCTCATGCCGTAGTTTATGATCGCGTCGTAGGCGTCCTTACCTTCAACATTGCGTTCGACGCCAAAGAGCACAAAATCGTTCGGTTCCAGAACAGTGAGGCTGACCTCTTTGCCGATGCGGCTGCTGATCTGGTCGAACGTTAGAGCGCGGGCATTGGTTTTTTTGGCAACTTCGTTGTTCCCACAGAAAATGATCGGAAGGCCGTAGTATTCCCAAAGGTCAAGAATTTCCCGCAAGGTGTCGAGGTTCAGACGATGCGCTTCATCTATTATGAGATACATATTCTCCTCGGCCTTCTTTTGAATGCCGCTCACTATTGAATTGTATACTTCATATGATGAGCGACCATGCGGGTAGAACCCGAAAGCGTCCGCAATCAGCCGCATCATCTGCATGAGACTTTTCTGCATGCCAGAGGCGCTAATCAGAACGGCATTTTGATCCTGCCATAGCAGGCTGTTGAGCGAGGTCGTTTTGCCAAGGCCCGCCGGTCCACGGATAACAGACGGCCAGCGCGCCATGTTGGAATAGATAATGGCTTCCTGAACACGTTTGTAAACGCTCGTGACCACAACCCCTCTGGGCGGTTGCAAGGGTCTCATCACGACGCCCATTTGTTTTTCTCCATGAGTTTTCGGAACGCCTCATCAACTGAAAGCGCATCACGATTTTCTTTCAGCCCGGCCTCAATCTGGCGATTGAGGCGAACGGCAGGGCTTTCAGCCAAGCCTGCGGCGATTTCCTTAGCTTCCGGGCTGGCGGTGATGGTTGCGCCAACAGGCGCGGCGGGATCGGGCGGCAGCATGCCCGCGTGGCGGGCGTTGTCCTCAATCGGATCGATATCGGGAGCCTGTTTGTCCAACAGGCGCATGTTGGCCGCGCTGGCCCTGGCGCGGGCATCGCTTTCAATTGCGCCTGCAATATCGAGCGGGTGATAAGCTACATCTCTTTCCGCGAAGCCAAGAAGTTTGCCATCCTCGTCCTTCAAAGGAAGACGGTTCCATTCAGAATACTTGGGAACCAGCGCAATGACGCGATCACCGGCATATGCTTGCAGTTCCCGACAGGTCCAAAGACCCTCATGCGAAATGGTGCCCTGCGTTACCTTCTTGATCTTCTCTTCGCTGAAGGCGACAGCCCAAGCGTCCGGGTCAATGGTGGTCATGGACCATCCAGCCTCTATGGCGCGCTGATAAAGACCCATTGGCGAACCCTTGAGATTGCCATTATCGCGTGTCTGATCCTGAAAATGATAGAGCTTGAGAGCCGAGTTGATGGCGTCCTTGAAGTCCTCGAAGGTTCCGGGGAATGGCTCCGGCAGTTTACCAACATTGGCTGTAGGCTTTTTCGTGCGGTCGCCGCCGATCCAGCCGGGAAGCGTTTGGAAATGGTGGGTTTCCAGCCGCCCGAACACGCCCTCAATGGTTTTAGCCGGAGCATTGTAGGGCTTGGCGCGGATAACGCCGTCTTTTCGCCTTGTGCCATCGAAACGATCTATGCGTTCCAATCCATAAAGCCCCTCTTCACGAATAAGCTTCATGGCATCGCTGATGAAATCGGCCCAGTTGTATTCTGAACCGTTATCAAGATAGAGGTGCTTCGGGCCGCCCCATGCCGTGCACATGCGAATGAAGCTGTCGATGACATGCTCGTTTCGAATGCCCCGCCGCTCCGGCAGCATGTAGATATCCATCCAGATGCGGTTGGTCGCCATATCAAGCCACGAAACGGCTTTCGGATAAGGCGTGAAACCCGGAACCCGCGTTAGAATAAAGTCGAGATGGTGCACGTCGCCCACGATGATTTCCATCGGTTCGAGCAGGC
>JBDHTA010000071.1:0-19355 GCA_039808465.1 Rhizobiaceae bacterium | reverse complement strand
GCGATATCAAGGTCGCCACCGGCTTCGACGTCGATTACCCGCTGATCGGCGACCGCGACCTTAAGGTCGCCAAGCTCTACGGCATGCTGCCCGCCGATGCCGGTGACAGCGCCGAGGGCCGCACGCCCGCCGACAACGCCACGGTGCGCTCGGTCTACGTCATCGGCCCCGACAAGAAGATCAAGCTGGTTCTCACCTATCCGATGACGACGGGCCGCAATTTCGCGGAAATCCTGCGCGCCATCGACTCGATCCAGCTCACCGCCGTCCACAAGGTCGCCACCCCCGCCAACTGGAACCAGGGCGACGACATCATCCTCACCGCCGCCGTTTCCGACGAGGAAGCCATCGAGCGCTTCGGCTCCTTCGAGCGCGTGCTGCCCTATCTGCGCAAGGCCAAGCTGCCTGCGGCCTGACGAGCCCCTGAAATGCAAAAAGCCCGGCCCTCGAAAGCGAAGGCCGGGCTTTTTCAGGCGTTCAGAAGATCAATGCGCGCCGGACATGTCGCCCAGCACTTCCTTGGACACGACGGTGGAATCGGCGTTGAGGCGGTAGACCATCGGCACCCCGGTCGCGAGGTTGAGGTTGAGAACCTGCTCCTTGGTCAACCGGTCGAGAACCATCACCAGCGAGCGCAACGAATTGCCGTGGGCGGCGACCAGAACCTTCTTGCCCTGCAACACCAGCGGCAGGATCTCCGTGAGGTAATAGGGCCAGACGCGCGCGCCCGTGTCGCGCAGGCTTTCGCCGCCGGGCGGGGGAATGTCGTAGGAACGGCGCCAGATATGCACCTGCTCCTCGCCCCATTTGACGCGGGCGTCATCCTTGTTGAGACCGGAGAGATCGCCGTAATCGCGCTCGTTCAGCGCCTGATCGCGGATGGTATGCAGATCGGGCTGGCCGACCTTTTCGAGAATGATGTTGCAGGTGTCCTGCGCGCGCTTCAGATCCGAGGTGAAGGCGATGTCGAACTTGATGCCGTAATCGGCCAGCGCCTGACCGCCCGCCGTGGCTTCCTGAACGCCAAGCTCGGTCAGATCGGGATTCTTCCAGCCGGTGAACAGGTTTTTCAGGTTCCAGTCGCTCTGGCCGTGGCGAACGAGGACGAGGGTGCCGGTCATATAGTGCCTCCTAGATAAGAACGAATGGATCAGGAAAGCCCGAGAACGTCGAGCATCGAATAGAAGCCGGGCTTTTTGTCACGCGCCCACAGCGCCGCCTTCACCGCGCCGCGCGCGAAGATCGTGCGGTCTCCGGCGCTGTGCGACAGGGTGACGATCTCGCCTTCCCCGGCGATGATGACGGAATGCTCGCCGATGACGGAGCCGCCGCGCAGCGTCGCGAAGCCGATCGTCCCTTCCGGGCGCGGGCCGGTATGGCCGTCGCGGCTGCGCACGGAATGCTCCGCCAGATCGATGCCGCGCCCCTTCGCCGCTTCCTCGCCCAGCAGCAGCGCCGTGCCGGAGGGCGCGTCGACCTTGTGCCTGTGATGCATTTCGAGGACTTCGATATCCCAGTCGGGCCCGAGCGCCTGCGCCGCCTGCCGCACCAGCACGCCGAGCAGGTTGACGCCGAGGCTCATATTGCCGGACTTGACGATGCGGGCATGGCGCGAGGCCGCCCTGATCTTTTCGTCGTCCCCGGCCGAGCAGCCGGTGGTGCCGATCACATGCACGATGCGCGCCTGCGCCGCGAGCCCGGCAAATTCCACCGTGGCGGCGGGCGAGGTGAAATCCAGCACGCCATCGGCATGCAGGAAGGCCGCCAGCGGATCGTTGCCGATGATCACGCCATTCGCGCCGAGCCCCGCGGCTTCGCCCGCGTCGCGGCCGATCAGGGGCGAGCCCTCGCGTTCCACCGCCGCATGCAGCACCGCGCCCGGCGTCCCGGCGATGATGCGGATCAGCGTCTGGCCCATGCGGCCGCCCGCGCCGACCACAACCAGTTTCATCGGGGTATCGCTCATATGAAATGTCTTTCGTCAGATATCGGTGATGACGCCCGCGGCCGGGGCCTGAAGATTGTTCAGGCGAGCGTAAAGCCCGCCCTCGCGCTGCGCAAGCGTTTCATGCGTGCCTTCCTCCACGGCGCGCCCGTCCTGCATCACGATGATCTTGTCGGCCTTGACGACGGTGGAAAGCCGGTGGGCGATGACGACGACGGTGCGCCCGCCCATCGCCTCGTCCAGCGCCTTCTGCACGGCGGCTTCCGATTCGTTGTCGAGGGCGGAAGTCGCCTCGTCGAGCAGCAGGATCGGCGCGTTGCGCACCAAAGCGCGGGCGATCGACAGGCGCTGGCGCTGGCCGCCGGAGAGCGTCACGCCGTTTTCGCCGACCGGCGTATCATAGCCCTGCGGCTGCGCCATGATGAAATCATGGGCATAGGCAAGGCGCGCCGCCTCCTCGATCTCCGCATCCGTGGCGTCCGGGCGGCCATAGCGGATATTGTCGCGGATCGTGCCTTCGAACAGGTAGGGCTGCTGCGAGACATAGGCGATATGGCGGCGCAGCGACGCCTTGGTGACATGGGTGATGTCCTGCCCGTCGATGAGGATCTGCCCGCCCTGCGGATCGTAGAAGCGCGGAATGAGGCTGATGACGGTGGATTTGCCCGCCCCGGACGGGCCGACCAGCGCCGTCGTCTTGCCGCCCTCGGCGGTGAAGGTCAGGCCGCGCAGTACCGGATCGCCGTTCGAATAAGCGAAATCGAGATCGCGGAATTCCAGCTTCGCCTCGGTCACCGTCAGCTCGGCGGCATCGGGGCGCTCGGCCTGGCGCGAGGGCATGTCGAGCAGCTCATAGATCATGCGGGCATTGACGACGGCGCGCTCGATCTGCACCTGCAAGCGGGCCAGCCGCCGGGCCGGATCGTAGGCCATCAGCAGCGCGGTGATGAAGGCGAAGAAGGCGCCGGGCTGCACGCCGCCATAGATGGAGCGGAAGGCGGCATAGGCGAGCACGCTGGAAATCGCGAAGCCCGCGAAGGTCTCGGTCATCGGCGCGGTGCGCTCGGCAAGCCTTGCGATGCGGTTGGCGCGGTTTTCCGCCGCCGTGATGATGGTGTTCACCTTGTCGGCAAGCTGCCGCTCCATGGTGAAGGCCTTGACGATGGAAATGCCCTGGATTGTCTCCTGCATCGCGCCCTGAACATGGCTGTTCATCTCCACCGCCTCGCGGGTGGCGTTGCGCAGCCGCTTGGAAACGTAGCGCAGGCCGAGCAGCAGGGGAGGGGCGATCAGGAAGACGATCACCGTCAACAGCCAGTCCTTGCTGATCATCACGCCGATCAGCGCGATCAGCGTCAGCATGTCGCGGGCGGTCGAGGTGACGGTGAGGTTCAGCACGTCGCGGATGCCGTTGACGTTCTGCGCCACCTGCGCGGCGAGATAGGCGGAGCGCGCCTCGGCATAGAAGCCGACGGAGAGCTTCATCAGGTGCTCGTAGAGCCGCCGCTGGTAGCGGGCGACGATATTGTTGCCGATCTTCGACAGCGCCACCGCCTGCCAGTAGGTCGCGACGCCGCGCAGCACGAAGGCGACGAAGATCGACAGGCAGATGATCCAGACCAGATCGGCGCGCTTGTTGGCGAAGGCCTCGTTGACCACCGATTCCATGATCCAGGCGGAAAAGGCCGTCGTCGCCGCCACGGTCGCGAGGCAGCCGATGGCGAAGAGATAACCGCCCAGATGATCGCGGCCGTTTTCCGCGATGACGCGCTTCAGAACGGTCGCGACCGTATCCGAATCGACCGTCGGGTGCCGGACTTTGTCTTTCAAGAGGCAGTCTTCCTGTCTTGCTGTTTGCCGTTTCTCCCGGCGGCTCTATAAAGGCTTGCGGCGCGTTTGGCCATAGGGCGGGGTCAGCCGCGCCAGTGGCGGCCATCCGTCTCCAGCCCGAAGCGGGCGGGCGTACGCGCATAGGCGGCAAGCCCCGCCAGCGCCGCCAGCGGATGCGTGACGACATAGGTCGGGATAGCGCGCATCAGGGCCGAATGCGGGGCCTTGTCCTCGAAGGCGGCGCGGAATTCCGGCTTCTTCAGCGCGGGAAGAATCTTTTGGGAAATGCCGCCCGCCAGATAGACGCCGCCCTTGGCCATGAACACCAGCGCCAGATCGCCCGCCACGCGCCCGAGATAGGTGACGAACAGGCTGACGGTTTCCACCGCGCCGGGATCGGTGCCCGAAAGCGCGGCGCCCGTGACTTCGGCGGGCTGGGTGAAGTTTTCCAGCCTGCCATCGGTGCGGCAGACGGCGCGGTAGATGTTCATGATGCCGCGCCCGGACAGAAGCTCCTCGGCGGAAATGCGCCCGAGCGTGGCGGCGGGATCGGCCACCGGCGTCAGATGCGGCCAGATGGCGTAGTCGCGCGGCGTGCGCGGGCCGACATCGATATGGCCGCCTTCGCCCGGCACCGGGAGCCATTTGTGCTGGGCATGCACGAGACCGGCGACGCCGAGCCCGGTGCCCGGCCCCAGCACGAGGCGCGAGGCGGTGACATTATCCGGGACGGAGCCGATCGCCTCGCGATGCTCGTCGGAAAGCGAGGCGACGGCCAGCGCCTGCGCCTCGAAATCGTTGATGACGAGGACATCGGAGAAATTCAGGTCGGCGATCAGCCGCCGGGGGCGCACCACCCAGCCGCAATTGGTCAGCGGAATTTCATCGCCGTTGATCGGGCCTGCGATCGCCACGATCAGCGAGCGCGGCTGGATCGAGGTCTTGTCGAGCACCGTCTTCTGGATGGCGTCGTCGATATTGGCGTAATCGGCCGTCTGCACGATGGGAAACGGCTTCGGATCGGCATAGGCGTCCACCAGAATGGAAAAGCGGGCATTGGTGCCGCCGATATCGCCGATCAGGATGGGAAAGGGCAGGTGGAGATCGGTATCGAGAGATTGCATGTCAGGCCTCTTCGCCAGCGGAAAAATCGACGAGGCGTTCCGCCGTCGCACAGTTGAGCGCCATCGGAATGTCGTAGACGGCGGCAAGGCGCATCAGCGCCTTCACATCGACATCGTGCGGCAGCGCCGTCAGCGGGTCGATGAAGAAGATCAGCATTTCCACCTCGCCGGTGGCGATCAGCGCGCCGATCTGCTGGTCGCCGCCGAGCGGGCCAGATTTCAGCGGCGTGACATCGAGTTCGGGGCAGGCTTCCTTCACGCGCCCGCCGGTGGTGCCGGTGGCGAAAATGCGGAATTTCGACAGCGCCTTGCGGTGACGGCGGGCGAAATCCGTCATGTCGTCCTTCTTCTCGTCATGCGCGATCAACGCGATACACCCGGCCGCCGTCATGCCGCTTCCCCTGACGCTATTTCAATCGATTTTTCTATAACAGGTTGACGGGATTTGGAAAGACGCCTGTGAACACTCCCTCCGCCTGCCGGGACCGGGGGAGGGCAATCGCCCGGCCGCAATTACGCCCAGTTCGAGGCACTTGGATTTGCGCGCTCATTCCAGCCGAATCGGACCGACACCATGACCGCCACCGACCACGACAACCCCGCCCGCCTTCCTGCCGCGGAAGACGCCAGCCCCGGCCTGCTGGCCGGGCTGCGGCGTTTCAGGACGCCCCTGATCGCGGCGGCGGTGGTCGGCGTCTTCGCCATGGTCGGCTTTGCCATCTACCGCCTGACGGCGGAGGTGAAATATGACGACGTGGTGGCCGCCCTCATCGCGACGCCGTGGAGCGATGTGGCGCTGGCGCTTGTCTTCACCGGCATCAGCTTCTTCGTGCTGATCTTCTACGATCTCAACGCCCTGCGCTATATCGGCCGCAAGGTGCCCTTCGCGCATGTGGCGCTGACCGCCTTCAGCGCCTATGCCGTCGGCAATACCGCAGGCTTCGGGGCCTTGAGCGGCGGAGCGATCCGCTACCGCGCCTATTCGCGCCTCGATATCCCGCCCGACGACATCACCCGCATCATCGCCTTCGTGACGCTGGCCTTCGGGCTCGGGCTTGCCGCCGTCTCGTCGCTCGCCGGGCTGCTGGCGGCCGGGGAGGTGGCGCCGCTGATCGGCATGGCGCCCTGGCTGCTGCGCGCGCTCTCCGCCGCGATCCTGATCGCGCTTGCCGCCCTGGTGTTGTTCAGCCGCAACGGGCGGGCGATCCGCATCGGCCGCGCCGCGCTCACCCTGCCGGATTCGGCGACCTGCCTGCGCCAGTTCGCCATCACGCTGGCCGATATCGCCGCCTCCGCCACGGTGCTTTACGTGCTGCTGCCCGAATCCGGGCCCGGCTGGCCCGCCTTTCTGGCGATCTATGCGATTGCCGTCGGCTTCGGGGTGCTGAGCCATGTGCCCGCCGGGCTCGGCGTCTTCGAAACCGTCATCGTCGCCGCCCTCGGGCAATCGGCGGATGTGGAGGCGGTGCTGGGCTCGCTGGTGCTGTACCGCATCATCTACCACGTCATTCCGCTGATGCTCGCCATCGCCGTGGTGGCGGTGACGGAGATGCGGCAGTTGACGCGCCATCCCGCCGCTTCCAGCCTTCGCCGCCTCGGCGGGCGGGTGTCGCCGCTGCTGCTCGCCACGCTGTCAATGCTGTGCGGCGTCATGCTGATCTTTTCCAGCGTCACGCCCGCGCCGGATGCCAACCTCGCCTTCCTCTCGGCGTATCTGCCGCTGCCGATCGTCGAGGGCGCGCATTTCCTCTCCAGCCTGCTGGGGCTGACGCTGGTGATCGCCGCGCGCGGCCTCGGGCAAAGGCTGGACGGGGCATGGTGGGTGGCCTTCGCGGCGGCGCTGGCGGCCCTCGTCTTCGCGCTCGTCAAGGCGGTGGCGCTGTTCGAGGCGGGGCTGCTCATGTTCTTCGCGCTCGGGCTTTTGGCGACGCGCCGCCTCTACCGCCGCCCCGCCTCGCTGTTTGCGCAGGCGATGACGCCGCAATGGCTGATGGCAATCGCCGTCATCCTGATCGGCGCGGTCTCGGTGCTGCTGTTCGTCTATCGCGATGTCGATTACAGCCACGATCTCTGGTGGCAGTTCGAATTTGCCGCCGAAGCGCCGCGCGGGCTGCGCGCCCTGCTCGGCATCGTCATCATGTCCTCCGGCATCGCCATCTTCGGGCTGCTGCGGCCCGCCCGGCAATGGGTGCATCCGGCAACGCCGGAGGAATTGCGCAAGGCCACGGCCATCGTCGGGAAACAGGATATCGCCGATGCCAATCTGGTGCGCATGGGCGACAAGTCGCTGCTGTTTTCGGAACGGGGCGACGCCTTCATCATGTTCGGGGTACAGGGGCGCTCGTGGATCTGCCTGTTCGATCCGGTCGGCAATCCGGCCTCCTTCACCGATCTCGTCTGGCGCTTCGTGGAAGCGGCGCGCGCCGCCGGGTGCCGCGCCGTCTTCTATCAGGTTTCCCCGGCGCTGCTTTCCCATTGCGCCGATGCCGGGTTGCGCGCCTTCAGGCTCGGCGAGCTGGCGGTCATGCGCCTGCCCGGCTTCGAGATGAAGGGCGGCAAATGGGCGAACCTGCGCCAGACCGCCGCAAGGGCCGAGCGCGACGGGCTTGAATTTTCCATCGTCGAAAAGGACGCGGTGCCGCAGGTCTATGACGCGCTGAAAGCCGTCTCCGACGCCTGGCTCGATCACCACCGCACGCGGGAGAAGGGCTTTTCGCTCGGCGCCTTCGAGCGCGATTACGTGCTGTCGCAGCCGGTGGCGGTGCTGCGGCGGGAAGGCCGCATCGTCGCCTTCGCCAACCTGCTGGTAACGGACACGCGGGCGGAAGGCTCCATCGACCTGATGCGCTTTTCGCCGGATGCGCCGAAGGGGTCGATGGATTTCCTGTTCCTGCGTATCATCGAGCATCTGCGCGATCAGGGGTTTGGCAGCTTCAATCTCGGCATGGCGCCGCTATCGGGCATGTCGCGGCGCTCCGCCTCGCCGGTCTGGGACCGCATCGGCGGGGCGATGTTCGAGCATGGCGAGCGCTTCTACAATTTCAAGGGCCTGCGCGCCTTCAAGGCCAAGTTCCACCCGGACTGGCAGCCGCGCTACCTCGCGGTTTCGGGCGGGCTGAACCCGGTGCTGGCGCTGATGGACAGCGCGCTGCTGATCGGCGGCGGCATGCGCGGCGTGGTGGGGAAGTGAGCGGGGGCAATTGCCCCTCACCCTAACCCTCTCCCCGTTTTACGGGGAGAGGGGACCTGCCCCACGAAGCGCTTGTGATTGAGGAAACCGGCCCGGCATATTCCCTTCGCCCCGTTTACGGGGAGAAGGTGGCCGGCAGGCCGGATGAGGGGCAGAACCGCATCATGCAGCACCCCAAAGCCGCTACACGAACACCGCGTGATCGACGCGGTCTTCCTGTCCGAAGAAGCGCAGGTAGCGCTCCACCTCGGCCGGATCGCCGGTTGCCTTTTGCGGGTTGTCGGAAAGTTTTACCGCCGGGCGGCCATTGGCGTCCACCACCTTGCAGACCAGCGAGATCGGCTTGAGGCTGTCGATGGTCTGGGGGGCGCAACCGGCGAAGTCGTTGGTGAGGTTGGTGCCCCAGCCGAAGCTCATCCGCACCCGGCCCTCGAAATGCCGGTAGGTCTCCACGATGGCGTCGACGTCGAGGCCGTCGGAGAAGATCAGCATCTTCTCGCGGGGGTCGCGGCCCATCTTCTTCCACCAGGCGATGATCTTCTCGCCGCCCTCGATGGGCGGCGCGCTGTCGGGGCGGAAGCCGGTCCAGTCGGCCACCCAGTCGGGGGCGCTGCGCAGGAAGGCGGCGGTGCCGAAGGCATCCGGCAGCACGATCAGCAGGTTGCCGCCATACAGCGTGTTCCAGTCGCGCAGCACCTTGTAGGGGGCTTCCGCCAGTTCCTGATCGCTGTTGGCGAGCGCGGCGGCCACCATCGGCAGCTCATGCGCGTTGGTGCCGACGGCTTCGAGGTCGGAATCCATGGCGAGCAGCACGTTGCTGGTGCCGGTGAAGCGCTCGCCGATGCCTTCCTTCAGCGCTTCCACGCACCAGCGCTGCCAGAGGAAGCTGTGGCGGCGGCGCGTGCCGAAATCGGAAATGCGCAGGTGCGGCAGCTCCCGCAGCCGCTCCACCTTCGACCACATCTTCGCCTTGGCGCGGGCATAGAGCACATCCAGCGTGAAATAGCCGAGACGGCGCATGGCCGCGCGCGAGCGCAGCTCGTTGATGATCGCCAGAACCGGGATTTCCCACATGGTGGTTTCCACCCAGCGGCCATGGAAATGCAGCACATACTGGCCGTCTTCCTTGGCAAGCTCGTATTCCGGCAACTGGAAATCGGCGAGCCAGGCGAGGAATTCCGGCTCGAAGATCTGAGAACGGCCATAGAAGGTATTACCCGCCAGCCAGATCATCTCCTTCTTGGAGAGGCGCAGCGTGCGGGCGTGGTCGAGCTGCTCGCGCAATTCGCCCTCGTCGATCTCCTCGGCGAGCTTCACGCTCTTGGTGCGGTTGATCAGCGAGAAGGTGGCGTGCACATCCGGGTAGAGCTTCCAGATCATCTGGAGCATCAGCAGCTTGTAGAAATCCGTATCGATCAGGCTGCGGATGATCGGATCGAGCTTCCAGGCGTGGTTGAAGACGCGCTTGGCAATGTCGGTCTTGGTCATGGCGCTTGTTCCTCTTGCCTCGCGCGATCCCTGGCGGACGTTATCGGGAAATAAGGCGGCGCTGTCCAGTCGAATCGATTGAAACGCGCCGCCCGCGCCGCCTCACTCAATAGCCGCGCTTGCGGTCC
The DNA here is from genome assembly GCA_039808465.1 of Rhizobiaceae bacterium. Lineage (GTDB taxonomy): Bacteria > Pseudomonadota > Alphaproteobacteria > Rhizobiales > Rhizobiaceae > Metarhizobium. Next base: position 9,650 of record JBDHTA010000071.1, on the reverse strand, counting down.
ACCAGATTTTCCAGCCCCTCGCCACGCTCGAAACGGGCGATCTGGGCTTCGACGCCCTTGAACAGCGCCCGCGTATCGGAAGACGCCGCCGCATGCGGGGTGACGATGACGTTTTCCATATCCCAGAACGGGCTTGCCGCATCCAGCGGCTCCTGCTCGAACACGTCGAGCGAGGCGCCGCCCAGCACGCCCTCTTGCAGCGCGCGGGCGAGATCGGCCTCGTTCTGGCTGCGGCCGCGCCCGGCATTGACGAACACCGGCCTGCCGAGCGCGCCGCCTTGCCTCAGTTTCGAAAACAGCGCGGCATCGTAGATGCCGGTGGTTTCCGGCGTCAGCGGCAGCAGGCCGACGAGGATATCGGTGCGCGACAGGAAGCTATCCAGCCCGGCGGCGTCGAAGGTCTCGACGCCCTCGATGGTCTTTGCGGTGCGCGACCAGCCGATGACGTCGAAGCCCATCACCTTGAGCTTGCGCACGGCATCCTGCCCCAGCACGCCGAGGCCCATGACGCCGACGGTGAGGTCGCTTGCCTGCGGCTGGTCGAGTTCCTCCCAGCGATGCGCCTGCTGGGCGCGGGCGTACCTGTCGCCCTGGCGCAGATGCCACAGGCATTGCAGCACCACCCATTCGCTCATGCGCGTCGTCAGCGTGTGGTCCACGAAGCGGACGATCGGGATATCCGGCAGCGCGGGGATGGAGAGCAGGCGGTCGACACCGGCGCCGCCGTAAAACAGCGCCTTGAGATCGGGCGCCAGCCGGAAGAGATCGGGATCGGGGTTCCACAGCACCGCATAGGAAACGCCGGAGAGATCACGCGCGCGCACCGCCGGATCGGCGAAGTTCAGCGCCCCGCGATCGGCAAACGCGCCCTCCATGGCCTTTGCCACGGCTTGCGGGTCGAATTTCAGGTCGATGAGGACAGGGCTTTTCGCGGACATGATGCCTCCGGTCATTGTTTGATCGTTCCGGCGGGAACGGTTTCGAGGTTGAAGGCCGCCGCCATCAGGGCGCGGGTGTAATCCTGCTGCGGGGCGGCAAACAGCGCCTCCGCCGGTCCCTGCTCCACCACCTTGCCGTTGCGCATGACGACGACATGGTTCGACAGCGCCTTCACGACGCGCAGGTCGTGGCTGATGAAGAGATAGGCGAGATCGTGCTTGGCTTGCAGATCGCGCAGCAGGTCGACCACCTGCGCCTGCACGCTCATGTCCAGCGCCGAGGTCGGCTCGTCCAGCATCACGAAGCGGGGCTTCAGCACCATGGCGCGGGCGATCGCGATGCGCTGGCGCTGGCCGCCGGAAAACTCGTGCGGGTAGCGCCAGCGGGTCGTGATGTCCAAGCCGACTTCCTCCAGCCCCCAGCAGACCCGGCGGTCGCGCTCCTCGAAGGAAAGCTGCGGCTCGTGCACGCGCAGCCCCTCGGCGATGATATCGGCCACCGACATGCGCGGCGACAGCGAGCCGAAGGGATCCTGAAACACGATCTGCATCTGGCGGCGCAGCGGCCGCATCTCGCTGAAGGAATATTTGTCGATATCCTGCCCCACGAAGGCGATGCGGCCCTTGGAGCCGATCAGCCGCGTCAACGCCAGCCCCAGCGTCGTCTTGCCGGAGCCGGATTCGCCGACGACGCCGAGCGTCTGCCCGGCGCGCAGCGTCACGTCGATGCCGTCGACCGCCTTGACGTGATCGACCACCTTGCGCATGAACCCGGCCTTGATCGGGAACCAGACGCGCACGTCCCTGCCTTCCATCACCACCGGCCTCGTGTCGTCGGCGGGCGGCGGCTCGCCCTTCGGCTCGGCGCTGAGCAGATGGCGGGTGTATTCGTGCTGCGGGCTGGTGAAGACCTGCTCCACCGGGCCGGTCTCGACAATGCGCCCCCTGGTCATCACGCAGACGCGGTCGGCGAATTTGCGCACGATGCCGAGGTCATGGGTGATGAACAGCATCGACATGCCGTGATCGTTCTTGAGACCGCGCAGCAGTTCGAGGATCTGCGCCTGCACGGTAACGTCGAGCGCCGTGGTCGGCTCGTCGGCGATCAGCAGTTCCGGGCGATTGGCGAGCGCCATGGCGATCATCACGCGCTGGCGCTGGCCGCCGGAAAGCTCGTGCGGATAGGCTTTCAGCCGTTTTTCCGGCTCGCGGATGCCGACCTGATTCAAGAGTTCCAGCACGCGGGACCGCGCCGCCTGCCCCTCGATCTTCTGGTGCAGGGAGAGGATTTCGGCGATCTGCTTTTCCACCGTGTGCAGCGGGTTGAGCGAGGTCATCGGCTCCTGAAAGATCATGGTGATATCGTTGCCGCGCACGGCGCGCAGCGACGCCTCATCCGCTTTCAGCAGATCCTGTCCTTTGAACAGGATTTCGCCCGAGGGATAGCTGGTGGCCGGATGCGGCAGCAGCTTCAGGATGGAATTGGCCGAGACGGATTTGCCCGAGCCGGATTCGCCGACCAGCGCCACCACCTCGCCGCGGGCGATCTCGAAGGAGACGTTTTCGACGGCGCGGGTGGTCTTGCCGCCCTGATGGAAGACGACCGAGAGGTCGCGGACGCTCAGAAGCGGTTCGTTCATCGGAAGGTCTTTCGCGGATCGAAGGCATCGCGCACCGCTTCGCCGACGAAGATCAAGAGCGACAGCATGATCGACATGGTGAAGAAGGCGGTGAGCCCCAGCCATGGCGCTTGCAGGTTCTTCTTGCCCTGCGCGATCATTTCGCCAAGCGAGGCCGAGCCCGGCGGCATGCCGAAACCGAGGAAATCCAGCGAGGTCAGCGTGGTGATCGAGCCGGAGAGGATGAAGGGCAGGAAGGTCAGCGTCGCCACCATGGCGTTGGGCAGCAGGTGGCGGAACATGATCGTCCAGTTGCCGACGCCAAGCGCCCGGGCGGCGCGCACATATTCGAAATTGCGGGCGCGCAGGAATTCGGCGCGCACCACGCCGACGAAGCTGACCCATGAAAACAGCAGCATGACGCCGAGCAGCACGAAGAAGCCGGGCGGCAGCACGGCGGCGATGATCAGCAGGATATACAGCACCGGCATGGACGACCAGATCTCGATGAAACGCTGCATCAGAAGATCGGTCCAGCCGCCGAAATAGCCCTGGATCGCCCCCGCCGTCACGCCGACGATAGCGGATGCGATGGTCAGCGCCAAGCCGAACAGCACGGAAATGCGGAAGCCGTAGATCATGCGGGCCGTGACATCGCGGGCCTGATCGTCGGTGCCGAGCCAGTTGAGATTGCCGAGCACGCATTGCGGATCGTCAGCCCCCTGGGGATAGCCGGAGCAGCGCTCCGCCTTGTCCATCAGCCAGAAGGGTTTTGTCGGGGCCGAATGCGGGATGTTGGAATTGGCGGTGTCGTAGGAATAGCGGATCGGCGGCCAGACCAGCCAGCCATTCGCCTTGATCTCGTCCTGAATGAAATCGGAGCGGTAATCGGTTTCGGCGAGGAAGCCGCCGAATTTTTCCTCGGGGTAATCGATGACGACGGGAAACAGGATCTCGCCCTTGTAGGAGGCGATCAGCGGCCGGTCGTTGGCGATGAATTCCGCGCCGAGGCTCAACACGAAGAGGATCATGAACAGCCAGAACGACCAGTAGCCGCGCCGGTTGGCTTTAAAATTTTCCCAGCGGCGCAGGTTGGTGGGCGACAGCAGCCCCTTGCGCGGCGGCTTTTCGACGGTCACGGGGAGATCGGTCATACATCCCTCCGGTCGAAATCGATGCGCGGATCGATCCATGTGTAGATCAGATCCGAGACCAGCCCGACGACGAGGCCCATCAGCGAGAAGATGTAGAGCGTGGCGAACACGATGGGGTAATCGCGGTTGACGATGGAGAGGTAGCCGAGCCGCCCCAGCCCATCCAGCGAGAAGATGTTTTCGATCAGCAGCGAGCCGGTGAAGAAGGCCGAGATGAAGGCGCCCGGAAACCCGGCGATGACGATCAGCATGGCATTGCGGAAGACGTGGCCGTACAGCACTTCGCGCTCGTTCAGGCCCTTGGCGCGGGCGGTGGTGACATACTGTTTCTTGATCTCGTCGATGAAGGAGTTTTTCGTCAAAAGCGTCGTGGTGGCGAAGGCGGCGAGCGACAGCGAGATCAGCGGCAGCGTCAGGTGCCAGAAATAATCGAGGATCTTCTGCCACCAGTTCAACTGGTCGAAATTATCGGAAACGAGGCCGCGCAGCGGGAACCAGTCGAAGAAGGAGCCGCCCGCGAACAGCACGATCAGCAGGATGCCGAACAGGAAGCTCGGCACCGCATAGCCGATGACGATAACGCCCGACGTCCAGACATCGAAGGGCGAGCCGTCGGTGACGGCCTTCTTGATCCCCAGCGGAATGGAAATGATGTAGGAAAACAACAGGATCCAGACGCCGAGCGAAATCGACACCGGCAGCTTTTCGGCGATCAGGTCGATGACGGCGGTGTTGCGGAAGAAGCTTTCGCCGAAATCGAAGCGGATATAGTTCCACATCATGTCGAGGAAGCGGGTGAGCGGCGGCTTGTCGAAGCCGAACTGCTTTTCCAGCTTGGCGACCAGCTCGGGATCCAGCCCCTGCGCGCCGCGATAGCTGCCGCCGGAATCGGCCCCCTGCTGGCTGACGAGATCGCCGCCGCCGGAAATGCGGTCGGCGGCGCTGTCGCCCTGGCCCGAGAGATCGGCGATCACCCGCTCCACCGGCCCGCCGGGCGCGAACTGGATGACGGCGAAGGAAATGGCCATGATGCCGACGATGGTCGGGATCATCAGCAGCAGGCGTCGAAGGATATAGGCGCCCATCAGCGCGGCGCTCCGGTCAGGGTCAAGCCGTGGCTTCCTTTACTGCGAATCATTGCCGCCATTTGGTAATCACCGGGGAATGGAACGCAAGGGTTACTTCGCCCACCAGGCCGAGGGAAAGCCGAGGCCGTATTCGGGAAAGCGGCCATGGGCGATGCGGTCCCAATAGGCGATGCGCACATTGGCCGAATAGAACAGCGGCACGACATAGTGATGGGCAAGCAGCACCCGGTCCATCGCCTTGATGGCGGCGACCTGCTCGTCGCGGTTGGGCGCGAAGATGACCATGCGGATCAGCGCGTCGATGGCGGGATCGGCGATCCCCGCATAATTGCGCGAACCCGGGCGGCTGGCGGCATCCGAGCCCCAGTAATCGGCCTGCTCGTTGCCGGGGTCCATGGATTGCGCCCAGACCTGATAGATCATGTCGTAATCGAAGCTGCGCACGCGGTTGGTGTATTGCGAGGCGTCCACCGTGCGAAGCGAGGCGTCGATGCCGATCTTCTGGAGGTTTTTCGCAAACGGCAGCACGGTGCGCTCGAAGGAGGGGCTGGAGAGCAGGATCTCGATCTTCATCGGCTGGCCTGTCTTGGCGTTCACCATCCTGCGGCCCTTCATCTCCCAGCCCGCCTGCTTCAGCAGCTCGACCGCCTGGCGCAGATTGTCGCGCGCCTTCTGCGGATCGCCCGCGACCGGGTTGGTGTAGGGCGTGGTGAACACCTCCGCCGGCACCTTGTCCTTCATGCCTTCGAGGATTTCCAGCTCGCGGCCTTGCGGCAGGCCGGAGGAGGCAAGCTCCGTGCCCCAGAAATAGCTGTCGACGCGCTTGAAGGCGTTATAGGCGAGCGTGCGGTTCAGATCCTCGAAATCGAAGGCGAAGTTCAGCGCCCGGCGCACGCGCTCGTCCTTGAAGGTATCGCGGCGCATGTTCGGCACCAGCGCCTGCATGATGCCCGTGGCGCGCAGCGGGTTTTCCACCTCCTCGCGCTTGACGCGGCCATCCTGCACCGCGGGGAAATCATAGGCCGTCGCCCAGCGGCTAGCGCTGGATTCGCGGCGGAAATCGACGTTTCCGGCGCGGAAGGCTTCCAGCTCCACATCGAAATCGGCGTAGAAGGTGTAGTTGATGGCGCGGAAATTATGCAGGCCGCGATTGACGTTGAGATCCTTGCCCCAGTAATCGTCGCGCAATTCGTAGCGGATGTTCGCGCCCGGCGAAGAGGCGGCGATACGATAGGGGCCGGAGCCCATCACCGGCTCCAGCGTCGTGCGGGAAATGTCGCGGGGGTTGCCCTTGCCGTCCTTGCCCTGCCACCAGTGCTTCGGCACGATGGAGAACTGGCCGAGAATGCTCGGCAGCTCGCGGTTGTTCTTCTCGTCGAAGCGGAAGGTCACCTCGCGCTCGCCGGTCTTTTCCGCAGAGGTGACGTGGCTGTAATAGAGGAACATGCGCGGATCATGCTCCTTGGCCATCTCGAAGCTGAAGATCACGTCCTCGGGCGTCACCGGCTCGCCATCGGCCCATTTCGCCTCCGGGCGCAGGCGGAAGACGGCGTAGGCAATATCGGCGGGCCACGCCACCGCCTCGGCCAGCAGCCCGTAGGAGGTGGTCACCTCGTCCTCGGAGCTTTTCAGCAGCGTGTCGAAAACGAGATCGATGCCCGCGGCGGTCTCGCCCTTGGCCAGCACCGGGTTGAAGCTGTCGAAGGTGCCCGCGTCCGAAAGGTTCAGCGCGCCACCCTTCGGCGCATCGGTATTGACGTAATCGAAATGATCGAAGCCCTCGGGCATCTTCGGCGTGGCGACGGCGGAAATGCCGTGACGCCAGACCAGCGGCTCCTCGCCCCATGCGGTGACGGGTTGCAGCGCCAGAGCGCAGATGAACGCCGCCGTAATTCCCGCCTTCCAGCCTGCCCGCATGAACCGCTCCTTCGCTTTTGCTGCTTTGCGGAAAGCATAGCGGCAAAAACGGCAAAAGACAGAAGCAAGCGGCAGTTTGCGGTGAAATGGCTTTTATGCGGACGCTCGTTGTCATCGATCCATGGCGGCAATGACAGACACTGCGTCTCATAGCCTTCGAACCAGCCCCGTCGCCGGCCGGCAACGAGCTTTGAGTTTACCACACACGCCCCAGCCATTCCGGCGCGCCGGACAGCGCGTCGAAAGCGGTATCGGCCGAAATCAGCGCAAGACCGCGCGTGATGGCGGTCGCGCCGATCAGCCGGTCGAAGGGGTCGCGATGCGGCCAGTCGAGGGTGGCGGCCAAGAGGCTCGCCTCGGCGGAGAGATCGGCGAAATGCCCGCCCTGCGCCAGCGCCAGCGCCGGAAGCCGGTCGAGGAAGGGCTGCATCTCCGGCCATTTGCCGAGACGCGCCTTCTGGCCGATCTCGAACAGGCTGATGGTGCTGATGAACACGGTTTCGGCCTGGAGCATGGCCGCCGTCGCCCTGGCCGACAGGCGCGCATCGCCGGTCAGGGACCACGCCCAGGCATGGGTGTCCAGCAGCACATGCCTCACCGGCCGCCCTCCCACAGCGACAGGTCGTCTTCTTCCATGGGTTCGAAGAAATCCGGCCCCGGCCCGGCAAGTTCGTTCTTCAGCAGGCCGATGGTGAAAGACTTCTGCTCGATGGGCACGATCCGCACCACGGGGCGCTTGCCCCGGGCGATCACCACCTCCTCGCCCGCCAGCGCCGCCTCGATCAGCTTCGAGAGGTTCGTCTTGGCCGAATGGATCGTAAACTGCATCCTGACCTCATTTAGCTAACGTGGTCCATATATAGCGGCTACCGGATGATTTGGCCATGCCACGGATTCACCAGAATCGCGTTTCAGGCTATTTTGCGGGACAAATAACTTCGCCGCTTCGCGGCCTGACGGACGGGACATCAGAGCTTTGGTATTCGCAAACGGTTTTCGCAAGGTCGCTTCCGCCAGCCTTGCCGCCCTTCTTTTCATGACGGCGCCAGCCGAACAGGCCTTTTCGCAGGAGGCCACCCCGGCCAAGGAACTGTTCGGCGGCGTGCGGCTGCCGACTGCGGGCGGCTCCGCCTCCTACGGCTTTTATTCCAAGGGCTGCATGGCGGGGGGCGTCGCCATTCCCACCGACGGGCCGACATGGCAGGCCATGCGCCTGTCGCGCAACCGCCGCTGGGGCCAGCCGGAAATGATCGCCGTCATCGAGCGCCTGTCCCGCGACGGGGCGAAATATGACGGCTGGCCGGGCCTGCTGCTCGGCGACATCTCGCAGCCGCGCGGCGGCCCGATGAAGACCGGCCACGCCTCGCACCAGATCGGCCTCGACGCCGATATCTGGCTGAACCCGATGCCCTCGCGGCGGCTGACGGCGGATGAGCGCGAAAACATCTCGGCGCGCTCCATGCTCAAGCAGAAGGCCTTCCTCACCGTCGATCCGAACATCTGGACGCCTGCGCATGCCCGCATCATCATGCGCGCCGCGAGCTATCCGGAAGTGGAGCGCATCTTCGTCAACCCGGCGATCAAGAAGAAGCTCTGCGACACCTGGACGGGCGACCGCGCCGCGCTCGGCAAGGTGCGCCCCTATTACGGCCACGACTATCATTTCCACATCCGCATCCATTGCCCGCCGGGGGCGGCCAATTGCAAGCCGCAGGCCGCCGTTGCCCCGGGCGACGGCTGCGACAAGTCGCTCGCCTGGTGGTTCACCGACGAGCCCTGGGCCAAGCCCAAGCCGGACAAGAAGCCCGACACCAAGCCGGTGAAGCCGCGCTACACGAAACTGTCCGACCTGCCGAAAGCCTGCGCGCTGGTGCTGAACGCGCCCGCCGTGCCTTCGGAAGCCGTGGCCACCATGGGCAAGGCGAGCGCCGCGCCCATCGCCGCCGCCATGGAGCCGGGCCCGGAACCGGTTTCGGCCTATGCGCCGGAGGCGCCGCTGCCGCCCGCTTCCGTGCCGCTTCCGCTCGCCCGGCCTTCGTCGCCGTAACGGTTGGGTTCAGCATGCCCGCCCTGCTCTAAGCCCCTGCGAACAAAAGCATTCCCCGCCCTTGAAGCAGGGCGGGCAGCGCCTATGTGGAGTGAGCGCCGCTTCGGCGCATCGAGTATGGAAGAGCATGCGTACCAAACATTTTCTGCATATATCCTTCGGCCCTGCCGATCTCGCCAAGCTGCGCGAGGCGCTGGAAATCTGGTGCAAGGAAAGGGGCGTCGCCCTCGACAGCCTGGTGGCGGAGCTGGCCGCCTCGGCGCTGGTCAACATGTTCCGCGAAGGCCACCAGAGCGTGCCCGAGCTGGTGGCGCAGTTGCGCCGCCACAAATCCCTGTCCTCGCAACTGGCCCTTTAGCTCGCGGCGGAATTCAGGGCAAAAGCGGGAAAGGGTCATATCCGCACCGTCTTTGGGTTATAGTCTGCGGCAAGGAGGAAAGCCCCATGCCCAGCACCATTACCCTGCACCGCGTTCTCGCCACCAGCCCGGACAAGGTCTACCGCGCCTTCACGGAGGCCGACGCCATCGCCAAATGGCTGCCGCCCGACGGTTTCACCTGCACCGTGCATCGCCTCGATGCGGTGGCGGGCGGCAGCCATCGCATGTCCTTCCGCAACTTCACCACCGGCAACAGCCATTCCTTCGGCGGGGAATATCTGGAACTCGTGCCGGGCGAGCGCCTGCGCTACACCGACCGTTTCGACGACCCCAACCTGCCGGGCGAGATGGAGGTGACGGTGACGCTGAAAAAGGTCTCGGTCGGCACCGAGATCGAGATCACGCAGGCGGGCGTTCCCGACGTCATTCCGCCGGAAGCCTGCTATCTCGGCTGGCAGGAATGCCTGCGGAACCTGGCGCGGCTGGTCGAGCCGGATATCCCGGAATA
>JBDHTA010000070.1:0-19444 GCA_039808465.1 Rhizobiaceae bacterium | reverse complement strand
ACATCGGCGCCCATATCCGCCAGCATCTGGCCCGCCCAGGGACCGGCAAGCACGCGGGCAAGTTCTATGACGCGAATGCCGGAAAGCGGAGGTTTGTTGACTGCTGTCATGCGGAAAGCTCCAGAAGGTTCGTCAGGGTGGCGGCGTGAATTCGCCGGATTTCGATACGGGCGCGGATGCGGTCTTTCGCTCGCGCCAGAGGATGTAGAGCCCCGAGCCCATGATGATGGCGATGCCCAGCCATTTCACCGCATCGGGAAAATCGCCGAAGACGTACCATGCCAGGATCGTCGCCGAAACGATCTCGAAATATTGCATCGGCGCCAGTGTCGAGGCGGGCGCGGACCGGTAGGCATAGGTGGAAAGGATGCCGGTCAGCGTGGCGGCAAGGCCGACGGCGAGAAGCTGCCACAGCAGGTTCGCATTCGCGGCGATGGCGGAAAGATGCATGCGTTCGGCATCGCCCATGGCAGACAGCGTGATGGTGCAGAAAATGCCGCCCCATATGCCGGTTTGCAACTGCATGGCCCAGGGATCTTCCCGGTGGGCGCGCAGGCGCGTCATGATCGCGAAGACCGCCACGCAGAAGGCCGTGACGACCGGCAGCAGCGCGACGGCGCCGATTTCGCCGAAGCTCGGCTGGATGATGAGCATCGCGCCGCCAAAGCCGATGGCGCAGGCCATGTACCGCCGCCAGCCGATAACCTCGCCGAGAAAGATGCTGCTGAGGATGGTCAGCATCATCGGCTCGACGAAGAAGATGGCGACGGCATCGGCGACCGCCATATATTTCAGCGCCGTGACGTAACAGACCATCGACAGCGCCAGCATGCCGCCGCGAACCGCATGAAACGCCGTCTGCCGCCATGAGATTTCCGTCAGGCTGCCGCGCCACAGCACGGCGGGCAGCATGAACAGCGATTGCAGCACGAAGCGCACCAGCGCGATGCCGGTGGAGGGAATATGGGCCGTGGCGAGCTTGGAGAAGATGTCCAGCAGCGGGGCGATCATCATGGCGGCGAACATCAGCAGCATGCCCGTCATGACATCGCCGCTCAATGCGCTCTGCCGGTCGGTGCCTGCCTGCGCTGTCATGATGCCGCCCTTCCTTCCCGCGCTTCGCAGACATGGGCGCACCAGTCCGCGAATTCCGCCACCGCGCGCTCCGATCCGGTTTCGTTCCAGATTTCGTGGCGCATGCCGGAATGAATATGACGGCTGATATTCGAGAATCCGTGCTTTTTCAAATGATTCGCCAGCCATATGACATCGTGGCCCTGCCGTGTGGCCGCATCGCCGCCGCCCGCGGCAAGATGGAACGGAAAATCGCGGCGCAGGCGCGTGGCCGCGATTAGCTCCAGCCCGCTTTCGATCAGGTTGAGACTATCGAGCCAGAGCGACACGCTGGCATCGAAGCCGCAACGCGGATCGGCGATATAGGCGGCGACCGCATCGGCATTTCGCGATAGCCAGTCGAACGGCGTCTTCGCTTCGGGAACCGATTGCGCCCATGCCTGAAAGGTCAGGCGGGGCAGCATGTCGCTCGGCACATCCGAGCCTTTCAGCATTTTTTCCAGCCGCAGGATCGATTTCGCCGCTTTTCTGCCGATGCCCGGACGAAAATTCGCGCTCCAGACCGCCGCGCCCGCAAAGGCATCGGGCCTGGCCAGCGCGGCATTCATCGCAACCAGCCCGCCCATGGAATGACCGAGCAGCAGGACGGGCAAATGCGGATGCCGGGAGGCGGCCATGCCGCGCATCGCCAGAACATCGTCCACGACGATCTCCGCGCCGCCGCGAAACGCGAAGCGCCCCGGCGGCGCATCCGGCCCCACGGTTTCCCCGTGGCCGCGATGATCATGCGCATAGACATGCAGACCGCCCGCGCTCATTTGACCGGCAAAAGCGGCATAACGGCCGGAATGCTCGGCCATCCCATGACAGATCAGCAGAATGCCGCCCGGCTCCCCGCGCGCCGGTTCATGACGCCACGCCAGGCATGCGCCATCCGGCCGCCGCAATTGCCCGCTTTCGGCAAACATCGCTCATCCTCTCCTCTTGCCCTCAGGAGTAGCGGTTTTCTCCGGCATGGCAAGCCTTGTTTTTTTGCACGCGTCCGGTGAATTTCAGTTGCAATGCCGTGCGTGCTGTGGTTGTTTTGATCCTGTTTTGTTCACTCTGTCAATCCTTGGTTTGCCATGCCGTTCCGATTGCTCTTCACGCTCGTTTTCCTTCTTTGTCACGGTTTCATGCCAGTCCGGGCCGCGGACGGCGACAAGGTGTCCGCCAGGGGAAAGACGGAATTCATTCTGGCGGCAAGCTGGCAGCCCGCCTTCTGCGAGGGCAGGAAGCGCGTGCCGGAATGCGCGTCGCAAACGGCCGAGCGCGCCGACGCCTCCCGGTTTTCCCTGCATGGATTGTGGAAGGTGCGGCAGAGCTATTGCGGGGTGGCCGATACGGTGAAGGTGCTGGACAAGGCGCGGGAATGGGCGCGCCTGCCGCCGGTGCAACTGGAACCGGCGCTTGCCGCGAAGCTTTCCGAACTCATGCCCGGCGCGCAATCGTCGCTCGACCGGCATGAATGGATCAAGCATGGCAGTTGCTCGGGATTGGATCAGGCCGGTTATTTCGGGCTTTCGCTGCGGCTGCTGGAGGAGTTGAACGGCTCGGCGGTCGGGGCATTGTTCGCGTCCAGTATCGGCAAGACGCTGGACGAAGCGCGGATCAAGGCCGCGTTCGATGAGGCTTTCGGGCCGGGCGCGGGCGAGCGCGTGAAGATGAGCTGCCGCAAGGATGGCAAGCGCCGCATCATCAGCGAATTGACGCTGGGGCTGGGCGGGGCGCAGGATGCGGCGGCGCCGTTGCGCGAAAGGCTGGCGGCTGCGCGGCCGACGAAGTTCGGTTGCCCCGAGGGCGAGGTGGACGCGGCGGGCTTCCAATAGGCGGCCAAAGGGGCGGCAGGCGCCGGGGCGGACGTTTGGTCATTGCCCGCGTGGCGCATTTCGCCTACATAGCGGCAAATTCCAGTTTCCCTGTGCGGAGTGATTGTCCCGATGGCACGTCAATTCATCTATCATATGGCCGGGCTCAACAAGTTCTACGGCCCCAAGAAGATCCTCGAAAACATCCACCTGTCCTTCTATCCCGATGCGAAGATCGGCATTCTCGGCCCCAACGGCGCCGGTAAGTCGACCGTGCTGAAGATCATGGCCGGGCTCGACAAGGAATATACCGGCGAAGCTTGGCTCGCCGAAGGCGCGACTCTCGGCTATCTGCCGCAGGAGCCGCAGCTCGACGCGTCGAAGACCGTGATGGAAAACGTCATGGAAGGCGTCGCCTCCAAGAAGGCGATTCTCGACCGCTACAACGAATTGATGATGAACTATTCCGACGAGACGGCGGAAGAGGGCGCGAAGCTGCAAGACATCATCGACAGCCAGAACCTGTGGGATCTGGAAAGCCAGGTCGAGATGGCCATGGACGCGCTGCGCTGCCCGCCGGGGGATGCGGGTGTCGAAAACCTGTCGGGCGGTGAAAAACGCCGCGTGGCGCTGTGCAAGCTGCTGCTGGCGCAGCCCGACCTGCTGCTGCTCGACGAACCGACCAACCACCTCGACGCCGAAACGATCGCATGGTTGGAAAAGCACCTGCGCGAATATCCGGGCGCCATCCTGATGGTCACCCACGACCGCTACTTCCTCGACAACGTCACCGGCTGGATTCTCGAACTCGACCGTGGCCGCGGCATTCCCTATGAGGGCAATTATTCCGCCTATCTGCAAGCCAAGTCCAAGCGCATGGCGCAGGAGGAACGCGAGGAGGGCGCGCGTCAGAAGGCTCTGTCCAGAGAGCAGGAGTGGATCGCCTCCTCGCCGAAAGCGCGTCAGGCCAAGTCCAAGGCGCGTATCCGCGCCTATGACGAGCTGGTAAAGGCGGCGGAAGACCGCAGGCCCGGCGATGCGCAGATCATCATTCCGGTCGGCGAGCGGCTCGGCCAGGTGGTGATCGAGGCCGACAATATTTCCAAGACCTATGGTGACCGGGTTCTGTTCGAAAACCTGTCGTTCAAGCTGCCGCCCGGCGGCATCGTCGGCGTCATCGGTCCGAACGGCGCGGGCAAGACCACGCTGTTTCGCATGATCACCGGGCAGGAAAAGCCCGATTCCGGCACGATCACCGTCGGTGAAACGGTCGATCTCGGTTATGTCGACCAGAGCCGCGATGCGCTTGACGGCAACAAGACCGTCTGGGAAGAAATTTCCGGCGGCAACGACGTCATCAAGCTCGGCAAGCACGAGATGAACTCCCGCGCCTATTGCGGCGCGTTCAACTTCAAGGGCGGCGACCAGCAGCAGAAGGTCGGCACGCTCTCCGGCGGCCAGCGCAACCGCGTTCACCTCGCCAAGATGCTGAAGGCGGGCGGCAATGTGGTGCTGCTCGACGAACCGACCAACGACCTCGATACCGAAACGCTGGCGGCGCTCGAAGACGCGCTGGAAAACTTTGCCGGTTGCGCCGTCATCATCAGCCACGACCGCATGTTCCTCGACCGTCTGGCGACGCATATCCTCTCCTTCGAAGGCGATAGCCATGTCGAATGGTTCGAAGGCAACTTCGAGGATTACGAGAAGGACAAGATCCGCCGTCTGGGAGCGGATTCGGTCAATCCGAAGCGCGTCACCTACAAGCGGCTGACACGCTGATCGAAATACCTGCCTGCCGCCCGGTCTCCGGGCGGCAGTTTTCATAGAAGACGGGACAGGTCCGGCCGGTGCGTTCTGGCCGGGCGGTGCCTGGAAGACCGGTGTTATCGATCTGCCTGTTCTGTTTGTCGCGGTGACAAGAATCGGGTGGCCTGCGGGCGGGGCGGGCGCTACTGCATGAGTCTCGGGCCCGAGGGGTTCGGAATCAGACAGCCGGTTGGGGAGCGTTGCTTGCGCATGCGTGGCGGCGTTTGCCTCTCCATCATTTGCGGAGTTTCGTCATGGCCGCTCAGACCACGCCTCGCATGAGCGCCCTGACCTGGGGTCTGCTTCTTCTTCTCGGATTGATCTGGGGCGGCTCCTTCTTCTTTGCCCGTGTCGCGGTTCAGCATATTCCGCCTTTCACGCTCGTTTTCCTGCGGCTGTCGCTGGCGGCGGTGGCGTTGCATCTCTATCTGCGCGGGCGTCACGATCTCTATGCCTGCCTGCGGCAGCGCTGGCGGCAATTCCTCGTTCTCGGGCTGATGAACAATGCGGTGCCGCATGCGCTGCTGTTCACCGGCCAGACGCAGATTGGCGCGGGGCTGGCGGCGATCCTGAACGCCACCACGCCGATCTGGACCGTTCTGATCGCCAACAGCCTGACGACGGATGAGAAATTGTCGGCGCAGAAGCTTGGCGGCTGCGCGCTCGGCGTGCTCGGCACCGTGGTCCTGATCGGCCCCGGCGCCTTCGCGAAGTCGGATATTCCCTTCTGGGCGCTCGCCCTGCCGGTGCTGGCGGCGATGTCCTATGGATTTGCCACGACCTACGGCAAGCGTTTTCGCGATGTTCCGCCTCCCGTTACGGCGGCGGGGCAGCTGACCGCGTCGTCCCTGATCACCTTGCCGGTGGCCTTGCTTGCCGATCATCCGTGGCTGCTGCCGATGCCGTCTTTCGAGGTCGTTCTGGCGGTACTCGGGCTGGCGCTGCTGTCGACTGCTTTTGCCTATATCCTTTTCTTCCGCATCATGAGCGTGGCGGGCGCGACCAACACGTCGCTGGTCACCCTGCTGGTGCCGCCGGGCGCGATCCTGCTCGGCGCCCTGTTTCTCGGGGAAAGGCTGGGGACGGAGGATATCGCGGGCATGGCGCTGATCGGCGCGGGGCTGATCGTTCTCGACGGGCGCGTCCTGCCCTATGTCCGGCGGGCGCGGGGCTGAGGTTGCGAGTCGCCGCAAATGGCGGGAACGCCGGGGCTTTGCGGCTCACCGATTGTTAATTTTTCCGAATATTTCGTGAATTTTTTCGTCTGAAATTCCATGGACTTACTCGACAATCTCCGGCGAGTGCGTCCATTCTTTCGCAGATGCAGCATCGAAAACGCTTTTACAGGCCATATTTAGACCATATGGTTTAACGGTCCAAGCAAGGAGGCTGCCAATGGGATTGACCTATTCTATCAATGTCCTTCTGGTCGGTGCAGCGATTGCATTCATCACAGCCATGCTTTTCATCTGACGGCTGACTGGTGAGCGCGCCATGAAGGGCGCGTCAGGGCTCCGATGTCAGGAGCCGCAGGGAAGACGGGCAGATATTCGTCTTCGATACTTCAGAACCATTTGCACCAACCACATATAGAGCCTTGGCTCTCACTCTTTGTTATCGCGTTTTCGAATGGAAGACCGGTCGGGTTTTCCCGGAAATGCTCAAGGCAAGAAAAACGCATGGCGGTTTCGCCATGCGTTTTTCCGTTGAGGCTGACGGGATGGTCAGGCGGCCGCGCCCGTGGCGGCGAGCGCGGGCTTCAATCCCAGCTTTTGCAGGGCCGCATGCGTCAGCGGCGCGCGGTTCATCGTGTAGAGGTGAAACTCGGTGATCCCGCGCCGGTAAAGATCGGCCATCTGCTCGGCGGCAACATCGGCGGCGATGGAAAGACGGGCGGCAGGATCGGCATCCAGATGGCCGAGGCGGGCATCCAGCCCATCGGGCACACTGGCGCCGCAGGCGCCCGCGAAACGCTTCAATTGCGACAGGTTCTGGATCGGCATGATGCCGGGCACGATGGGAATATGGATGCCTGCGGCGCGTACGCGCTCCAGATAGCGTTCGAACCGGTCGTTATCGAAGAAGAATTGCGTCAGGGCGCGGGTGGCGCCATTGTCGACCTTGCGCTTCAGCATGTCGATATCGGCGCTGACATCACGGCTTTCCGGATGTTTCTCGGGATAGGCGGAGACGGAAATCTCGAAGTCGCCGATCTCGCGCAGACCGGCGGTCAGTTCCGCCGCATTGGCATAGCCGCCGGGATGCGGCTGGTAAGCGCTGCCGACGCCGCCTGCGGGATCGCCGCGCAGGGCCACGAAATGACGCACGCCGATGGCGCGGAATTCCTCCACCACCTGCGCCACCTCCTCGCGGGTGGCGCCGACGCAGGTCAGGTGCGAGGCGGTGTTGAGGCGGGTTTCGCGCAGCAGATGCCGCACCGTCTTCCATGTCGGCTCCCGCGTCGAGCCGCCCGCGCCATAGGTCACGGACACGAATTCGGGCTGCCAGGCGGAGAGTTCGGCGACGGTGGCCCAGAGCTGGCCCTCCATTTCCCCGGTTTTCGGCGGGAAGAATTCGAACGACAGGCGAATTCTGGCGGCTTCGGCCGGAGAAAGAAGGGTGTCGGTCATTTCAGCTCCTGACAGGACTTTGGAGAGGGCGGCCGCTCTGGCCGGAATTTTCAGGGGCGCGCGCGTCATGCGCCAGCCACAGGGTGACGGTGAGCATTTCGCCGGATGCCGCGCCGGAATGCAGGTCGACGGCGTTATCGAGGATCAGCCCGGCCCGCTTCAGCCATTCGGCCATGGTGGCATGGGAAAAGCCGAGACGGACATGGGCATGCTCTTCACGCAGATGATCGAGCGTGTGCGGGGCAAGGTCGATGATCAGCAGGCGGCCGCCCGGTTTCAGCATGCGCGCCGCCTCCGTGATCGCCAGTTCGGGGCGGTCGAGGAAGTGCAGGACCTGATGGATGGTCACCAGATCGTATTCATTGCCGTCATAGGCAAGGTTGAGGATATCGCCATGGCGGACGGCGGCCTTGGCGATACCGGCGCGGTCGAGATTGGCGCGGGCGACCGCCAGCATGTCGCGGCTGGCATCGATGCCGAGCGCCCGGCCGTAGAGCGGCTGCAACAGTTCCAGCATGCGGCCGGTGCCGGTTCCAAGATCGAGCAGGGTCCCGGCATGGGCCGGGCCGATCTGGCGGATGATTTCGGCGTCGATCTCGTCGTCGCTGGCATGCAGGCGGCGCAACTCGTCCCATTCGGAGGCGTGGCGGCTGAAATAGGCCTGCGCCCGCTCGGCGCGCTGGCGCTTGACGGCCATCAGGCGCTCGCTGTCGCGTTGCAGGGTGCTGTCCTCACGCGCCGCGGTGTCGAGGATGGTGCGAGCGATGGCGGTGGCGCCGCCTTCGCGCTTCAGGCCGAAATAGGCCCACGCGCCCTCCTGATAGCGGTCGATCAGGTCGGCCTCGGCCAGCAGCTTGAGATGGCGCGAGATGCGCGGCTGCGATTGCCCGAGAATTTCGGTGAGATCGGAAACGGTGAGGTCGCCATCGGCGAGCAGCGCCAGCAGGCGCAGGCGCGTCGGTTCCGCCACCGCTTTCAGAATATCCACCAGATCGTCCAGGCCGAAATGCACCAAATCCCTCATCATATATCCAATCAAGATATAAAGATATCTTTATATAAACATTTCCCATCGCGCAAGCGCGAATCCACTCTCGCATAAAACATGCGGCGGTTGGAATTTTTCTGGCGGTGAAGGGAAGGTGTTTTGCCGGATAGGGCGGCGGGCCCGATGCCGGAGGCGGCATTCGAAGGCGGGAAGCCCGGCGCATCGCGATTGCCGCGACGCGCCGGGCTGGTTCATTGTCTCAGAGGGCGTTCAGCAGGGCGGGCGTTGCCCAGCCATCGGCGGGCATTCCAAGCTTCTGCTGCTCTTTCTGAACGGCGACGCGGGTGCCGGAGCCGAGAATGCCGTCGATCTTGCCGACATCGTGGCCATGGGCTTGCAGCCTGGTTTGCAGCGCCTTCATTTCATCCACGGACAGGCCGGCTTCGGGATTGCCCTTGGTATAGGGCTCCGCGCCGGTCAGCCGCGTTGCGAAATAGGCGGCCGAGGTGGTGTAGATGAAGGACTGGTTCCATTCCAGATAGATGTTGAAATTGGGATAGGCGATGAAGGCTGGGCCCTTGCGGCCCTGCGGCAGCACCAGCGAGACCGGCAGCGAGCCGAAGGTGGTGTTGCCGTCACGCGGCTGGACGCCGAGCGCGAACCATTCGGCGGCGGTCATGCTGCCGCCAAGGCCGGATTTTTCCCAAGGGAGGTTTTCCGGCACCGTGACTTCCTGAATCCACGGCTCGCCGCGCTTGAAGCCGAGATGCTGGATGAATTTCGCCGCCGTCAGGATGGCGTCCGGGGCGCTGGTCTTCAGGCTTTCATGGCCGTCGCCATCGCCGTCGACGCCGAAGGCGATGATATCCTTCGGCAGCATCTGCACCTGGCCGATCTCGCCTGCCCATGCGCCGGTGTTGGTCTGCGGATCGAGGTCGCCGCGTTGCACCATCTCGATCAGGGCGATCAGTTGCGGGCGGAAGAGTTCCGGGCGGCGGCAGTCATGGGCCAGCGTCACCAGCGCGTTGCGGGTGTTGAAATCGCCCTGCACGGCGCCGAAATCGGTTTCCATGGCCCAGAAGGCGGCGATCACACCGGCGGGAACGCCGAATTCGTCTTCGGCGCGCTTGAAGACGCTGGCATATTCCCTGATCTTCTTCGCGCCGATATCGAGGCGGGCCTTGGAAACGGTGCGCTGCGAGAATTCGAGGAAGGTCTGGCGGAAGACGCCCTGGGCGCGGTCGCGCGACAGCACCTTCTCGTCGATGCGGGCACCGGCCAGCGCCCGGTTGGCGGCTTCGGCCGACAGTCCGGCGGCGGTGGCCTCGGATTTCACGCCCGCGAGGAAAGCGGAAAGATCGCCGCCGCATTGCTGCGCCGAGGCGGCCGTTGCCAGAAGCGTTCCTGCCGTGAGCGCAAGGGCGAAGCGGCGGGCAAGGCGTTTATGCATGGGGGAATCCTTCTATCGTTCCGGTTTCGGCGGCTTTTCCAGAACATTGTGACGGAAGCAAGAAGGACGGCGAAATTCGCGGCCGCTATCAGGAATCCGTGACCGATTTCAGCCATTTGCGCCAGCTTTTCACCGAGCCGACGAAGACGTTGATATCGGTGTTGCCCCTGATGCCCGGCACGCTGGCGGTGGAGGTGTATTGCCAGAAGGCCCAGCTGCGGTCCGAATAGATTTTTTCCGGATGCGCGGCGACGGAGCGGACCCAGAAATAATAATCGTTGAAGTAGCCGACCAGATTGTCGCGATGGAAATCGACCGAGGTGTAGATGATCGGCCGCTTGCCGTAATAGGCCTCCAGCCTGTCCATGAACCGCTTCATTTCGCTGCGCACGGTCTGCGGATCGGGGCGGGTGGTGCAGGTCTTGGATTCGCCGTTCCATTCCACATCGAGAACCGGCGGCAGCTTCATGGATGCCTTCGGCACGCTCCGGATGAACCAGTCGGCCTGCTCGTCGGCGCTGGAACAGAAATAATAGAAATGATAGGGCGCGTGCGGAATGCCGACGGCGCTCGCCCGCTGCCAGTATTCCTGGAACCGCGGGTCGAGCCGGTCCTTGCCTTCGGTGGCCTTGATGAAGGCGAAGGAAACGCCGGAGGCCTTCACTTTCTCCCATTCGATATCGCCCTGCCATTTGGAGACGTCGATGCCGTGGATCGGGTGTTTGTGCGGATGCTTGGGGCCGAAATCCTGCGGATCCTTGTCCTCGAATTTCGGCGGGATTGCCGCCGTTTCCAGCAGGTCGTAACTGGACGACGTGCAACCGGCAAGCATCAAGGCAAGGGGCATAAGGGCAACAACCAGCCGTCGCATGGGCATCCCGCTGAACATGGCATGAAGACAGGCGCCCACAGGTCGTTTCCGTGATTCGATGTTCCCCGGAGGCGTGAACCTCTTTTTCACCATATCAACGTAAAAAATCGGTTAGTTGCAAGCGGCGTTTCGGCCATGCGGCGACGATTTCGTGGCATATCGATGCAAACGGGCATGGCGGCGGCGGATGAGGGGGAGGGCATGGCGAAGCTGAAACGGATCGGCGTGGGCGTGGCGGGCGCGTTCGGGCTGGCGCTTGCGGGCGGCGCGCTCTGGCTCTTTGCCGCGCCGCCCGATCTCTTGCGCCTCGGCAATGGCTATGCGGCGAAGATCGTCTGTTCCAATGTGTTTCTGGCCGGGCGCGATCCCGGCGAGGTGCTGGCGGTGGATGTGCAGGCGCCCGGGCATCCGTTGCTGAAGCTGCTCACCGTTTCCGTCGAAGGGGAGAAGCAGGCGGTCACATCGCGGTTCATGGGGTTGTTTGCGCCGATGCGGGCCGTGCACCGGCCGGGCTATGGCTGCGCCGTCACCCCGCAGGGCGAGGCTGTGGCCTTGCCGGAGGGGCTGCCCGTGCCGCAGTCCGATCCCGCGCAGCCTTGGCCGCAGGGGCAGGGCGTTGCGCCGCCGGATGCGGGCGTCGCCGCGCTGCTGGAGGATGACGCGTTGGCGGGGCCGGGCGTGCGGGCGCTCGTCGTGGTGCGCGATGGCCGCATTATCGCGGAACGCTATGGCGCGGGTTTCGGGCCGCAGGTGCCGCTGATCGGCTGGTCGATGACCAAGACCGTCAATGCCGCGCTGGTCGGCCGCGCTATCGCCGAGGGGCGGATGCCCGCGGATCGCGACCATCTGTTTCCCGGATGGGCCGGGGATGGGCGGCGGGATATCCGCCTGTCGCATCTGCTGTCGATGACGGACGGCTTGCGGTTCACCGAGGA
Source organism: Rhizobiaceae bacterium (assembly GCA_039808465.1). Lineage (GTDB taxonomy): Bacteria > Pseudomonadota > Alphaproteobacteria > Rhizobiales > Rhizobiaceae > Metarhizobium. The sequence goes on along the minus strand of JBDHTA010000070.1, from coordinate 7,840 downwards.
TTACGGCGGCGTCGACGATGTCACGCGCATGCTCTATCTGGAAAACGATATGGCCGGGTTTGCCGCGACGGCGCCCGCCGAGGCCGCGCCCGGTTCGCAGTTCCGCTATTCCTCCGGCACGTCGCTGCTGCTGTCGCGGCTGTGGATGGATGCGGCCGGTCCGGATGCCTGGCGCTATCCGGTCACCGCGCTGTTTGCGCCGCTCGGCATGGCCAGCGCCACGCTGGAAGCCGATGCCAGCGGCACCTTCGTCGGCGGCTCCTATCTCTACGCCACGGCGCGGGATTGGGCGCGTTTTGCACAGTTCCTGCTCGATGACGGGGTGTGGAACGGCCAGCGCCTGCTGCCAGAGACCTTCACGGCGGCAATGCGCACGCCAAGCACGGTGTCAGGCGGGCGCTACACACAGGCGCAGGCATGGCACCGGGCGCCGAAAGAGGCGGGGGAGCAGACAGTTCTGCCTGAGGATATCGTCTGGATGCTGGGGCATGACGGGCAGGCGATTGCCATTATCCCGTCGGCGCGCCTTGTCGTGCTGCGCATGGGGCTGACGCCGGGGCGGCTGGGTTACCGGCCGCAGCCGCTAACCGGGGCGATCCTCAAGCGGATCGCGGCTTCCGAACCTGCCCCGCTTACTGGACCTGATTGAGCAGGCCCTTGCGCTTGGCGGTGTAGTAATAGCCGCTGGCATAGAGGCGAACCGCGCCGTCGTGATCGGTATCGGCGGTCAGCCATGCGCCGCGCAGATACTTCACGGCATATTTCAGGTTGGTTTCCGCATCGAACAGGCCGGATGCCGGGCCCTTGTAGCCCATGCCCTTGGCGGTATTGTAGCGGATCTGCATCAGGCCGTAATTGCCGTTGGAATAGGCCTTGGGATTGTAGGTGCTTTCGCGCTTGACGACGCGATGCACCAGCGATTCCGGCACCTGATAGAGCGCGGCATATTTGGAGATCAGCGTCTTCAGCATCTGGTTGTCGACCGCCGGGCCGCCCCTGGACTTGGGCGATTCCTCCGGCAGAGACGCGGCCATGCGGCTTTCGATTTCCTGCGCCGGGCGCGTGTCGAACTCCGACAGGGAGTTCATCGAGGAAAAGGCGCGGGCGGCGCCAGCGGGCGCGGCGGCATAGGCGAGCTGCGGCGATACGTCCTGCTGACGGTAGGGCGCATCCGGGCGCTTCATGGGAATGACGGACTGGATGGCCGTGACTTCATCCGTCAGCGGCATTTCGGCAAAGGCCACCGACATGGCTTCGCTGCCGCTCTGCGGCTGTGCGGCAAGCGCGGTCTGGGCAGAGGGAGCCTGTGCGGCAAGGGTCTGGGCGGGCTGGCCGACGCGGGCGGACTTGGTGACGGCGGTGGTCGCCATGGCCTGCTGCTGGCCCGGCTGTTGGGAAGCGCCGGTCTGGGCGACGCCGGGAAGGGCCTGCGCGGTGGCGACCGCGCCGCCTTCGGGGGCGGCATAACCGGTTTCCGTTGCCGCGGCCTTGATGGCCGGAGCAGGCTTCTGTGTCGCGGCAAGCTGATGCTGCGGAGCGTATTCGACGCTGGTGCATCCGGCAAGCGCGACCGTCATGACGATCCCCAATGCCGAATTGCGTTTCAGGGTGGAATATCCGGTCGCTACCATCGAGTCACTCTCGTGAATTCTGGCTCCCCGAACGCAAAAAGAAGGGGACACTGTTAACGGGTTTTTGCACCCATTAACGTATTCGTGATTTTTTCGCAAGTTTGGGGCAAGCCGCTTACGCCGCAAGGCGGCGATAGCCGACGGTGACCGCGCCGGAGCTGACGCGCAGGCAACCCCGTGCCCGGCCTTTGATTTTCCGCGATTCAAGCATGCGCAGGCGCCGCAGCAGCCATTCCGGAGCCAGCACGTAAAAAAGCGCCGCCAGGATCGCAATTGCAAAAAAAGATTCCGCTAAAACAAGGGTTTGTTGAAAAAACACATCGCCCGCCGCCGCAAACTGGCTGGCGAAGGCGGCAAACAGCAATGCCTGCGGGCGGTCGGCAAGGTTTTGCAGGAATATTTTTCCAAATGTTTTCAACGGCTTGGTTTCGGGAAGATTGTCATTGTCGGCAATCGGCCCGGCAAGGCCGCGAAGCCGCCAGACGATGACGCCGCCGAGCAGCAGGATGGACAGGCCGAAGCCGCCGAACACCGCCGAGGCGACCGGCGACCAATCCATGACAAGGCCGAAAACGACGAGCATCAGCGCCATGACCAGCGTGCCGGAGAGGCAGACGGCAAGCGCGGCTGCGGCGGTGCGCGACGGATTGCCGCTGCGGGCATAGGAAAGCAGGCTCCGCTTGCCCCGTCCGGGCAGAAGCTGGAGGATTGCAGCGCCGATGGCAAAGCCCATCAAGAACTCAATCGGCATTGAAGTCTCCCGGTTTCCTGTTCTGGTTAATTTACCCCCGGCTTCCCCGGAATGTAAGGAGAAAAACGAAAAAAGGGGCGAAACTCGCCCCTTCGTGAACGGCCGTGTCTCAGGCGGCTTCGAAGTCCTGGCCGATGCCGTCCATCAATTCGCCGAACCAGGGCGTTTCGAGATCGAAATGCTTGCCGCCCTTGATGCGCGGGAATTCGATGCAGCGCAGCTTTCCGCCCTGATCCTCGTCATGGCCGGTGACGCCGGAAATGCCGTTCAGGGCGCAATCGACGGCAAGATCGGTCATGCTCTGGATCAGGCGCAGGTCGTCGCCGTTGGCGGGGGCGGAGCGGGCGTAATAGCCCGACTTCTGCACCATGGAGCGCTCGGCCCCGATCAGCGCCGCGAACTGCTTGGAGAACCAGTTGCCGACATTGACGGTGTCGATCTTCACATGCCCGAAGGCGTCGCGCTTGACGGCTTCGCCCGCCGCTTCCAGCCCGGACACGATGACATCGAGGCAGGCGCCTTCCGACACGAAGATGGAGACGAAGCCGTTCCTGTCCATCAGCGCCTTGAGGCGGGCGGCTTCGGCTTCCAGATCGAAGGCCATTTCCGGCAGGTAGACGCCCTGAAGCGTCTTCAGCGTCCGGTCCATCATCAGGCCGTCGACATAATCGTTGTGGCGGATGCGCTGCATATAGGCGCGGGCGGTGGCGGCGGTCAGCCAGCCGCAATGGCGGCCCATCACCTCATGCACGATCAGCGTGCGCGGGGCGGCACTCTGCTCGTTGGAGATATTGTCGAAGAAGGACGCGCCATATTCGGCCGCCGTCCATGCGCCGAGCGACTGGCGGATCGGCACCACGTCGTTGTCGACCGTCTTCGGCAGGCCGACGACGGTGAGGTTGTAGCCGTTTTCGCCGAGATAGGCGGCGAGATCGGCGGCGGTGGTGTTGGTGTCGTCGCCGCCGATGGTGTGCAGGATGGTGACGCCGTCATTGGCCAGCCGTTCGGCGGCGACCTTCAGCGGATTGTCGCCTTCCTTCACCAGACCGCGCTTGGCGCAATCGGCGGCATTGGTCAGCTTCACGCGGCTGTTGCCGATCGGCGAACCGCCATAGCGGTGCAGCAGCGGCGCCTTCTCGCGCATCTGCGGGGTGATCGCGATGCTGTCGCCGAGCAGCACGCCCTGATAGCCGGAGCGGTAGGCGATCAGTTCCGCATCCGGGGCGATGTCGCTGTAGCGCTCGATCAGGCCGCCGACAGCGGATGAGAGACAGGGCGCAAGGCCGCCCGCCGTCAGCATTGCAACTTTTTGTCCGGCCATGAATCCTCCTCCGGCGCGTGCGCGCCGCCGCCATTCTTTACGTTGTGGAATGGATGCGACACAGGCGCGCGCCTGTAAAGGGATGTTTCGGTAAAATCCCGCCTTTTCATCATGCTGCCGCAATGGCATGGCAGCGTTTGCGCCCATGCGGTTCGGCCAGCTTGCAATTTACGGGCACATTTGGTCAACTCGCCTCTCAATCCACCCGCGGAATCACAATGTCATTCTGGGAAAAACTGCTGGGCGCGGTCGCTGGCGCCGCCAGCAATGCCTTGTCAGCCGTCGTCGAAGCCGTCCGGACCCTGTTCGAAGGCGATCCGGAAACACGCAAGAAGGTGGCGTTTTCGGTCGCCATCATCGCGTTGTCGGCCAAGATGGCCAAGGCCGACGGCATCGTTACCGAAGCCGAGGTCTCCGCCTTCCGGGAAATCTTCGATTATCCCGAGGACCAGGCGGCCAATGTCGCGCGCCTCTACAATCTGGCCCGGCAGGATGTGGCCGGTTACGAAGCCTATGCGGAAAAACTCGCCGGGCTGTGCTCCACCTGCGCGGCCAATTGCCCGGTGCTGGAAGATGTGATCGACGGGCTGTTCCACATCGCCAAGTCGGATGGCGCCATCCATGAAAAGGAAATGGCCTTCATCCAGCGCGTCGCCGAGATTTTCGGGATCAGCGAGAGCCATTTCGAAACCATCACCGCCCGGCATGTGCATCGCGACGGCATCGACCCCTATGTGGTGCTGGGCGTGCAGCGCTCCGACGATTTCGCCACCATCCGCAAGCGCTACCGGGTGCTGGTTTCCGAGCATCACCCCGACCGGCTGATCGCGCGCGGCGTGCCGCAGGAGTTCCACGCCATCGCGCATAACCGCATGGCGACGCTGAACGCCGCCTACGAGGCCATCGAGAAAGAGCGCCGCGCCGCATGACCTGCCTGTTTCCGCCCGACTACGCGGCCGCCACCGTGCGGCCATCCCCGAACCATGGCGAAAGGGCAGGCGGCTGCAAGCCGGATATCGTCATTCTGCATTATACCGGCATGCCCTCGGCCGACGGGGCGCTCGACTGGCTGTGCCGGGAAGAGAGCCAGGTTTCCAGCCATTACTTCGTGCATGAGGACGGGCGCGTGCTGCAACTGGTGCCGGAAGCGCGCCGGGCCTGGCATGCGGGCAAGAGCCTCTGGGCGGGCGAGGAGGATATCAATTCCCGCTCGATCGGCATCGAGATCGCCAATGCCGGGCATCCCGGCGGCTTGCCTGATTTCACCGAGGCGCAGATCGAGGCCGTGATTGCGCTGGTCCGCGATTGCGCAGAGCGCTGGGATATTCCACCGGAACGCATTCTCGGCCATTCCGATGTGGCGCCGGTGCGCAAGGTCGATCCCGGCGAGAGGTTTCCGTGGGACCGGCTGTTTGCGGCGGGCATCGGGCATTGGGTGGAACCGGCGCCGGTTTCGGGCGGGCGGTTCTTCCAGCAGGGCGATTGCGGCCAGCCGGTGGCGGCGCTGCAATCCATGCTGTCGCTCTATGGATACGGTATCGGGATATCGGGCGATTATTGCGCGAAAACGGCGGGTTGCGTCGAAGCCTTTCAGCGGCATTTTCGCCCCGCCCAGGTGGATGGCATCGCCGATGTCTCCACCATCGACACGCTGCACCGGCTGCTGTCGGCCCTGCCGCGCTTCCGGCGCGAGGAAGAAGCGGCAGTCTGAGGCGAGGGAAGCATGGCGGATTTCAGGTATCTGGTGATCGGCAGGGGCATGATGGGCGCGGCGGCGGCCCGGCATCTGGCCTTGCAGGCGGATGGCGTCGGCGTGATCGGCCCGGACGAACCGGCGGACAAGCGCAGGCATGAGGGCGTTTGCGCCAGCCATTACGACGAGGGCCGCATCACCCGCACCATCGATCCCCACGAGACATGGGCGCGGCTCGCCAACCGCTCCATCGCCCGCTATGGCGAGATCGCCGAACGCAGCGGCATTTCCTTCTATTCGCCGGCGGGCTGCCTTGCGGCGGGGGCGTCGCGGGCAGGCGGCGAAGCCTATATCGGCGATGTCCTCGATGCGGCCGGAAAGCTCGGCGTCGAAACCGCGCTGCTGGACGATGCGGGGCTTGCGGCCCGTTTTCCCTTCTTCTCTTTCGAACCCGGCAGCGAAGGCGTGTTCGAGGCGGCAGGGGCTGGCTATATCAGCCCGCGCCGTCTGGTGGCCGCGCAATCGGCTCTCGCCGAAAAGGCGGGCGTGCGGATCCTCCGGGAAACGGTGGTGAGGACCGTTACGGGGCGTGACGGCGTCGAGGTTCTCACGGCGGAAGGGCATCGCTACACGGCGGACAAGGTGCTGGTGGCGGCGGGCGGATTTTCCATTGCGGAAGCCCTGTTGCCGCAACCGCTCGAAATGCGGGTTTATGGCCGCACCATCGTCTTCATGGAGGTGGAGGAGGCCGAGGCGGCGCGGCTTGCCGCCATGCCGTCGCTGATCACCAAGCCTTGCGATCCACGCGATTCCATCTATCTTTTGCCGCCGATCCGCTATCCGGACGGGCGTTATTATCTGAAGATTGGCGGCGATCCCGACGATCTTCATCTGGAGACGGAGGCGGATATCCGCGCATGGTTCCGGGGCGAGGGACGGGCTGAGGTGCGCGAACATCTGCTGCGCATCGCCCGCTCGCTGCTGAAGGATGCCGCCATCCGCTCCATTTCGACGGCGGCCTGCGTGACCTCGTTTCCGCCCACCCGGCTTCCGGCGATCGGCTTCACCTCCTCGCCGCGCATCGCGGTGGTGACGGGCGGATGCGGGGCGGCGGCGAAAAGCTCGGATGAAATCGGGCGGCTGGGCGCGCAGATGCTGCTGACCGGCGAAATCGATCCCGCCTATGACGCAGATTTCCGGCCGCGTTTTCTTTGATCCCGCCGCATATTTCGATGGCGCTTTATTCCGCGCTGGTTTAATCACGCGCCTGTCAGTTGGCCGGGCAGCCGCGCCTCACCAATGCCGAAAGGCGGTGGGGTGAGGAAAGTCCGGGCTCCATGGAAACACGGTGCCGGATAACATCCGGCGAGGGCGACCTCAGGGAAAGTGCCACAGAAAGCAAACCGCCCCGCCTGCTTTTTCGTCCGCCATCAAGGACGGCAAAGCTGGCGGGGTAAGGGTGAAAGGGTGGGGTAAGAGCCCACCGCGCGCCTGGCAACAGGGGCGGCACGGTAAACCCCACCGGGAGCAAGACCGAATAGGGATGACGCGGGCGCTTGCGCCACAGCCGGTTTCCAGGCCAGTCATCCGGGTGGGTCGCGAGAGGCAGGGCGCAAGTCCTGTCCCAGAGGAATGGTTGCCACGTTCCGGTTTAACCGCCGGGGCCATACAGAACCCGGCTTACAGGCCAACTGACGCTTTCTTCCAAAAAATCCGCCCGCCGCCCGATTTTTCCGGCAAGTGCTTGATGCGGCGTTTGTTTTTCTTTCGGTTGTCTTCGGTTCGCGCCTGTCGCGAAACGGGCGCGAAGACGCGCGCGGGCCCGGTTTCATAACGATTCATTAAACTTAACGGCTTATAAACGAATGCAGGCAGCAGGGGTGCCTGCGGCCGCTTCCCATTGACGCCCATATGGTCCCATGATATCCCAAACCCACGCCATTCAGATGCGATTTGACACCCGCCCGGACGTGAAAACGGGGGCAGGTCCGCAAGGCAGGGCCGGGGGAAATGATGCCCTCCGCGCCGGTCGTTTCGCATGGCGTATGGCGGTATCGCGGGGGCGGATGCGGCGCCTTCGTTCACGGGAAACGGCTGTATCGAATCATGAACCGCTTCCTTTCCAATGTGACGAGCAGGATCGATTCCAAGGGACGGGTCTCCGTGCCTTCGATCTTTCGCGCCGTCATGGCGCAGAGGGATATAAGGGAGCTTTACTGCTTCCAGGATTTCGTGTTTCCGGCCATCAGCATCGGCGGCCCGGATGTGCTCGATCGCTTCGAGCGCCAGATTGCGGCGGAAGATCCCTTCTCGCCGGAAGCCAACGAGATGTCGCTCCTCATTCACGGGGGCGGGGTCTTCACCAAGCTCGATTCCGAAGGGCGCATGATGGTGACGGATTTCATCCGGGATTTCACCGGCATCGTCTCCGAGGTGACCTTCGT
>JBDHTA010000069.1:0-19548 GCA_039808465.1 Rhizobiaceae bacterium | reverse complement strand
TGGCGAACCGGCTTGCATTCACCCGCCATTGCCTGTATTTGCCCGCTTGCAGACGGGAAACGCGCTTCGACGCCTCCCTTGGGCCGCTTTAGCTCAGTCGGTAGAGCACATCATTCGTAATGATGGGGTCACGTGTTCGAGTCACGTAAGCGGCACCATTTTCACTCCATAACCTCTTGAAATATCAGTCATTTCGGCATCCTCTGACGCTGCGGCCGGGATTCAGCGAATCTTAAGGCGGGCGCCGGTATCATTTGCGCTTTACGGCAGGAGGTTTGCGGCGGCGCGCCGCGCTGAGGGGGCCTATGATTTCCGAAGACGTGCTCAATTCAGCATTGCGTGAACTGTTCGAGGTTTCACCCGTCCCGTTTTCGATCTCAACGACCGACTATAATTCCCGCTATATAAAGGTAAATCCCGCCTATCTGCGGTTGGTGGGGCGCTCGTGGGAAGAGCTGGCGGAAAAACCGCTTTCCATCGATCTTCCCTATTCGATCGATCATCCCGATCGCATGAAGCGCATGCATCTTCTGGAAACGCAAGGCTTCTACGATCTTACGGAAGTGGACATGCGCAGATCGGACGGGCAGGTTTTCCCGACCCTGATTACCGCGCAGCGGCGCAGGATCGCAGGCGAAAGCCTGGATATCGAAATCGTCATCGATAATTCGGAACGCAAGGCGCTGGAGAGCGCCATCCTGCATGCCGCCCGGACCGATGCGATGACCGGGCTTCACAACCGGTCTTCCTTCGATGCGCATCTCGTCGAATCCCTGTCGGCGATTTCAGGCGGGCGGCATGTGTCATTGGCCTATCTCGACCTGAACCGCTTCAAGCAGGTGAACGACAGGTTCGGTCATCTGGCCGGAGACGGCGTGCTGAAGGAGGTCGCGAGGCGAATAACCGATTGGGCCTCCGAGGGCGATTTCGTCGCCCGGCTGGGTGGAGACGAGTTCGCCATCGTTTCCTCGTTCGCCGCTGGCCGCGCCATGACGCCAGCGCGCTACTTCAATCTGGCAACGCGGATCGCGGAACTGATCGACATCGGCGGCGAGCTTGTTCAGGTGGGCGCCGCCATCGGCGTGGCGGTCGCCGTTCACGACATGGATTTCAGCGCCCTGCTCGATTGCGCCGACAGGTCGATGTACGAGGCGAAGGCCACCGGAAAGCTGATCGACGTCCGTTTAAGCCATCATGGCTATCATCAGGAGGGAAAGCGCAACCGCGCCTGACCGGAATAACGGAACGCTCCACCGGCCGATGCGTTCTCCATCAGGTATAGACCAGGGAGAACAGCATGGATGACGACCTCGTTACACGCCTGACCACCATTGGCGGAGATTTAAAAAATCGCGCCGCTGAACTCGGCCAGACCGGGCAGGACCGCGATACGGCCCTTCTGATGCAAGGTCTGGCGGTTACAATGGAAGCGATCCGGGCCCTTGGCGCGGCCGCTGACCGGCTCGACGGACTGTCCGGTCTCGGGAAGAGCGGTGATTGAAAGGTCAGCATTCGAAAAATGCCGATATCCTGAAAATGTAGCTGCGGCGCTGGCCGGTGACGAATGCCGCCTTTGCGAACGCGCCGGTGAGATTTCCCGGTGCGGCCCGCTTTTTTAACGCATCGAGCGCACGGCCAGGGAGAAAAGGTCGAAACGGGCGACGGGGGTCTGCCTGAAGCCGTCGCTCAGGGCGTTGTTGCGGGCGCGGGCGGAGCGGTTCCGGAGCCAGTTGCTGGCGGGGCGGAGGAGGTTCATGGGATTATATCCTTGTCTGTCTGTTGCCCGTCGATACCCCATTTCCTAGCCCGCGTGCTGTGCAAAATTTGTTCAACTGCTATGCAAACGCTTCCCGAGCCCGTCGATGCGCTCGAAAAGGTTTGCGAAATCCGACAGCATATTTTATACAATATGCGCAGCCAAAGATTGGCAAAGGATAACTGCTATGAAAATTATAGGCATCGACGTCTATTCCTACACGGTGGGCTATGCCCACGGCACCTACATCATGTCCGGCGACCGTGTGGCGCAAACCGAGGATGGAACCGTCATTCGCATCCGCACGGATGAAGGCATCAGCGGCTGGGGTGAAATCACGACGCTCGGCAAAGTCTACCTGCCGACATTTCCCGAGGGCATCCGCACGGCCCTGAAGGATCTGGGGGAAGCGCTGATCGGGCAGGACCCGACGAACATCGCCAGGGTCAACCGCGTGATGAACGCAACCCTGATGGGGCAGGAATTTGCAAAGAGCCCGATCGATATCGCCTGCTGGGATATCAAGGGCAGGGCCCTGAACCTGCCCGTGTCCAGCCTGATCGGCGGCGTCATCAACGACCGCTTTCCGATCTATGAAGCGGTTCCGCTCACCACGCCGGAAGAGATGGGCGCCTTCATCCGCTCGCGGCGGGCGGCCGGGATCAACCGGTTCCAGTTGAAGGTCGGTAACAATCCCTTCGACGATATCGCGCGCGTGCGGGCGAGCGTCGAGGCTGGCGACGCAAATACCGTTATCGTCGCCGATTCCAACGGTGGCTGGTCGCTTGCCGCCGCCAAGCTCGCGGTTCAGGGCATGGCGGGCCTTCCCGTCTTCATCGAGCAGCCGTGCCGGTCGACGGCCGATTGCATTCTCGCCCATCGCGGCTCGTCGCTGCCGCTGGTGCTGGACGAGTCGATCGTCAATCACGACGAGGTTTTCCGCGCCAAGTATGAAGCCAACGCGGTGTCCGTCAATCTCAAGTTCGGCAAGCTCGGCGGGCTGACCAACGTCGTCAAGGCGCGCGATCTGCTTCAGGATCTCAACATGGCGGTTTCGGTCGAGGATATGTGGGGCGGCGATATCATCACTGCGGCAACCAGCCATATCGCCGCGACCACCCGCCCGGAATCGCTGCTAATGACGCCGTTCTTCAACGATTGGACCGACGGTCACCTCGCCAATTATTCACCGCGCTCCGCCGATGGATATGGATCGGCCCCGACGGGCGCGGGCCTCGGCATCGAGGTGGATCTTCAGAGGCTCGGCAAGCCGCTCTTTACCGTCGGCGCGCATTGAAATCTTTGGCCCCGTTGCAGGCAGCGGGGCCAGATCCGGCCTGTATAGAGAAAAGACTGCGTTCCGGCGCGTTGGGCGGCGGCTATTCCGCTGCCCGGGGCGGCTCGGCGCCGGGCTCCCGGTCCTTCAGGAGATCCAGAAGGACGAGGCGGATATGATCGATATGCTCGCGCATCAACTGCGCGCCTTCCTCGAACTTCCGCTCCCGGCAAAGGTTCAGGATCAGCGTGTGCTCCCTGACGGCGCGGTTCCGGTCCGGGGTGATGTTGGTGAGCTGGAGGCGGGTGTGCCGGTCGCATTCGGCCAGCAGGTTCTGCACCATGCTCACGATCCGGGGGCTGCGCGCATGCCTGTAGAGCGTCATATGGAACTCCGTGTTCAGGTCGTTCCACCGGTCCACATCCACGGCGTCGATCGATGCGGTGTATTTTTCCAGATTCTCGTCGAGCTTCCCGAAATCCTCCGCCGTCAGCTTCGGCGCGGAGCGGAGGAACAGGAACGGCTCGAGAATGAGCCTCAGGTTGAAAAGCTCCTCGATCTCCTCGATCGACAGTTCGACCACCACGGCGCCGCGATGCGGCAGGATGGTGAGAATCCCCTCGCTTTCGAGGCACAGCAGCGCCTCGCGGATCGGGATGCGGCTCATGCCGAATTCCTCGGCCAGCGCGTCCTGGCGCAAGCGCATTCCCGGCGGATAGGTGCCGCCAAGAATCCGGTCGCGCAGTTCCGAGGCGGCTGCCTCGGCCATGGTCTTGTGCTTGAGCCCCTTGCCAACGGTCGTCATGCGAAATTGCCTCGTTCGAAAAGAACCCGCTTCATGCGTTTGTTGATTTTATACAATAAGCGCCCATGCTCGCGCAACCGCCCGCAAAGGCCGGAAAGGACTGAAATTGCTGCGGTCTCGTCCATGCCTGTCCGCGGCGGGGCCTGCGTATTCCCGCCATCGTGCCATTGACAGCATATTTTATGCAATATACAAAATCCAAAAGAGGCGGCCGAGGACACCCGGCTGGCGCGTGACCGGCTTGCCGGTTCCGCCGGGAGGGTAGCTGGACGGGAGGTGGTGACAGTGGGGCGGTAAAGCGGCCCGCGGGATCGCCCGCGCGTTCACGGGAAGCGATCGGGCCGCCGGTTTTGAAGCCGATCATCGCGAAAGGGCAATCATCATGCGCGAGTACCTCCATTTCATCGACGGCCGGACTGTGGCTCCGGGCGGCGGCGCGTTTATGGTGCGGGAGAACCCCGCGACCCGGACTGCCGTTGCAAGCTGGCCTGCGGGCACGGCGGAGGATGTGGACGCCGCCGTTGCCGCTGCCGCTGCTGCTTTCGCCGACGGGCGCTGGTCGGGCCTGCCTGCCTCCAGGCGCTCGGAGGTGCTTCGCGCCGTTTCCGACTATCTCAAGAACAATGTCGACGCGCTGGCGCGGATCGAAAGCGAGGAGACCGGCAAGACCTTCGCGCAGGCATCCGAGGAAATTCCGTGGGCCGGGGATATCTGGGATTATGCCGCCGGGCAGGCCCGCGCCATCCATGGCGACCTGCATTCCAACCTCGGCGACGACAAGCTCGCGCTGGTGCTGAAGGAGCCCGCTGGCCCCGTCGCCCTCATCACGCCGTGGAACTATCCGCTCGTCGTCCTGAGCCAGAAGCTTCCCTTCGCGCTCGCCGCCGGTTGCACCGTTGTCGTGAAGCCGAGCGAAATGACCTCGGGGACCACGCTGGAAATTGCGCGGATCCTCAAGGAAGCCGGGCTGCCGGACGGCGTCTTCAACGTCGTGACCGGCACGGGCGATCCGGTGGGGCAGCGGCTGGCCGAGCATCCCGATATCCGCGTCGTCTCCTTCACGGGCTCGACCGCGACCGGCAAGAAGATCGCCGCCGCCGCCGCAGGCAACATGAAGAAGGTCATTGTCGAGCTGGGCGGCAAGAACCCCTTCATCGTCTTCGACGACGCCAATCTCGATGCGGCGGTGGACAATGCCATCAAGGGCTTCGTCTACAATTCCGGCGCCGAGTGTTGCAGCGGCAGCCGCGTCTATGTGCAGGAAGGCGTCTTGCAGGCGTTTACCGCTGCGCTCTGCGCGAAGCTCGGCACCGTCAAGGTCGGCGATCCCTTCGCCGCCGAGACGACCATGGGCGCTATCATCAGCGACGCCCATTTCGCGAAGGTCACCGGCTTCATCGAGCAGGCCCGTTCCGAAGGCAGGATCCTCTTCGGCGGCAATTCCCTCTCCGGCCTGCCCGGCTATTTCATCGAGCCGACGGTGGTGGCGGATCTGCCCGCGTCGTCGTCCGTGATCCGGGACGAGATCTTCGGCCCGGTCGTGGCGCTGCTTCCCTTCAAGACCACGGCGGATGCGATTGCCGCGGCCAATGCCACCGAATACGGTCTGGCATCGAGCGTGTGGACCTCGAACCTGGATACGGCCACCGAAGTCGGCCGCGCGGTGCGCTCGGGCATCGTCTGGGTCAATACCTTCCTCGACGTCGCCTCGGAAATCCCGATCGGCGGCATCCGGCAGAGCGGCTACGGGCGCGAGAACGGGCGCTACGCCATCGAGGAATTCACGGTGCTCAAGACGATGGTGATCCAGAATTCCAAGTCTGTCGGCCGCTATCTGCCGCTCTGACCGGATTCTGAAGGGGCGGGGCCGCAATGGCGCAGACACTGGAATATGACTATATCATTGTAGGCGCGGGCTCGGCGGGATGCGTGCTTGCCGCCCGCCTGTCGGAAAACCCGTCGGTTTCGGTGCTTCTCATCGAAGCCGGGCCGAAGACGAATTCCGTCTATATCCGCATGCCGGCGGCGCTGGCCTATCCTCTCTCGGACGAGCGCATCATCTGGAACTACGATACCGGTCCCGAGCCGCATCTGGACCGGCGTTCCCTGCATCACGTCCGGGGGCGGCTGATGGGGGGCTCCTCCTCCATCAACGGCATGGTCTTCGTTCGCGGCAACCGCCGCGATTATGACGGCTGGGCCGGGCAGGACGGCCTGAGCGAATGGTCCTATGAAAAATGCCTGCCCTTCTTCAAGAAGCTGGAGGATTTCGACCAGGGCGCCAATGCCTTGCGCGGCGGCGGCGGCCCGGTCAGGATCACCACCTGCAAGGCCCGGGGGCCGATTTTCCAGTCCTTCCTCGAAGCCAACCAGCAGGCGGGCCTGACGCTGAACCCGGACTACAACGGCGCCGATCAGGAGGGCGTCCACGTCTATCAGGCCAATATCGACCGGGGCATCCGGGCAAGCTGCGACCGGGCCTATCTCGGAATGGCGCGGGGGCGAAGCAACCTCCATGTCATGCCGGGGGCGCAGGTGCGCCGCATCCTGCTCGAAAACAAGACCGCAAGGGGCGTGCGCCTGCTCAGGAACGGCGTCGAGGCCGATGTCTATGCGGGACGCGAGACCATCATTTCCTGCGGCACCTATGAATCGCCGAAACTGCTGATGCTGTCGGGCATCGGCGGCAGGGACGATCTTGCCGCGGCAGGCGGCGAATGCCTGCATCACCTTCCGGGCGTCGGGCAAAACCTTCAGGATCACCCCTGCGTGCCGGTGGGATACCACGCAAAGGTGAAGGGCGTTTCCCCGGTCGGCAATTTCAATATCGCCCAGAAGGCGGCGATCGGCGCGCAATGGCTGTTCCTGCGCTCGGGGCTGGGCGCGACGAATTTCTGGGAAGTCGGCTCCTTCTACAAGAGCCATGAGGGCGCGGATTATTGCGACATCCAGCATGAATTCATCCCGATGATCGGCGATTTCACGCATGGCTCGACCAATGTCAGCGACGGCTTCCTCTACCAGACGGCGCTGATGCGCCCGCGAAGCCGGGGCCATGTCAGGCTGCGGTCGCTCAACCCCGCCGATCACCCCGAAATCGTCCATAACTATCTCGAGCATCCCGAGGATGTGTCCGATCTCATCGGCGGGGTTCGCGGCACGCTGACCATGATCCGGCAGCGGGCATGGGACGCCATCCGGGGCGAGGCCACCGATCCGGGGCTCGCCGGTCTCACCGATGCCGAAATGGCCGGGTGGCTGCGGCAGAATGCCAGCACGCAATACCATCCCTGCGGCACATGCAAGATGGGCATGGACGATCAGGCCGTCGTCGACCAGGCGGGCCGGGTGCACGGCATCGAGGCGCTGCGCGTCGTCGACGCCTCGATCATGCCGAGGGTGACGAGCGGCAATCTCAATGCTCCCACCATCATGATTGCCGAGAAGATCGCGGCCATGGCCGCCGCCTGACGGGCGGCGGACCAGGGTAGGCAACCGGAATTCTGCGGCCGCCGCGCGCGTCGGATTTGACTTGCGCGGCGATCCTGTACATTGTATAAAATATTCCGTCTATCAACCCGGATGCGGCACGGCTTTCCGCATGTGCGGGGGCGAGCGGTTACAGTCAAAAAATCACGCTTAAAAAACAAAGAGGTGAACGAATGAAAGGCTTGTCGGACTTCAAACTGGGGCGCAGACAGTTTCTTGCGGCTTCCACGGGCGGCGTTGCCGCGCTGGCCGCGCCGGGGCTGATACGCTCGGCCTATGCGGCGGATGAAATCACCATCTTCACCTGGGAAACCTATCATGAGGACGACTGGATCGCGGAATGGACCGGGAAAACCGGCGTCAAGGTGAATGTCGTCAGAACCGGCGGCGTGGACGAAATGTACGCGCAGGCAAGCTCGGGCGCGGTTCAGGCGGATGTCTTCTACATCGATTCCGGCTCCATCCAGCGCTACAAGCAGGCGAACCTCATCGTTCCCATCGACGCGTCGCAGCTTCCGGAAGCGGCCAACATTTCGGCGGGCCTGAAATATGAGGAGCGCAACAGCGTGGACGGCGCGCTCTACGGCGTTCCCTACAACTGGGGCACGCAGCCGCTGATGTTCGACGAGGAGGTCGTCAAGTCGGGCACGGATAGCTGGGACGTGCTGTGGGACGAGCAGTTCGCGGGCAAGGTCAACCTGTTCGACGACGCCTACATCACCTTCCCGATGATCGCGCTGAAGGCCGGGGCGAAGGATCCCTACAACCTGACGGACGACGAATTCGAAGCCTGCCGCCAGGCCCTGATCGCCCTGCGCCCGCAGGTCCGCACCATCGCGCGCGGCTTCAACGACGCGGAAGCGCTTTACGCGGCCGGGGACGCCTCGCTCGGCTATTGCCAGAACATTTCGATCGTCTTCAATCTTCAGGCGAAGGGCCGCAAGTTCAACTACTCCTTCCCCAAGCAGGGCACGCCCACCTGGATCGACAACGCGGTCATTTCCGAGAAGGGCAACCGCCCGGCCGTCTACCAGTTCCTCAACGACAACCTGACGATCCCGTGGCAGTCGCGGTTTATCGCCTCGTCCCTCAACAACGGCATTCTCACCGAAGAGGGCGCCAACAAGGGCGGCGTCGCGCAGGATATCCTCAAGAAGACGAACGTCATCGACCAGAGCCAGCCCGGCTTCTGGGAGAAGATGTCGGTGTTCATGTTCCCCGAGAACATCGATCGGCGCGTTCAGATGTGGAACGACTTCAAGGCCGGAACGCTCTAAGTAAGGTTTGACCATGACTTCCTCCAACGATCCCATCATCCGGTTCAAGAACGTCGTGAAGCGCTATCCCGGCGCTTCCACGCCCGCGCTCGATGTTCCGGAATTCACGATCAACCGCGGCGAGTTCTTTTCCATTCTCGGGCCGAGCGGCTCGGGCAAGACGACCGCGCTCCGGCTGATCGCCGGTTTCGAGCAGGCCGATGGCGGGCAGATATTCGTTGGAGATCAGGATGTGACCGATGTTCCGCCCTACCGGCGGGACATCAACACCGTCTTTCAGTCCTATGCGCTGTTTCCGCACATGTCGCTGCGGGCCAACGTCGCCTATCCCCTGAAGATGGCGGGCGTGGACAAGGCCTCCATCCAGAAGCGCGTGAACGAGGCGCTCGAAATGGTCGCCATGGAAAAGATGGCCGACCGCTTTCCCCATCAGGTCAGCGGCGGGCAGCGCCAGCGCGTCGCCCTGGCGCGCGCTTTCGTCGGCCGCCCCAAGGTGCTGCTGCTCGACGAGCCGCTTTCGGCGCTCGATCTCAATCTGCGCCAGCAGATGCAGCATGTTCTGGTCGACCTGCAACGCAAGATCGGCATCACCTTCGTCTACGTCACCCACGATCAGGGCGAAGCCCTGTCGATGTCGAACAGGGTGGCGGTGGTGAGCGGCGGCAGGATTCAGCAACTGGATACGCCGAACGCGATCTATTACGAGCCCAACAGCCGGTTCGTGGCGCAGTTCATCGGCAAGTCCAATCTGGTGCAGGCGCATGTGTCGGGCGCGGGGGCTGGCGGCCCGGTCGCGACGGTCTGCGGCGAAAAATTCGCCTTGCCCGGCGTCAGGCAGACAGGCCCGGTCAATCTCGCGGTGCGCTTCGAATCGCTTGCGGTGACGAAGCCGGACGAGCCCGCCCCCCATCAGGTCCGCCTCATGGGCAAGGTTTCCGACGTGCTGTTCCTCGGGCATACCTGCGAGGTGAAGGTGAAGTGTCAGGATCAGGAATTCATCGCTTTCGCCCCAGCCCGCCGCGACGCGATGCTGGCCCATGGTCAGGATGTCTGCGTGTCGTTCAATCCCGATGACTGCGCGGTGTTCAATGACTGATATGGCGACATCGTTCGACGCGGGAGCATCCGCCAAGGCAAGACCGGCCCGGCGCTTTTCGAAACTGCTGCCGCA
Source organism: Rhizobiaceae bacterium (assembly GCA_039808465.1). Lineage (GTDB taxonomy): Bacteria > Pseudomonadota > Alphaproteobacteria > Rhizobiales > Rhizobiaceae > Metarhizobium. Next base: position 9,774 of record JBDHTA010000069.1, on the reverse strand, counting down.
ACTGCCTCTCTTCGTGTGGCTGGCGATCCTCGTCGTCCTTCCCAACGCGCTTCTGATCGGCACGAGCTTTCTCAAGGCCGCTGGCGGCAGCGTGGTGTTCCAGCCGACGCTGGAGAATTTTTCGCGCGCCTACCAGTCCAGCGGCGTCTGGTATCTTCTGGCCCGCACGATCGCCACGGCCGCCGCCTCGACGGTGATCGCGGCGGCGATCGCCTATCCGATGGCCTATTACGCGGCGCGGGTTCTGCGCCGGGGGCAGTTCATCGCGGTTCTGCTGGTCGTCATCCCGCTGTGGATCAGCCTGCTCATGCGGGTTTTCGCCTGGCGGGTGATCCTTGGCGAAAAGGGCGTGCTCAACTCCTTCCTGATGTCCACGGGGCTGATCTCGGAACCGAGTTCGGCCTTTCTGTACAATCCCTTCGCGGTGTTCCTCACCTTCGTCTACGTGTCGATCCCGTTCATCTTCATCGCGGTCTATTCCGCCATCGAGCGGATTCCCCATAGCCTCGTCGAAGCCGCCAATGATTGCGGGGCAAACGGCTTCCGCGCCTTTTCGACGGTGATCTGGCCGCTGTCCAAGCCGGGCATGGCGATCGGCCTCGCGCTGGCGTTCCTGATGGCGGTCGGCGACTATATCACGCCGTCGATGGTGGGGGGGCTGAACGGCACCATGCTCGGCATGGTCATCGCCTCCCAGTTCGGCATCGCCGGAAACTGGCCCTATGGCGCGGCCCTTGCGCTGATCCTGCTTGCCGCCGTGACCGTGATCCTGCTCGTCCTGTTCAAAGCGACGCAGGTGCCGGGCATTCTGGTCGGCGAGGGCGGCGGCGGCGCTCCCGCCCCGAAGCAGGCGAAGACCAGCCGCGAACGGCTGATGCGGACCGGCGGCTTCGTCCTGTTCCTGCTGCCCTATCTGTTCCTCTATGCGCCCCTGATGATCATCACGATCTTCTCCTTCAACGCCGCCACCGTGCAGGTCTTCCCGGTATCGGGCTTCACCCTGCAATGGTATCAGGATGTGCTGAACAACGGCGCGCTGCTGACAGCGCTGAACCGGTCGCTCTATGTCGGCCTCTGCGTGCTGCTGATCTCGATCGTGGCCGGAACCGGCTTTGCGATCCTGTTCGCCTACGGAAAGGTCGCGGGCGCGCACTGGCTGGAACGCCTGCTGACGCTGCCGGTGGCCATTCCCGGCGTCGTGCTCGGGATTACGCTGGTGCTGGCGTTTCAGCTGCTTTCGATCCCGGTCGGCATTCCGCGCGTGGTGCTGGGGCATGCGACCTTCGTGATGCCCGTGGTCATGCTGACGGTCCTCGGGCGCCTGCGGCGGCTCGATCCGGCCCTTGTCGAAGCGTCCCTCGATCTCGGCGGCACGTATGGCAGGACGATCTGGAACGTCATCCTGCCGCTGGTGCGCGGCGCGATCATCGGCGGCGCCCTGCTCGGTTTCACCCTGTCGGTCGATGAAGTCGTCGTCTCGCTCTTCCTCACCGGCACGCAGCCGACGCTGCCGGTCTGGGTCTGGAACCAGATGCGGTTCGGGTTTACGCCGTCCGTCAACGCGATCTTCGTGTGCATCGGGGTGTTCTCCGTCGCGCTGACCCTGATCGCACGGCATTTCCTGGAGCCGAAGGGCACCGAGGCCCGCTGACCGTCGAACAAGAATTGACTCACTGAAAGGAATACAGATGACTGCCACCGTTCCCGATTTTGGGGCAATCGCCGGATCGATCGAGTTTGAAACCCGGGCGTTCATCGATGGCGACTTCGTGCCCGCCGCCAGCGGCAAGACCTTCGACACGGTCAACCCGGCAACGGGCAAGGTGATCGCCGCCATCGCCGAGGGCGATCAGGAAGACGCCAACCGGGCGATCCGGGCGGCCCGCAACGCCTTCGAAAGCGGATCGTGGAGCGCAATGGCGCCGCGTGACCGCAAGGCCGCGCTGCTGAGGCTCGCCGCGCTTGTCGAAAAGCATCAGGCGGAACTGGCCGTGCTGGAATCGCTCGACACCGGCAAGCCGGTGCTCGACGCCTATAACGCGGATATTCCCGATGCGATCGCGACGCTGCAATGGCATGCCGAAGCCATCGACAAGATCTACGACACCATCTCGCCGACATCCTCCGACATCGTGTCGATGGTGGTGCGCGAGCCGATCGGCGTCGTCGGCGCGGTCATTCCGTGGAACTTCCCGCTGGCGATCACCGCCATGAAAATCGGCCCGGTGCTGGCGGGCGGCAATTCCATCGTCATCAAGCCCGCCGAGCAGACGCCGCTCACCGCCCTCAGGCTTGCGCGGCTGGCGGCGGAAGCGGGCATTCCCGATGGCGTCATCAACGTCGTTCCGGGCTTCGGCGAAACCGCCGGGCAGGCCATCGGCCGTCATAACGACGTGGATTGCCTGAGCTTTACCGGCTCCACCGAAGTCGGCGGCTACTTCCTGAAATATGCCGCCGAATCCAACCTCAAGCGGGTGATCCTGGAGCTTGGCGGCAAGAGCCCGGTCATCGTCATGGACGATGTCGACGATCTCGGCCCGGTGGTCGAGCAGATCGCCATGGGCATCCTGTTCTCGCAGGGCGAGAATTGCAGCGCGGGCTCGCGCCTGCTCGTGCATGAGGCGATGAAGGACAGGCTTCTCGAAGCCGTGATCGCGCATTTCAAGACCTGGAAGGTCGGCGACCCCTTCGCCGCCGATACGAAGATGGGCGCGCTGATCGACGAGAAGCACATGAACCGCGTGCTCGGCTATATCGACGCGGGCCGCAGGCAAGGCGCCTCGGCCGTGCTGGGCGGCAACCGGATTCTTCAGGAAACCGGCGGCTATTTCGTCGAGCCGACCATTTTCGACAATGTCCGCAACGACATGACCATTGCTCAGGAGGAAATCTTCGGGCCGGTTCTCTCCACCATCACCTTCAAGGATGTGGATGACGCGGTGCGGATCGCCAACGATACGAAATACGGGCTGGCGGCGTCGCTCTACACCAACGACCTGCACATCGCCCACAAGGTTTCCCGCAAGATCCGGGCAGGCACGGTTTCCGTCAACTGCTTCTCCGAGGGCGATCAGGCCGTGCCGTTCGGCGGCTTCAAGCAGTCCGGTTTCGGCGGGCGGGAAAAATCCCTGCTCGCGCATGACCAATATACCCAGGTCAAGACGATCTGGATGCAGCTCAGGTAAGCCCGATGTCCGCCAGAAACAAAACATATGATTATATCGTCGTCGGCGCGGGGTCCGCGGGCTGCGTGGTCGCCAACCGGCTGACGGAAGACGGCAGCCGTTCCGTCCTGCTTCTCGAGGCAGGCCCGCGTGACGGCTCGATCATCATGAGAATGCCGGCGGCGCTTGGCCTGCCGCTGGAAAGCACCAAATACAACTGGGGCTACAAATCCGAACCCGAGCCCGGCCTCAACGGCCAGGTGAGCGACCAGCACCGGGGCCGGGTGCTGGGCGGTTCCTCCTCGATCAACGGCATGGTGTTCGTGCGCGGAAACCCGCTGGATTACGAGGGCTGGGCGGCGCAGGGCCTGCCGGGCTGGTCCTACGCGCATGTGCTGCCCTATTTCAAGAAGATGGAGACCTACGAGAAGGGGCCGAACGAGTACCGGGGCGGCAGCGGGCCGCTGCATGTCCACCAGTGCAAGGCGGAAAACCCGCTCTATCAGGCCTTCCTCGGCGCCGGGCAGGATTTCGGCCTCAACCTCAACCCCGACCAGAATGGCGGCAGGCAGGAGGGCGTCAACGTCGCGCAGGCGACGACCCGCAACGGATCGCGGGAAAGCACCGCCGTCGCCTATCTGCGCCCGGCGGAGAAGCGGCGCAACCTGACGGTCGTCACCGGCGCGACGGTCACCAGGCTGGTGCTGGACGGAACGGCCGTGACGGGCGTGCAGTTCGAAACTAACGGCGGGCTCCAGACCGCCCATGCGGACAAGGAGGTCGTTCTCAGCGCGGGCGCCTTCGATACGCCGAAGATCCTGATGCTCTCCGGCATCGGCGATGCCGACGACCTGAAGGCGCATGGCATCAAGGCGGCCGTGCATCTGCGCGGCGTCGGCAAGGATCTTCAGGATCATGTGGCGGTGGCGATCCAGTATACGACCACCAAGGCCGTCTCCCCGACCAAGCGGCTGTCGAAGCTGGGGCGGCCCTTCGTCGGCGCCCAGTGGATTCTGACGAAGGGCGGTCTCGGGGCCAGCAATTATTTCGAGGTCGGCGCCTTCTTCCGGGGCAATGACAGCGTGGCCTATCCCAACATCCAGCATGAGTTCTTCCCGATGATCGGCGAGTTCTATCGCGGCGAGGCGCGGGTGCTGGACGGGTTCCAGTATTTCACCAGCGTCATGCGGCCGAAAAGCCGTGGCAAGGTTTCCCTGCGTTCGGCGAACCCCAAGGACACGCCGAAGATCGAGATCGGCTTCCTGACCCAGGACGCCGACCTGAAGGAAATGATCGAGGGCGTGCGCAAGACGCGCGAGATCATCCGGCAGAAATCCTGGGATCCGCTGCGCGGACGCGAAGTCACGCCTAGCTCGGAGATTTCGTCGGACAAGGATCTGGCGGCGTGGATCCGGCAGAATGCCGGAACCGGCTATCATGCGGTGGCGACCTGCCGCATGGGCGTGGACGAGGATGCCGTCACGGACGAAAACGGTCTGGTGCGCGGCGTCTCGAAGCTGCGCATCGCCGACGCCTCGCTGATGCCGGCCCTGACGACGGGCAACACCAACGCGCCGACGATCATGATCGGCGAGAAGATCGCGGATGCGATACTGGGACGGCAATTGCCGCCCTCGAACGCCCCGATTCTCCGGTAAACGCGGTGAGGCGCGGTTGGTGCCGCGCCTCACCCTTACAAAGCTTCAATCCGCCGAGACGAAAACCGGCCCGCGCTCGATCACCGGATCGAGAATCCCGCTCGACAGTTCATCGGCGATCTCGAACAGGCCGGCGGGGTTCTGGTGGGGGACCGGGTAATTCAGCGCGCTCCTGATCTCCGGCGAGTTCAGATAGGCGGCGGAGATAATCAGCGACAGGGTGTAGAATTCGTCGAACCTGACGCGGTTGAGTTCCTCCAGATAGTCCCACATGGACGCGGCGGGGATATCCGCAAGCTCGGCGAGAAGCGCCTCCAGCATCTCGAACCTGGCGTCGAGGATCGTCGCGGCGCGGGTGGCGAGGTCGATGAAGCCGGTGACGGAGCTGCCGCTGAGATAAGCGCCCTTCGCCGGAATCAGCGTATCGGCGGCCAGCCGCAAAACAGCGGCTTCCCCCTCGGTGAAGGCCCGTCTCGGGCGGCGTTTCATGGACGAGACGCTGAGCCGCAGGGGCGCGGTTTTTTCAGCTTGCGCGGACATCGGCATATCCTTCATTCCTGACGGTGGTTACGAGGTTCTCGGCGATTTTCAGGGCCAGCGCGCAGATGGTGCTGGTCGGATTGGCCGAGCCGCTGGTCACGAAAATGCTGCCATCGGCGATCAGCAGGTTGGGCGCGTCATGGGCGCGGCCATCGGGGTCCACCACCGAGGTTTTCGGATCGGTTCCCATGCGGGCGGTGCCGAGCAGATGGCCGGGCTCGCCCGGCATTTCCGCAATCGCGATCACCTTCTTCGCGCCCGCCGCCTTGTGCGCCTCGACCATGCGCTCCAGCGTGAAATCGCGGATGCGCAGCGTGTTCTCGCTGAAGCGGTATTCGATTTTCGGCGCGGGAATGCCGTCCTCGTCCGTCAGGTGCGGATCGATGGTGACCCTGTTGGTTTCCTCCGGCAGATCTTCGATATTGGCGGCCCACAGGATAGTGCTGCATGCGTCGCGGATGACCTGATGGAAGCTCTCGCCCCAGAGCTGATCGAAGGGCAGTGAGCGGTGCGGATCGATGCCGTTGAGGATGATGCCCGGCGCCGTCGAGGCATGCATCTTCGAGCCCCTGACGAAGCCCCGGGATTTGTCCGTCTCGTAAAATTCCATCGAGCTGATCACCGCGCCGAGCGGGCCGCGCCAGGTTTCCAGATCCTCGCCGTAATAGCCCATGGCGCAGCAATTGGGATGCAGCATCAGGTTCCTGCCCACCAGCCCCGAGGAATTGGCCAGCCCCGACGGATGCTTTTGCGATTTCGACAGCAGCAGCAGGCGGGCCGTGCCGATGCCGTTCGCGCACATCACCACATATCTTGCCTTGGTGTGATGGCGGCCATCCTTGCCGATCCAGTTCACCCCGGTCACCGCGCCGCCGTCATCGGTGGTGATCTCGTACACCCGCGCGCCGGTGACGAGCTTCGCGCCCGCCGCGATGGCGGCGGGCCACCAGGCAAGGTCGAAGGAGGCCTTCGCCCCTTCCGGACACCCCTGCACGCAGGTTCCCCAGCGCGCGCAGGCGGCAAGCGCGCCGTGCTTTTGCGGGGGAATGGCGTTCGCGCCCGGCCACCAGTGCCAGCCGAGCTGGTTGAGGGCTTCGGCGGTCTTCATGCCCGTCTTGCCGAGCGGGTGCCGGGGCAGGGGAGGGGCCAGACCTTCCGGATAGGCCGTGTCGCCCTCAAGCCCGGAAACGCCGATGAAATTGTCGACGCGGTCATAATAGGGCGCCAGATCGTGATAGGTGATCGGCCAGTCGTCGGCGACGCCGTCAAGGGTCCGGACGCGAAAATCCGATGCGGTCAGCCGTGGCCACAGCGCCCCGAAATGGATCGTGGAGCCGCCGACGGCGCTGTACATGGAGGGCGACAGATCGGTCTGCGACAGTTCCAGCGGGTAATCCGCCGGATTCTTCCGCAGGTTCGGCTCGGTCTGCCAATGCGCGCGCGCGACGACTTCCCACATGTCGAAATTCGCGGGGTAATCGGCAGGGCTGGTCCAGTCGCCCTGCTCGAGACAGGCGACCCTGAGCCCGGCGGCGGCGGCCGTGTGGGACACGATGGCGCCGGACGGTCCGGCGCCGACGACCAGAACATCGTATTCTTCTTCCGGGGGGCTCGGCTCGCCGCGGTTCATGTCATCTCCAATCGGACGGTAACGGTTGACGCTTCGGTGTTTTTCGTATTATCGTATATTTTATACAAATGACAAGGGATTTTTCGGCTTCCGTGGCGCTGGCAGATTTTCGATATCGCCAGACCGCTTGACGCCAAGACCTTTTGTAAGCAGATTGTATAAAGTATATAATTACCGATAACAAACGAATTCTACCGGAGAGATGTGATGCAAAATCCGCAGGTTAGCCGTGACGCGCCCCGTTCCTACGGGCATTGGATCGGCGGCAGGGAGGTTCGTTCCGCCACTGTCATCGACAGGGTGAATCCGGAAACGGGGCTGGTCGTTGCCAGCTTCGCCGAGGGAACGGAAGCGGAGGCCCGCCAGGCCATCGAAAACGCCAGAATCGCCTTCGAAAGCGGGGTGTGGTCACGCAGGCCGGGCGCCGAGCGGGCGAAGACCCTCATCCGGTGGGCGGCTCTGGTGGAGCAGGCGGCCGAGCGGCTCATCGCCATCGAGATCGAGGAAGCGGGCAAGATTCACCGCGTCGCGAAAGGTGATATCGAAGGCGCCGTCGACCTGATTTCCTATGCCGCCGCCATGGCGCAGACCATTGCCGGTCAGGCCTTCATGGATGTCGGCGAAGGGCTGAACGCCTTCGTCGTCAAGGAGCCGATCGGCATGGTGGGCGCGATCGTTCCCTGGAATTTTCCGACGATCATCTTCGCCCAGAAGGTGCCGCTGGCGCTGGCGGCCGGTTGCTCGGTGGTCGTGAAGCCGTCCGAATTCACCTCCGGCACGGCGCTGGAGCTGGCGCGGCTCGCCCGGGCCGCGGGAATCCCCGACGGCGTCCTCAACGTGGTGACCGGATATGGCGACCCCGTGGGGCGGGCGATATCCGAAAGCCCGGATATCGAACTCGTGTCCTTCACCGGCTCGACGCGCACGGGCCGCGAGATCCTCAAGGGCCAGCAGGTGAATTTCAAGCGCGTTTCGCTCGAGCTTGGCGGCAAGTCCGCCGCGATCGTCTTCGCCGACGCGGATCTGGATGCCGCCGCCGATGGCGTGCTGTTCTCGATCTTCTTGCATCAGGGGCAGGTGTGCTGCGCCGGTTCGCGGCTGCTGGTCGAGGAAACCGTCGCGGATGCCTTTGTCGAAAAACTCGCGGCCCGCGCCCGCAGGCTCAACCTTGGCAATCTCCGCGACCGGGAAACCGATATGGGGCCGCTGATTTCGCCCGCGCATCTCAAGCTCGTGCACAGCCATGTGGAAGGCGCGAAAACGCAAGGGGCAAAGGTCGTTTGCGGCGGCGAGATCGTCGGGCAGGCGGAATTTCCGGGCGCCCCGGCCCAGACATATCTGCCCACCATCCTCGATGGCGTCACATCCGGCATGCCGGTCTTCCGGGAGGAGGTCTTCGGCCCGGTTCTGGCCGTCACGCGCTTCGAGACGGTGGAGGATGCGATCCGGCTGGCGAATGAGTCGGATTACGGGCTGGCCGGAAGCGTCTGGACCCGCGATATCCAGACGGCGTTTCACGTCGCCCAGCGCGTCCGCACCGGCACCATCGAAATCAACACCAGCCTGGAAGGTAAGCCGCAGCTACCATTCGGCGGTTACAAGGCCAGCGGCCTCGGGCGTGAGAAGGGGCAGGCGGGCCTCGATGAATTCATGGAAATCAAGACGATCGGCCTCAGGGTCTCGCCGAAAGACCCGTTCTTTCCGCGTCCGCGATAGGGCCGGGCCGCCGAAAGTTTCGTGAAGAGCAGTAACCAAAACCAGAGGAGACGGAAATGGATTTGAAACAGACGCTGATCATGCCGAGGCGCTCGATGCTGAAGCTGTCGGGCGCGGCGCTTGCGACGCTGGCCGCCCCCAATATCATCCGCTCCGCCCGCGCGGCGGACAAGCTGACGGTATTTTCGTGGGAAACCTACCATCTCGATCCGTGGATCAAGGAATGGACCGAAAAGACCGGCATCGACGTCAACGTCGTGCTGACAGGCTCGGCCGATGAAATGTATGCCCAGATGGCGGCAGGCTCCATCGAGCCCGATGTCATCATCGTCGATTCCGGCAATCTCAAGCGTCATGTCGACAGCAATTTTATCGCGCCGCTCGACGTGGCGAAAATCCCGAACGCGTCCTATGTCTCGAAGGGCTTCAATTTCGAGAAGCGCAACGCCATCGACGGCAAGATCTACGGCATTCCCTATAACTGGGGCGTGCAGCCGCTGATGTTCGCCCGCAGCGTCGGCGAAGAGGGCATGGACACCTGGAACGCGCTGTGGGACAAGCGCTTCGAAGGCAAGGTCAATCTCTTCGACGACGGCTATGCGACGGTTCCGATGATCGCCATGAAGGCGGGCGCCAAGGATCCCTACAATCTCACCGAAGACGAGTTCGCGGCGGTCATCGAAGCGCTCAAGGAATTGCGCCCGCAGGTCGGCTCGATCTCCCGCGGCCCGAGCGACCAGACCGCCATCTTCGCCGCTGGCGATGCTCTCGTCGGCTATTGCATGGTGGTCAATTCCGTCTTCACGCTCAATGCCGATGGCCAGAACCGGTTCGGCTATTCCTTCCCCAAGGAAGGCACGCTCGGCTGGATCGACAATGCGGCGGTGACCCCGCGCGGCCAGCGCGACGCCTCCTACCAGTTCATCAGCGATATCCTGGCGCCCGACTGGCAGGCCCGCTTCGTCGCGTCCGCCCAGACCAACGGCGTGCTCAGCACCGCCGATGCGCGTAAGGCCGGGCTAACCGATGACGTCCTTCACAAGACGACCATTCTGGATCAGGACAC
>JBDHTA010000068.1:0-20052 GCA_039808465.1 Rhizobiaceae bacterium | reverse complement strand
TCGGCCACGCGCACGAAACCGGCGATATTGGCGCCGAGAACGTAATTGCCGGGCACGCCATATTCGTTCGCGGTTTCGGCGCAACGGTCATGGATGTTCAGCATGATCTGGCTGAGGCGGTCGCGGGTCTGGTCGAAGGTCCAGCTATCGCGGCTGGCGTTCTGCTGCATTTCCAGCGCCGAGGTGGCGACGCCGCCTGCGTTCGCGGCCTTGCCGGGGCCGAACAGCACGCCTGCCTTCTGGAAATTCTGCACGGCTTCCGGCGTGCAGGGCATGTTGGCGCCTTCGGCGACCGCGATCACGCCGTTCTTGACCAGCGTCGCGGCCTGCTTGCCGGAAAGCTCGTTCTGCGTGGCGCAGGGCAGCGCGACGTCGCAGGGAACATCCCAGATCGAGCCCTTTTCCGCCGGAATGAAATGCGTGCCGCTGCGCCCGCGCACATATTCCGAAACGCGCTCGCGGCGGACTTCCTTGATGTCCTTGACGAGATCGAGATCGATGCCGTTTTCGTCGACGATGTAGCCGCTGCTGTCGGAGCAGGCGATCACCTTGGCGCCATAGGCCTGCGCTTGCTCGATGGCATAGATGGCGACATTGCCGGAGCCGGAAACGGTAACCCGCTTGCCGTCGAAATCGGTGCCCTTGGTGGAGAGCATGGCCTTGGTGAAATAGACCGCGCCATAGCCGGTCGCTTCCTTGCGCACCAGCGAGCCGCCATAGCTCAGCCCCTTGCCGGTGAAGACGCCCGCCTCGAAGCGGTTGGTGAGGCGCTTGAACTGGCCGAACATCCAGCCGATCTCGCGCCCGCCCACGCCGATATCGCCTGCGGGAACGTCGATATATTCACCCAGATGCCGGTGCAGCTCGGTCATGAACGACTGGCAGAAGCGCATGATTTCGCCATCCGAGCGGCCCTTGGGGTCGAAATCCGAACCGCCCTTGCCGCCGCCGATCGGCAGGCCCGTCAGCGCGTTCTTGAAGATCTGCTCGAAGCCGAGGAACTTGATGATGCCGAGATTGACGGAGGGGTGGAAGCGCAGGCCGCCCTTGTAGGGGCCGAGCGCCGAGTTGAACTGCACGCGGAAACCCCTGTTGATGCGCACTTCGCCCTTGTCGTCCACCCACGGCACGCGGAAGATGATCTGGCGCTCCGGCTCGCAGATGCGCTCGATCAGCGCGTCTTCCAGATAGGCCGGATGTTTGGTGACGACATGACCGAGGCTTTCCAGAACCTCGCGCACCGCCTGGTGAAATTCCGCTTCGGCGGGGTTGCGCCGCAGCACCTGTGCCAGAACCGGTTCCAGCTTTTCATCAATCGCTACCATGGTCACGTCCTTTCGATATCGTGCTCGGGGCCGGAGCATTCCCGCGGATCGCGAAAACGCTCCATCTCTTTGTTTCCTCGCATTTCCGGACGCAAAACCGTTTCACACTTTTGCTGGAAATGCCCTAGATGCCCTGGCCCCCCTGCACCAGTCCCGGCCCGGTGGCGGAGGACAGGCTTTTCGCCAGCGTGGCGAGCAGATCGGTCTGGGAAATGATGCCGGCGACCCTGCGGTCGCCGTCAATGATGACGACGGCATGCGCCATGCCGTCGGTCAGGCGCGGCAAAAGGCCGATCGCGCTGTCTTCGGGACGCGCCGTGGCGGCGGGGGAAACCGGCATGGGCGCATCCGCGGGGTGGCCCGCCAGCTCGCGCAGGCCGACCGTGCCCGCCAGCCGCCCGTCGCTGTCGAGAACCGGCAGGGTGCGGATATCGTGATCGAGCAGGAAGGAGCGCGCCTGCTCCGGCGTTGCCTCGGGGCCTGCGGTCACCACGTCGCGCGACATGATGTCGGCGCAGGTGAGATCGCCCTTGCGGCGGATCAACGCCTGCAATTCGACCTCGCGCAGAAGCGCGTCGATGTCGGCGCGGTCGATGTCGAGCGTTTCGTTGAGATTGGCGATGGCGGCGTCGATATCCTGGCTGTTGAAGCCGGTGCGCAGCGAAGGCGGCGCATCCTCGGTCTTGTGGGCATTGACGGCAGGCGCCGGGCGGTGCGGATATTGCCGCCCCGCCAGCCGGTGAAAGACGATGCCGAGGACGACCAGCAGCACGGAATTGATGGCGACCGGCACGAAAGGAAACCAGAAACCGGCTCGCGCCACCGCCGCCCCGCCGATCACCGCCGTCAGCGCCGCCGCGCCCCCCGGCGGATGCAGGCAGCGGGTGAGCGACATGGCGAGGATCGCCAGCGAAACCGCAAGGCCGATGGCGAACACCGGATCGGGCACCAGCGCCGTGACGGTGACGCCGACCAGCGCCGAAATCGTATTGCCGCCGACGATGGACCAGGGCTGGGCGAGCGGACTGGCGGGCACGGCAAACAGCAGCACGGCGGAGGCGCCGATCGGCGCGACGATGAGCGGCAGCGCCGGGGTTTCCCCGAAGGTCAGGCCGGACAGGAAGCCGGTCAGGCAGATGCCGAGCAGCGCGCCGAGGCAGCCGATCAGGCGCTCGCGGAAGGTGGCGCCAGCCAGAATCGGGGAAAATAGCGGGAACCGGGCGAGAATGCCGGTTTTTTGCTCAATTTTCTCATTGCTCCGAGACGCCATGCCACCCGCCGACTGCCATGCAAGTTTGGCAGGCTTATGTGTCCATAATTTCGGCAACGCAAGGATGGCGATGCTCAAAAGAGAGTCTTTTTGAAATTTTTTGTTGCAAAAAGCTGGCTGTTCTTGCCGAAAATATCGGTGGCGGGTTCGAAAAGCACAAAATATGCGCGAATGCATAAAAGTTCGGCATTTTGCCCCTGCCCGGTCATTCCGGATTTCGGGCGGCGGGCAAAACCGGCCGGTCCGGCCGCTTCCAAACCGCGCATCGCCGCCGCATAATGCCGGGGAAATCACGGGACCGGGGATGGACGGATGGCCGAGGAAACGCGCCTGCGCAATGCAATCGTCGAGAAATGCCGATGGATGAATTCCATCGGGCTCAATCAGGGCACATCGGGCAATATCAGCCTGCGCCATGGCGGCCGGATGCTGATCACGCCATCCGGCATTCCCTACGACGTGATGACGCCTGACATGATCGCCTCCATGCCGATCGAGGGCGATTACGGGGCATGGGAGGGGCCGAAGAAGCCTTCCGTCGAGTGGCGTTTCCATCTCGACATCCTGCGGGCACGGCCGGATGTCGACGCCACCGTGCACACCCATTCGATGTACGCCACCATTCTGGCCATCGCCCGGCGGCCGATCCCGCCCTGTCATTACATGATCGCCGCCTTCGGCGGTCCGGATGTGCGGGTTTGCGATTATGCCAAATACGGCACGCAGGAGCTTTCCGGCCATGTGCTGAAGGCGCTGGAAGGGCGCAATGCCTGCCTGATGGCCAATCACGGCATGCTGGCGGTGGGCAGCAGTCTCGACAAGGCGATGTGGGCGGCGGTGGAACTGGAAACCATCGCCAAGCAGTATTACCATACGCTGCTGATCGGCGGCCCGGTTCTCCTGTCGGATGCGCAGGTCGACGAAGCGCTGCGGGATTTCATGGGTTACGGGTTGAAGGCGTAGGTTCGGAGAAGGCCATGACAACGAAAAGCGCGGAATTCGAAGCCTTGCTGGATCTTTCCGCGAGGCTGGGGGCCGATCCGCTGCTGGTGCAGGCGGCGGGCGGCAACACTTCGCTGAAAGAGGACGGCATCCTGTGGATCAAGGCATCCGGCCTGTGGCTGGCGCATGCCCGCGATCGCGATGTCATGGTGCCGGTGCGCCTTGCGCCCTTGCTGGAGGCGGTGGAGCGCGGCGATGCCGCCGCCGAGAAGGCCGAGGATTTCGTGATCGCCGATCATAATCCTTCCGGCCTTCGCCCCTCGGTGGAAACGACGGTGCACGCGGTGCTGCCGCACAGGGTGGTGGTGCATGTGCATTGCGTCGAAACCATCGCGGCGGCGGCGCTGGCCGATGGCGAGGCGGTGGTTGCCGAAAAGCTCGGGCGCCTGCCGCATCTGTGGCTGCCCTATATCCGCCCCGGCCTGCCGCTGGCGAGGGTGATCGCCGCGCGGCGCGGCGCGGATGTGGATGTGCTGATCCTCGGCAACCACGGCCTCGTGGTCGCCGCCGATACCGTGGAAGCCGCCGCGGCGCTGCTGGCGAAAGTGTGCCGGAAGCTTGCCTTTCCCGTACGCCCCTCCCCCGCCCCGGACAAGCAGGCCTTGCGGCAACTGGCGGAGGGCAGCAGCTACCGGCTGCCGGAAGACGACCGCCTGCATGCCAGCGCGGCCGACCGCGAAAACTGCCGGATCGCCGGAGGCGGCAGCCTCTATCCCGATCATGTCGTCTTTCTCGGACAGGGCGCGACGGTTGCCGCGCCCGGCGAGACGGCGGCGGATATCGAAGCGCAATTTGCGGGCAAGGGCCTTCCACTGCCGCCGATCCTGCTGTTTCCCGGCTGCGGCGTTCTGGTGCTGGAGGATATCAATGCGGGCGCGCTGGCGCTCGCCCATTGCCTTGCCGAAGTCACCTCACGCATTCCGGCGGAGGCGGAGCTGCGCTACCTGACCGATGCTGAAAATGCCGAGCTTCTCGGCTGGGACGCCGAAAAATACCGGCAGGCGCTGAATCGCGGTCCCTGACCGGCAGCAGGCGCGCCGCGCTGTTTCGCCAGCGCGGCGCTATCCCGGATATATCCTGCCGCGTTTCATCCGGTGAAGCGCGGCAGGGAAGTTTTACCGCTCGATCTGGCGGTTCCAGCGGTTGTTCCACTCCTGACGCTTCTCGTTGATCGCGTCCCAGTCCACCGTGTTCGCGGTTTCCATATAGGTGCGGAAGGCGTCGAGCTTGGCCTGCGCCGCCTCGTTGCCGGCCTTGGCCTTCTGGTTCGACGGAATGATGTTGCCGTTGTCGAGCGCCTTGCTCTGCGCTTCGGCGGACAGCAGGTAGTGGGCGAGCTTCTGGCTCAGTTCCGGCTCGCTATTGCCCGCGAGAACGCATTCGGTGACGGCGAGAACGACGGAGCCTTCCTTCGGCTGCGCGTATTCGACCGGAATGCCCTTGTCCTTGAGGTTGTTGACGCCGGTCGGCGTCAGCGGGAAGATCGCCGCCTCGCCCGTCTGCACCATTTCCGAGATCTTGGCCGAGGACGGGATGAATTCGAGAACGTTCTTGCCGATGGTGTCGGGGAACTTTTCGAAGCCCGGCTCGACATTCTTCTCGTCGCCGCCCTGGATGCGGTTGAACATCAGGAAGGCGTGCAGGCCGAAGGTGGAGGCCGAAGCCGACTGGAAGACGACGGCGTTGGCATATTTCTCGTCGGCCAGATCCATCCACGAGGTCGGCGCGGCCCAGCCTTTTTCGTCGAACAGCTTCTTGTTGTAGGCAAGGCCGGTCATGCCCATGTCGACGCCGATCGCCATGTCGTCCTTCAGGCGGGCGGCGGGCTGGATGTCGGCGAGCACCGGATCGTCGGAAATCTTCTGGCACAGGCCCGCATTGATGGCGCGCACCATCACGCCGTCATCCAGCAGCATGACATGCATCTGCGGATTGTCCTTCTGGGCGGTTGCCTTGGCGAGAATATCGGCCGAGGTGCCGGGAACGACGACGACCTTGACGTCATTGGCCTTTTCGAAATCCGGCAGGACATGCTCGGTATAGGCGCGCTCGAAATTGCCGCCGTTCATGCCGATATAGAGCGTCTTGGTTTCGGCCGAAGCAAGCGACGTGGTGGCGGCGAGCGCCAGTGCCGTTGCGGCGATGGTATTGCGGATTGTCATGCTGTTCCTCCTTGCTGATAATGATGAGGGGTTGCGAACCGGTCGATGGCGAAGGCCCCGATCGGCGTTTCCGTTTCGCCCCTGAGAGCGAGATCGCAGAGAATGGCGCCGACGGCGGGGCCGGTCTGGAAACCGGCGCCGCAGAAGCCGAAGGCGTGGTAGAGGCCGGGCACGCGGCGGCTTTCGCCGATCACCGGATTGCCGTCGGGCAATTCGGATTCCGTGCCGGACCAGAAGCGGATGACCTGCGCGTGCTCCAGATGCGGGAAAAGCTCGATGGCGCGGTTCATGACCGACGAGGCCGACATCACCGAGGGGCGTGAGAGATCGGCGTTGTCCAGCGGCCTGCCGCGTCCGCCGCCCATGATATAATTGCCCCGCGTCACCTGCCGCCCGTAAAAGCCGCCGCCCTCTTCGCCAAGGCTGACCGGCAGGCGGTAGGGCAACGGCTCGGTGACGACCATGGAGGGATAGATGCGTTCCAGCGGCACCGGCTCGCCGAAATTCGCGGCGAAGCGATCCGACCATGCGCCCGCGCAATTGAACAGGCGTTTTGCCCGGATCTCGACCCCCTCGCCCGCGAGGATGGCGAAGCCGTCGCCGGTCGCCCGCACCTCGTGAACGGGCGTATGCTCCAGCACCGCCGCCCCCTCCTCCCGCGCCGCCCGCGCGAAGGCGGGCGAGACGAGGCGGGGATTGGCGCTGCCGTCGCCCGCGCAGAGCGAGGCGCCCGCGACATCGCCGGTCAGCCAGGGAAAGCGTTCCTTCACGGCATTGCCGCCGATCAGTTCCAGCTCCAGCCCGAGCGGGCGCACGTTCTCGGCATAGGCTTCGAGGCTGGCGAATTGCTCCGGCCTGCGGGCAAGCTTCAGATGGCCGCTGCGCATATATTCGCCGTCGATGCCGATCAGTTCCGGCAGGCGGCCCCATAAGTCATGGGCGCGTTGCGATAGCGGAATCTGCTCCGGGGCGCGGCCCTGACGGCGCACCCCGCCATAATTGACGCCGCTGGCCTGCGCGCCGCAAAAACCCTTGTCGAGCAGGATGACCGACAGCCCGGCGCGGCGCATGAACAGCGCCGCCGAACCGCCGACGATGCCGCCGCCGATGATGACCGCATCCGCTTCGAGCCGCCGGATCATGGCTGCGCCTCCGCCTTGCGGCCGAAGCCGAGGGGAATGGGCTTGACCGGAGCCTGCGCCCGCAGCCTGCCCATCGCATCGGGAGCCGCGCCTTTCAGCGTCGCCAGCAGTTCGGCGGCGGCGGCCGAGCACATACGGCCCTGACAGCGGCCCATGCCGACGCGGGTCAGCGCCTTCAGCCGGTTGATTTCGCCCGCCTTGCCGGACCGGATGGTGTCGGCGGCGTCGCCGAGGCGAATTTCCTCGCAGCGGCACAGCGTGATGCCGGGATCGGTGGTCTCGAACCAGTCATGCGGGAAGGGGAAGGCTTTTTCCAGAAGCAGACGCTGGCGGTAGATGCGGTCGAGCCGGGCGAGCAGACGCCCCTCCTCGCCCGCATCGGCATCGCGGCCGAGATCGCGCAGCAGCGCCATGGCGGCGAGCCTGCCGCGAATTTCGGCGGCATCGGCCCCGGCGATCCCCGCGCCATCGCCCGCCACATAGACGCCCTGCCTGCTGGTGCGCCCGAACCTGTCGGCGTCCGGAAGCCATGCGCGGTCGCGCTGCTCGAAGCGGAATTCGCATCCGGCAAGATCGGCAAGCTGGGTTTCCGGGCGCAGCGCGAAGCCGTAGGCCAGCGCATCGCAGGCGATCTCATGGGTCTTGCCGCCGTGGCGGCAGCGCAGGCCCTCGATATGGCCCTCGCCCAGCACGGCTTCGGGCCGCACGCCGTAATGGATCGGCACGCCCGCCAGCATCAGCCTCAGGCCGTAGGATGCGCCGAGCGCGACGATGCGCGGCGCATGCAGCGCCACATGGGCAAGATGCAGCTTGGCGCTGACAGGCGCGGTGTCGAGCACGGCGGCGACCTTCGCGCCCGCCTGCCGGTATTGCCAGGCGACGAGATAGAGCAGCGGGCCGGAGCCCATGAACACCACCCGCTCGCCCACCGTGCAGCCCTGCGCCTTCAGCGCCGTCTGCGCGGCGCCCAGCGTATAGACGCCGGGCTTCGTCCAGCCGGAAAAGGGCAGCACGCGGTCGGTCGCGCCGGTTGCCAGAATGAGATGGGTGAAAGGCAGTTCGCTGTGGACGCCGCCGCTCATCAGGTCGAGGCAGTCGCTCTCGCGGCGCGACAGGTTCCAGACCAGCGTTTGCGGCCGGTAATCGATGGAGCCGCCGAGCGCGTCGAAAGTCCTGTGCAGCGCTTCGGCCTTCTTCGCTTCGGAGCCGTAGCGGCTGCGATAGCCGCGCCCGTCTTCCACCGGCGGACGACGGTAGATCTGCCCGCCTGCGCGAAACCCCTCATCGAGAACGATGGGGCGCAGGCCAGCCTTGACCAGCGTTTCAGCGGCGCGGATGCCTGCCGGTCCTGCTCCCACGATGACGGGGGAAAGGGCGGCGCTCATGGCGCCCTCCCCTCGCCCGCCGGGCGGGTCACGAAGGCCATGCCGTCTTCCAGCAGCGTAGTGCAGGCGCGAAGCCGCCGCCCCTCCGGCGTCAGCACCATGCAATCCTGACACGCCCCGATCAGGCAGAAGCCCGCGCGCGGCTCGCCGGTGAATTCGGTGTGGCGGAGGCTGCCGCCAACCGACAGGATCGCGGTCAGCACCGTATCGCCAAGGCGGCCCGTCTGCGCCACCCCGTCCAGCGTGAAGGCAAGCGGCGGCGCGCTCTGGCGATAGCGCCGCACGAATTGCGCGGAAGCGGCGGCCATCGGCTCAGCCCTTCCCGACCAGCAGCCGGTCGAGGCCGAACAGGCGGTCGATGATCACCATGGTCACGGTGGCGACGAGGATCATCAGCGCCGAGACGGCGGCCATCATCGGGTCGATGGATTCGCTGGCATACATGTACATGCGCACCGGCAGCGTCACCGTCGAGGGCGAGGTGACGAAGATCGACATGGTGAGTTCGTCGAAGCTGTTGATGAAGGCAAGCAGCCAGCCGCCGGACAGGCCGGGGATCAGGAGCGGCAGGGTGATGCGGTAAAACACCGTCCATTCCGATGCGCCGAGCGTGCGGGCGGCGGCTTCCGCATTGCGGTCCATGCTGCCGAGCGAGGCGAGGATGAGGCGCAGCGCATAGGGCGTCACCACGATGGTATGCGCCGCCACCAGCCAGGCGAAGGAGCCGGTGAAGCCCATCAGCGAGAACAGCCGCAGGAAGGCGACGCCCAGCACCAGATGCGGAATGATCAGCGGCGACAGGAACAGCGCGTTCAGCGCGTCGCGGCCCCGGAAACTATACTGCGCGATGGCAAGGCCGGAGGGCACGGCGAGCAGCGTCGAGAAGGTCGCCGAGAAGAAGGCGAGCCTGGCGCTGTTGTAGAAGGACGTCATGAAGTCGTTATGGGCGAACACCGCCTTGAACCAGCGCAAAGACAGGCCGTTCCACGGCATAGCCAGCGTGTTTTCAGGGGTGAAGGCAACGAGACAGACCACCACCATCGGCGCCAGCATGAAGATGACGACGAGCGTGTGGAAGAGGAGCGCGACGGGACCGTTCTTGACCATGACCTTACCCCAGCTTCTTTTTGGCCTGGCCTTCGAGAAGGCGGTTATAGGCGACCATGATGACGAGATTGGCGACGAGAACGATGATGGCGATGGCAGCGCCCAGCGGCCAGTTCAACTCGATCAGGAATTCATCGTAGACGACGGTGGCCGCCATCTTCAGACGCCGCCCGCCGAGTAGGCCGGGAATGGCGAAGGAACTGGCCGACAGCGCGAAGACGATCAGGCTGCCGGAGAGGATGCCGAGCAGCGCCTGCGGAAAGACGACGCGGCGCAGCGCCGTGAAGCGCGAGGCGCCGAGCGTCAGCGCCGCCGCCTCTACCGAGGGATCGAGCTTCTGCAACACCGTCCACACCGGAATGACCATGAAGGGCAGCATGATATGCACGAGACCGATGACGATGGCGGTTTCGCTGTAGAGGATCTGCGCCGTCGGCAGGCCGATCATGTCGAGGGCGCTGTTCACCAGCCCGTTGCGGCCGAGCAGCATGCTCCAGCCGAAGGTGCGCACCACGACGGAAACCAGGAGCGGGCCGATGATGACCAGCAGGAAGATCGAGCGCCACGGCCTGCGCATGTTGGAGAGGATATAGGCTTCCGGCACGCCGATGGCGACGGCGATGACGGTGGTGACCAGGGCAAGGCGCAGCGTGCGCCAGAAGATTTCCAGATAGTAGGAATCCTGAAACACCTGAAGATAGTTCGACAGCGTGTAGCTGTCCTCGATGCCCTTGTCGTAGCTGTAGCTGTTGAAGGAAAGCAGCACGGTCAGGCCGAGCGGCACCAGCACCAGCGCGAAGAACAGCAGCGTCGAGGGACCGGCGAGGAACAGCGGCGCGAAATTGCGCGGGGCCTTTTCCGGCGCGGCGGCGGGTTCTGAGGAAACGGCGGCGCTCATCTTCACTGCGCTCCCGCGCCGAGAATGCGGCAATCCGCGTGATCCCACAGAAGCCCGACCGGCGTTCCCTCGGCGGGCGGCGGGTTGCCGAGATTGGGCAGCGCCACCGAAAGCTGGCCCGCAGGCGTGGAGACGCCGAGCAGCCACTGGCTGCCCATGAAATAGCGGGTCGTCACGTCACCGGTGATGTGCCCCTCGCCTGCCCCGACCAGCTTCAGCTTTTCCGGACGGATGAAGACGGAGATATCGCCGGAGACCGCCTCGCCATTGGCGGGCAGGCGGATGGCGGTGTCGTGCACGGCGATCGCGCCGCCTTCGGCGCGGGCCTTCAGGAAGTTCGACTTGCCGACGAAGTTGGAAATGAAATGATTGCGCGGATGCTCATAGAGCTTGTAGGGCTGGTCGACCTGGGTGACGACGCCCTTTTCCATGACGACGATGCGGTCGCTGATCGACAGCGCCTCGGCCTGATCGTGCGTGACCATGATGGTGGTGATGCCGACGCTGCGCTGGATGCGGCGCAGCTCGAACTGCATTTCCTCGCGCAACTGCGCGTCGAGGTTGGAGAGCGGCTCGTCGAGCAGCAGCACCGGCGGGTTGATGACGAGCGCGCGGGCAATCGCCACGCGCTGACGCTGGCCGCCCGACATTTCACGCGGGTAACGCTCGGCCAGCGGGGAAAGATGCACCAGCTCCAGCACCTCGCGCACGCGCCTGTCGCGCTCCGCCTTGGCGACCTTGCGCATTTCGAGGCCGAAGGCGACGTTCTGCGCCACCGTCATATGCGGAAACAATGCGTAGCTCTGGAAGACGACGCCGAGATCGCGTTTGGCGGGAGCAAGGCCGGTAATGTCGCGCCCGTCCAGCGTGATCGTGCCCCTGGTCGGCGTCACCAGACCGGCGATCATCTGCAAGGTCGTGGTCTTGCCGCAGCCGGAGGGGCCGAGCAGCGAGATGAACTCGCCCTTCTCGATGGCGAGATTGAAATCGTCCACAGCCTTGAAGCTGCTGTAATGACGGGAAATTCCGGAAAGCGTCAGAAAACTCATTGCCTCTCCCTCTCGGCCGTCCGCCACCGTCGCCGTGGGCAAACGCATCCTATCGTTGTGTCCGCCGCCGTTTCGCGAGATGCGCGAAGGCGGATTGCAGGGCGCCGGAGCGTGACTTGCCCGGCGTTATTCGCAAGATATGAAATCGAGTGCGCCCGCGTCTGCGCGTGCCCGTGGACCGATGCCGTGAAGGCGATCCCGGTGCCGCATGCCCCAGCTTTTTATGCGGGTCTTCTCTCGCTGTGATTGCATTTGGCAGGAAAATTTGGCCGAAGACAAATTATAATTTCCGTATGCGGAATAAATTGTGTAATTATTCCGGGATACGAAATTTATGAGATTTTTCGTGGAAGACGATACGGAAAAATCGAAATCGGGTGGCCCGGTCAATACGAGTCTCGTCAAGGCCATCCATATCCTGAAAGGTCTGGCGGAAGCGGGCGAGGACGGCGTGCGGCTGATCGATCTCGCCCGCGCGCTCGATCTCAGCCAGCCTTCGGCGCACCGGCTCCTGAAAACTCTGATGGCGGAAAATCTGGTCGAGCAGCTTCCCGACCGGAAGACCTATGCGCTGTCGCTGGAATTTTTCGCCATGGCGGCGCAGGCGCGCCAGCGCGACGGCATTCTCGGCATCGCCCGCCCTTCCCTGCTCCGGCTGTCGGCCACCTTCAACGATACGGTGTTCCTGCTGGTGCGCAGCAATTTCGATGCGGTCTGCCTCGATCGCGTCGAAGGCCCCTTCCCGATCCGCTCCTTCACCGGCGATATCGGCGGCAAGGTGCCGCTCGGCATCGGTCAGGGCAGCCTCGCCATCCTGTCCTTCCTGCCGGAAGAGGAGCGCGAGGCGATCATCCGCTTCAACATGCCGCGGATTCTCGACAAATCCTCAGTCGACGAGGTGGATCTGCGCATCATGATCGAGGAGGTGCGCCGTCAGGGGGCGGCAGCCTTCAATTTCAACATGATCGATGGCATGGCGGGCGTCGGCGTGCCGGTGGTGACCCGCAGCGGCGAGGCGGTGGCGGCGCTCAGCGTCGGCACGCTTGCCTCGCGCCTCACCGAAAAACGGTTGCAGACGGTGACGGAGCTTCTGCGCCGCGAGGCGGCGATCATCGCCGCCAGGCTCAATCCCTTCGACCCGACGCTGCGCCATCCCAGTCAGGCATTGGTGCGTTAGGGCATTTTCGCACTTCGGCTGAAAATGCCCTGGCTCTTTGTTTTTACACATTTCCGGACGCAAAACCGCGTTGCGCACGTTTGCTGGAAATACGTTAGCGCCGCTTCGCCATCATGGTCCGGAAGATGACGACTGCAAGGCCGATCAGCACGGTTGCCGCGATGAACAGGAAGGCGGCGGCGGCAATCGCCGGGCTGATATTCTCGCGGATGCTGGAAAACATCTGCCGCGCCAGCGTGCGCTGGTTCGGACCGGCGACGAACAGCGTCAGCACCACCTCGTCCAGCGAGGTTGCGAAGGCCAGCACCGCGCCGGACGCCACGCCCGGCATGGCGAGCGGCAGCGTCACCCGCCGGAAGACGGTGGCGGGCGCGGCGCCGAGGCTTTGCGCGGCAAGCTCCACCCGCTTGTCGATGCCGGTCAGCGCCCCCGTCACGCTGACGATGACGAAGGGCACGGCGATGACGGTGTGGGCGATGATGACCCCGGCATAGCTGTTGGTCAGCCCGAAGCGGGCAAGCAGCACCTGCAAGCCGACGCCGAGCACCACGGCGGGCACCACCATCGGCAGCAGGAACAGGGTGCGGAACGAACCGCGCAGGAACAGCAGATGATTGCGCAGCCCGAGCGAGGCGGCGGTGCCGAGCACGGTGGCCAGCAGCGTCGTTCCCGTTCCGATGATCAGGCTGTTGATGATGGCGCGGCGCCAGACATCGGCCGTGAACAGTTCCACGAACCAGCGCGTCGACCAGGACGGGATCGGATAGGTGAGGATCACCGACGAGGTGAAGGCGAGCGGCAGGATGGCGATCAGCGGCGCGATCAGGAACAGCACCGTCAGCGACGCGAAAACCGCGCGGGATAGTTTCAGCGGCATGGTCAGGCCCTCCCCGCTTCGTCGGACGAAATCCGCGCATAGACGCTGTAGAGGACCAGCGTGGCGATCAGCAGCACGACGCCGAGCGCGCCCGCCATGCCCCAGTTGGCAGAGCCCGTGGCGTAGAAGGCGATGATCGAGCTGATCATCTGGTCGCCGGGGCCGCCGATCAGCGCGGGCGTGATATAGTAGCCGATCGCCGAAATGAAGACGAGCAGGCTGCCCGAGGCGATGCCGCGCAGGCTGAGCGGCAGCAGCACCCGCACGAAGGCGCGCAAAGGCGGCGCGCCGAGCGAGGCGGCGGCGGGCATCAGGTTCTTCGGAATGGTGATCAGCACGCTGTAGATCGGCAGCACCATGAAGGGCAGCAGCACATGCGTCATGGCGATGATGACGCCGGTGCGGTTGAAGATGAGCTGAATCGGCCCGTCGATCAGGTGCAGGGCTTGCAGGAAATCGTTGATGAGGCCCTTTTCCTGCAACAGAATGAACCAGGCGGCGGTGCGCACCAGCAGCGACGTCCACAGCGGCAGCAGCACCGCGCCGAGCAGCAGGTCTCGCTTCCAGCCGGTGGTGGAAGCGGCGATCAGCGCATAGGGAAAGCCGATGGCGGCGCAGGCGATGGTGACGAGCGCCGCAATCCAGAAGGTGCGGCCCATGATGACGAGATTGACCGACTGATCCGGCGGCAGCTTCTCGATTTCCCCTTGCGCGTTACGGCCGTAATCGATGGCGGCGAGCAGGTTGCGGTCGGTGTAGGGCGACAGCGCATCGGTGATGGCGATCCAGAATTCCGGCTTTTCCCAGCGCTTGTCGATGGAAACCAGATCGGCGGGCGGCGCGTCCTTGTCCGCGACGGCGGACACCGTCTTGGTCATCAGCGTGCGGAAACCGGAGCGGGCGCTGTTGAGGCGGCGCACCATGTCGCCCAGCGCCTGATCGTCGTTGACGGCTTTCAGGTCTTCGATCAGGGCCTGCTGCATTTCGGCGCTGGGCGGCGACTGGCGGTCCCAGTCCGGCAGGACTTCGGCGCTGCGCGGCAAAAGGTTCAGCACGGCCGAATCCGACACCGATTGCGACATCATGCTGAACAGCGGCCAGACGAAGAACCAGGCGAGAAAGATGAAAAGCGGCGCAAGCAGCACCAGCGAGCGCAGGGTGGGAGAGCGGGTCAGGGTCATGGCGCGATCACCCGGCAATCCCGCGCCGCGAAGGAGGCGTAGATTTTCGTGCCCGGCGCGTATTCCCGCGAGCGGCGGCCGAGCTTGGCGATCAGCGGGGACGCGGGATTGCTGAGCTGCACGCGCAGATGATCGCCCTGATAGACGCTGTCGGTGACTTCGGTTTCAAGGCTGTTGCCGCCATCGGCGCGGCTGTCGGAGAGGTCGATGCGTTCCGGGCGGATGGAGAGGTAGACGGTCTGGCCCGCCGTGACGCCATCGGCGACGGCGGCAAGTGTTGCGCCGGAGGGCAGTTTCACCAGCGCCTCGCCGCCGGAAACGCGCTCGACCACGCCTTCGACCAGATTGGTCTCGCCGATGAATTCGGCGACGAAGCGGGTCGCCGGTTCGTCATAGACCTGCCGCGGCGTGCCGATCTGCTCGATCTTGCCCTTGTTGAAGACGGCGACGCGGTCCGACATGGTCAGCGCCTCCGACTGGTCGTGGGTCACGAAGACGATGGTCAGGCCGAGGCGGCGGTGCAGGTCGCGGATATCGAGCTGCATCTGCTCGCGCAACTGCTTGTCGAGCGCGCCGAGCGGCTCGTCCATCAGCACCACGCGCGGCTCGAACACCAGCGCGCGGGCCAGCGCCACGCGCTGCTGCTGGCCGCCCGAAAGCTGCGAGGGCCAGCGGCCGCGCATCGCCGAAAGCTGCACCATGTCGAGCGCGCGGGCGACGCGCTGCTCGATCTCGGCCTTGGACATGCCGCGCATCTGAAGCGGAAAGGCGATGTTTTCACCGACCGACATATGCGGAAACAGCGCGTAACTCTGGAACACCACGCCCATGTCGCGCTTGTGGGTGGGCACGCCGTTGATGGCGGCTCCATCGACGATGACGTCGCCGGAGGTCGGCGCCTCGAAGCCCGCGAGCATCATCAGCAACGTCGTCTTGCCCGATCCCGATGGGCCGAGCAGGCTGACGAATTCGCCCTTTTCGATGCTGAGCGTGAGGTTTTCGACCACGCAGAGCGAGCCGTAGAATTTGGTGATGTTATCGAACCGGATGAATTCGGCCACGAGATGCTCCATGGATTCCGGATGGGGTAACCGGGCCGCTGCGCGAAGCGGTGACCGGAACCGTCGCGGGCTGGCGATGCCGCCGCCCCGATGCGAGGGGGAAGGCGCCGCCGCGCTGGCGGCGGCGCTCCCTTACGCGGTTGCTCGGCAATGGCTTACTGGGCGAGCCAGGCGTTGAAACGCTGCGTCAGCGTTTCGGCATTGTCGATCCAGAAGTCCGTGTTGAGCGAGATGGAGTCCGTCATGTTTTCCGGATTGGTCGGCAGATCCTTGGCGAGATCGGCTGGAACCTGGGCTGCGGCTTCCTTCACCGGCAGACCGTAGGCCACATATTGCGGCAGCTTCGACTGGTGCTCCGGCAAGCTGGCGAAGGCGATGAAATCCTGCGCCGCGTCCTTGTTCTCGGCGTCCTTCAGAACGACCCAGCTATCGACGGCATAGATCGAACCCGGCCAGACCACCTTGAAGTTCTTGCCTTCGGTGCGGTTGATGCCGGTGATGCGGCCGTTATAGGCCGAGGTCATCGCGACTTCGCCGGAGGCGAGGAATTGCAGCGGCTGCGCGCCGGATTCCCACCAGACGATGTTCGGCTTCAGCTCGTCCAGCTTCTTGAAGGCGCGTTCCACGCCCTCGTCGGTTCCCAGGACGTCGTAGACTTCATCCTTGGAAACGCCGTCGGCCATCAGCGCGAATTCCAGCGTGTATTTCGGGCCCTTGCGCAGCGAGCGCTTGCCGGGGAATTTCTGCACGTCCCAGAAATCCGCCCAGTTCTTCGGGCCTTCCGCCAGCTTGTCGCCGTCATAGGCGATGGCCGTGGACCAGACGATCGCGCCGACGCCGCAATCATTGACGGCGGATTCGAGGAACTTGTCCTTGCCGCCCATCTTGTCCCAGTCGATCTTCTCATACAAGCCGTCGGCGCAGCCGAGCGCCAGCTCTTCCGCTTCCACCTGCACCGCATCCCAGTTCGGCGCGCCTGCCTTCACCTTGGATTGCAGCACGCCGATGCCGCCGTCCCAGGCTTCGTCGAGCACTGGCTTGCCGGTCTTTTCGGCGAAGGGCTTGAAATAGATCTCGCGCTGGCCGTCCTGATAGTTGCCGCCCCAGGACACGACCGTGAGGTCGCGCGCCATGGCGGGCATGGCGATGCCCGCAGCGAGCATTGCGGCGATGAGACCCGATTTCAGAACTGTTTTCATTGCACTCCCCTTTTTCTGGTTCCCGATAGTGTTGCATACGGATGCGGGATGCCTCTCCCGTTCCGGCTATGGCAATGTTTTGCCGTTTGCGGAAGACCGTCTTTCGTCGCGTGGCTCCTTGCAATGGGCTTCGCGGCGGCTGCCTTCCCGGCCTGTCGATCCATTGTCGCGGCATTCCGGCCTGCGTGGCCCCGGCGTTTCCTCGCGCCCGGCCGATGGTTCCGGAGATGCCTGTTTTCCTCCTTCAGCGTTTTTCCGTATGGTGCATCCCGCGCCCTTCCGGTCAACGGGATTTTTTCGGTTCTTGCGGTTTGTAAACTCAGACGTGCTGGCCGCCGTTGATGTGAATTTCGGCGCCGTTGATGTAGGACGACTGCTGCGTGCACAGGAAATAGATGGTTTCGGCCACTTCCCGCGGCTCGCCGAGGCGGCCCATCGGCACTTCCGCCGCCACAAGCGCATCCGTGCCCGGCGACAGAATCGAGGTTTCGATCTCGCCCGGCGCAATCGCATTGGCGCGCACGCCGCGCTTGCCGAACTCATGCGCCATTTCCCGCGTCAGCGCCGCAAGCCCGGCCTTGGAGGCGGCATAGGCGACGCCCGCGAAGGGATGCACCCGCGAACCGGCGATCGAGGTGACGTTGACGATCGAGCCCTTGGCCGCTTCAAGCTCCGGCAGCAAGGCGCGGGCGATCAGCGCCGTGGAAACGAGGTTGACGTTGAGAACCTGCGTCCAGACCTCGGCATCCGTATCGGCGACGCCGAGGCGGCTGCGGTTCGGCCCTTTCGGGGAAATCCCGGCATTGTTGACCAGCGCTTGCAAGCGGCCGCTCGGCAGGCGCTCGCGCACCACATCGGCAAGGCGGCCGATCTGCGAGAGATCGGCGAGATCGGCCTGGATATGGCTTTCGCGGGCTTCCGGCCAGGCGCATTCCTCCGAGAAAGGCTGGCGGGAGACCGTGAGGATGCGCCAGCCCTTCGACTGGAACAGTTTCACCGTGGCGTGCCCGATGCCTCGGCTCGCACCCGTCAGCAGCATGGTGGGACGTTCGGTCATTCGGTGTTCTCCATTGATGTTTGATACATCGTAATTACTGGTTTCGAAAATGCAAGTGCCTGTTGCGGCGGCTATGCCTCCAGCTTGTCATGACGGCGGACATTGTCCAGTATCGCCTGCCCGCCAAGCTGGATATCGTCGATGATCGCCATGGCCGCGCCCGCGCTGTCATGCCGCTTCAGCGCCTCGACCACCGGATAGTGATGGTCGATCATCGAGCGCCCGCCCTGAAGATAGGAATCGGCGATCAGCGGTCCCATTTGCAGCCACAGGCGGCGCAGGATGCCGGTCAGCACCGGCAGTCCGGCGATCTGCGGCAGCATGAAATGGAAGGCCTGGTTGAGCGCGGTGCCCTTGCGCCGGTCGCCTTCGGTGAGGGCTTTCTCATTGTCCCGCAAAATGTTTTCCAGAATGTCGATATCGGCTTTCGTCGCCATTTGCGCCGCCGTTTCGGCGGCAAGGCCCTCCATGCGGATGCGGATGACGCGGATCTCGCGGTAGCGCGGCTCGTTCATCTGGGGAATGCGGATATCGCGCGGCGAGCGGAAGGTGACCGCCTCGTCATGGGCGAGCCTGAGGATGGCGTCGCGGATCGGCGTGACGCTGGTGCCGAACTGCTCGGCGAGATCGCGGATCTTCAGGCGGTCGCCCGGCTGGAAGCGCCCCTGCATCAAACCGTCGCACAGGGCGCTGTAGACGGCCGTGCTGAGATTTTCATGGTCCAGCGTGGGGAATTCGGGCATGGTTCCGGCCTGTTATCTTGTATTATGAATAATATGATGCATCATCTGGCATGCGCTTCGCAGCGAAGCAGGAAGGATATGATGGAAAAAATCGTTCAGACGCAAGCCGGTCAGGCTGAAGGCGGCGACGCAATGACGCGAACCTGGAACAAGATCGGTCTGGCGGAAGCCGTTGGGCTGGCAGGCGAGATCTACGGCTTTTCGGGCAGCGCCCGGCCGCTTTCCAGCGAGCGCGACGACACGTTTCGCCTGACCGCCGCCGATGGCCGGGAATTTACGCTGAAGATCGCCAACCCGGCGGAGGAACCGGCGGCGCTGGATTTTCAGGACGGCGCGCTCGTGCATCTGGAGCAGTTCGCGCCCGATGTGCCGGTGCCGCGGCTGGTGCCGACGCGCGAGGGGGCGCGCAGCTTCACGCTGCAAACCGCCGAGGGCGGCCGGATCGTGCGGCTTCTGACTTTCCTTCAAGGCGATCTCCTGTACCGCACGCCGCTGTCGGCGGCGCAAAGCCGCAATGTCGGGCAGGCGCTGGCCGGGCTCGGGCTGGGCCTTGAAGCCTACCGGGGCCGCCCGCCCGCCGGAAAGCTGATGTGGGACATTTCGCATGTGCTGGATCTTTCCGCCTATATCGGTTTCGTCGGCGGCGACCGCCGCCCGCGCGCCGAGGCGGTGCTGCGCGAGGTCGAGGCGGCGGGGGCGCGGATCGCCGGGCTGGAGCGCCGCCAGATCATCCACAACGATTTCAATCCGCACAACATCCTGATGGACCCGGCCGATACCGACCGGGTGACCGGTATCATCGATTTCGGCGACATGGTGCATGCGCCGCTGGTCAACGATCTTGCCGTCGCGCTCTCCTATCATCTGGCGACCGGCGACTGGGCCGAGCGCGCCGGGGCCTTCGTGCAGGGCTTCGTCTCGGCGCGGCCGCTGACACCGGCCGAAATGGACCTGCTGCCGGTGCTGACGCGGGCGCGGCTTGCCATGTCGATCATCATTGCCGAATGGCGTTCGGCGCAGTTTCCGGAAAACCGCGATTACATCATGCGCAATCACGCCTCCGCCTGGGCCGGCTTGCGGAACATATCGGATCTGACCGCGGAGGGCCTCGGCGCGCTCGTCCGCAACACATCGGGAGCTTGAAACATGTCGATGGTGAATGCCTTCACGAATGAGAATTTCGAGCGGCTGGACGAGGCGGAAAAGGCGCTGATCGCGCGGCGCGAAAAGGTGCTCGGCCCCGCCTACCGGCTGTTTTACGAGCGCCCGCTGCATCTGGTGCGCGGCGAAGGCGTGTGGCTGTATGACGCGGCGGGCCGCCGCTATCTCGACGCCTACAACAATGTCGCCTCGGTCGGCCATTGCCATCCGCGGGTGGTGGAGGCGATGGCGAGCCAGAGCGGCATTCTCAACAGCC
>JBDHTA010000067.1:0-20214 GCA_039808465.1 Rhizobiaceae bacterium | reverse complement strand
AGTCGAAATGGTTGGAGATGACGCCAACGATATCAATCGGCAGCGCGCCGATCTTCCAGCGGTAGAGCAGGTCATTCAGGCAATGGCCGAAGCGCGACACCATCAGCAGCACCTTCATGCGGTGCTCGCTGTCGAGGATCTCGGCATCCATGGCGAAACGGGCCTTCACCGGCTCGAAGCCCGCCCGCAGATCGTCCAGCGTCGCGCCCTGCTGGCTGGCGAAGGTCAGACGCATGAAGAACAGGCCGGTCTGGAGATCGTCGAACTGCGAGCTGTCGGTGATATAGCAGCCCTTCTCGGCCAGATAGCCGGTGATGGCGGCGACGATGCCGCGTGTCGATTTGCAGGAAACGGTCAAAACGTAATGCGTCATTCTTTGTCCTCTGGGACCAGGCTCTCGGGCCGGATGTTCGGTTGATATCTGGATATCGATGCGGGAATGGCCCGTGCCGGGCGGGCCTGAACCTTTTCGGCGCTTGGCAGGCGGCCGTTTCTCTCCCCTCGTCTTGCTCATTCCCCGGCCTCCCGGCCCGAATGCGTGTCGATCTTTCCCGTTCTCGGCGCTGGCAGCGCCGGAAATCGAGGTGCAGCATACTGAAGATCGGCGCGAAGGCTGTTCCCGTTGCGTCCTGCCGATGCCGGTCTCCGCAGCGTTTACCGCGATCCACTGTCCCGAAAATGGCCGCCGATTCGCCGTTCGGTAACCACAAGCGCAGGCGATGGCGCCAAACAGGTTCTAATATACAGGATCTTAAGGCCTGCCGCCGCTTGCTGAAAGCCTCTCGTGCAGAAAAGTGGAACGGCCGCCGCGATGAACATGATGCTCGCCACAAGGATCCCGACGCAGGCCGCGCAGCGCGCGCCGCTGATCGTGCATGTCACCCGCCAGTTCGCGCCGAGCCGGGGCGGGCTGGAGGATGTGGTCGCCAATCTCTGCCGCAATCTGGCGTCACGCGGCTACCGCATCCGCATCGTCACGCTCGACCGGGTGTTCACCGCCCCGGACGCGCCGCTGCCCGCGCATGAGGTGATCGACGGCATCGAAATCGTGCGCATCCCGTGGAAGGGATCGACGCGCTATCCGCTGGCGCCGCAGGTTTTCCGGCATCTGGCGGATGCCGATCTCGTCCACGTTCACGCCATGGATTTCTTCTTCGACGCGCTGCCCCTCGGGCGTCTTCTGCATGGCAAGCCGCTCGTCGCCACCACCCATGGCGGCTTCTTCCACACCCGCAAATTCGCCAGCCTGAAGAAGCTGTGGTTCCAGACCGTGACGCGGATTTCCGCCGCGGGCTACAGGCGCATCGTCTGTTGCAGCGCTTCCGATGCCGCGCTGCTGGCGCAGGTCGCGCCGAAACGCCTGAGCGTGATCGAAAACGGCGCCAATATCGGCAAGTTTCACGATCGCGCCGCCACGGCGCCGCAACGCCGCATCGTCACCATCGGCCGCTTCTCGGTGAACAAGCGCATCGAGCGGCTGATCGCGATGATGCCTGCCCTCATCGCCCGCCATCCCGGCTGGTCGCTGGATATCGTCGGCGCGCCCTATGACCTGAACGCCGAATTGCTGACCCGGCACGCCGAAGAACTTGGCGTCGGCGCGCAGGTGCGCGTGCATGAAAACATTCCCGACGAGGCGGTGGCAGACCTGATCGGGCAGGCCTCCTTCTTCGCCTCGGCGTCGGAATACGAGGGCTTCGGCATCGTCGCCATCGAGGCGATGAGCGCCGGACTGTTTCCCGTCCTCCAGCCGAACGACGCCTACCGCATTCTGGCCGAGCGCCACGACGTCATCCGGCTGGCCGATTTCGCCGAGCCGGAAACCGCCGCCGCCTTCTTCGAGACCGCCTATGCCGGTCTTGCCGCCAACGGCCCGGCCCTGCGCGCCGCCGCGATCTCGCAGGCGGAAGCCTATTCCTGGGGCGGCGTCACCAGCCGCTATATCGATGTTTACGAGCAGGCGCTCGGCAATGCGGTTTCCGGCGCGCGGAGCCTCGCATGAGCCGGGGGCTGATGGCCAATTCGATGCTGAACGCGGCGGCGGGCCTGACCATGCTCGTCACCGGTTTCGTATCCGCCATCATCGCCGCCCGCCTGCTGGGGCCGGAAGCCAACGGCATCATCGCCTTCGCCTTCTGGCTGTCGACCACGGCGACGCTGGTTGCCGGGCTGGGCGCGGATGTCATCCTGCCGCGCAGGCTGGCGCAGTTGCGCGCGGAAGGATATGACGAGCGGGCGCGGCGCGGTTTCGGCGCCTACTTCGCGCGCGGCGTCATCGTCGCGGTGCTGGTGCTGCTCGGCCTTTACGCGCTGAGCTGCTATGAAAACGACCGGTATCACTGGGCCTCGATGGACGACCATATGCTCGCCATCACCGGCCTGCTTTTCCTGGCGCAATCGCTCGGCATGCTGTCGATTCATTTCATGATCGGCGAAAAGAAGGTCGCAACCTTCTACAAGCTGACGCTGGTTTCTTCGGCATTGCAGCTTTCCATCGTGTCCATCGGCGCGCTGACCTATGGGGTTGCGGGCGCGCTGGCCGGATATGTCGCGGGGCAAGGCGTGTTCTTCGTCTACGCGCTGAAACTGTTTGCGGTGCGGCCCGATGCCTGCGGCACCAATGCCGCCAGCCTTGCCCGGACATCGGCGATCATTTCGGTGCAGCTCGTCATCGAATCGATTTTCCTCAACCGCATCGAGCTGCTGTTCCTGCAACAGTTCGATAGCGTCGCGGTCGTCGGCTTCTATGCCATCGGCCTGTCGCTCGCCAATCTGGCGCTGCAACTGCCGGTGCAGCTTACCGGCACGCTGGTTCCCTATTACACCGAGCAGGCGCAGGCGCGGCCGGATGGCCGCCTGCCGGTGCATCTGTTCGAAAACGTCATCCGCACGCTGGCCTATTTCACCCTGCCGATGGGCTTCGGGCTGGCCGCGATTTCCTGGGAAATGGTCACCGAAGTCTATGGCGAAACCTTCGCGCCCGCCGGGAATATCGTGGCGCTGCTGGCGCTGAGCGCGCCGCTGTCGGTCTTCCTCCAGATCGCCACCAAATATCTGTTCGCCGTCGGGCGCGAGCGCGACCGGCTGAAGATCGGCATTGCTGGCGCGGCGTTGATGGTGGCGGGGTGCTTTGCCGCCGTGCCGCTGTTCGGCGGCGAGGGCGCGGCCGCCGTGCGCATCGGCGTGCTGCTGGTCATGAGCCTGCTGACGGTCAGCCGCATGGAATTCGAGGGCTCGATGCGGCCGATGTTCCTGTCGCTGACGCGCATTGCGCTGGCCTCGATGGCCTGCGCGCTCGCCGCCTACGCCATTGCCGGTGTCATCGACGGGCTGATCGGCATTCTCGCGGCGATCCTCGGCGGCGCCGCTGTCTATATTCCGGCGCTCAGGCTGCTGCGCGCCGTGCCCGCGAGCGATGTCGCCATGATCGAGCCGCTGCTGAACCGCCTGCCGGGGCGGCTGCGCCAGCCGGGCAGGCATTTCCTCACATTGATCGCCAATCCCGGAGCAATCTGAAATTTCAACAAGGAATTTCCGACCATGACCATGCTGGCCAGGTTCCCCTCGCCCCCCGAAAGCAGCCGGACTGCCGCCCGCCCGCGCGCGGCGGCGATCCCGGTCACGTTTTCGGGAACGGCCGGGCTGTACAGCCCCGCCGCGCAGGCGCTGAGCCCGCTTGCGGCGCTGTTCGTCAGCCCATGGGGATATGAGGAACTGTGCGTGCGAAAAACCTGGCGGGTGCTGGCGGAGGAATTGTCCGCGATCGGCATCGCCAGCCTGCGCTTCGATTACAGCAACACCGGCGATGCGCTCGACCAGCCGGAAGACGGGCTGTCGCTGCAAGGCTGGCGCGGCCTGATCGCGGAGGCGGCGGCGCAATTGAAGGCGCTGTCCGGCGCGCAGAACATCGTCCTGATCGGGCACGGGCTGGGGGCGGCGCTCGCCGCGCAGGCCGCAACCGGTCTCGAAGGCGTCGCGGGCTATGCGGCGCTTGCCCCCGTCACCTCCGGGCGCGGCTATCTGCGCGAACTGTCCATGTGGTCGATGATCACCGAGGGCAGGAAGGATGCCAACGACGGCACCGGCTTCACCGTGGGCGGCCTGACCTTGCCCAAGGGCCTGCATGACGATATTCGCGGCCTGAAACTGCTGCAAAATCTGGCCCTCCCCGCCCCCGCCTGCTTCGTCGCCGCCCGCGCCGACCGGCCGGGCGACGCCGAGCTTGCCACCGCCCTGCAAGCGGCGGGCGGCGAGGTCGAAACCATCGGCTATGACGGTTACGACCAGCTTGTCGGGCGCC
Organism: Rhizobiaceae bacterium; assembly: GCA_039808465.1. Lineage (GTDB taxonomy): Bacteria > Pseudomonadota > Alphaproteobacteria > Rhizobiales > Rhizobiaceae > Metarhizobium. The sequence continues at coordinate 15,914 of JBDHTA010000067.1, read as the reverse complement.
TTGCCTTCTCCAAGACCCCGATGGCGATGATCGGGCGGCTGGTGGCATGGACCCGCTCACTGGCCGGGCGCCTGCCGCAGCGTTCCATGCTTCCGCCGCCGCTGCCGGTGGCGCAACCGCTTGCCGGTGACGGCTTTACGGAAACGCCGCTCCGCTTCGGCGGCAACAACCGCCTCTACGGCATCCTGTGCGAGCCAGCCGACGGCGTGCGCAAGGGCGCGACGGTGCTGATGCTGACGACCGCCTATGAGCGCATGTCGGGCTGGGGCCGCATCGCCGCCATCACGGCGCGGCAACTGGCGCGGGCCGGCATTCCCTCGCTGCGCTTCGACGCCGCCAATGCCGCCGACAGCCCGCCCTTGCCGGGCGCGCCGGAGCAGATCCTCTATTCGGACGCGCAATATCAAGATGCGGACGAGGCGCTGGATTTTCTGGAAAGCCGCGGGCTCGGCCCCATCATCATCGCCGGGCGGTGCAGCGGCGCCTATCTCGCCTTCCGCATGCTGGTGCGCGACAGGCGCCTGCGTGGCGCCGTCGCCTTCAACCCCTATGCCTTCTACTGGGATAGCAGCCAGTCGCTGGAAGAGCTGATGCTGTTCGTGCCGAAGGAGCTGAGCAGCTATGGCGGCAAATTGCTGCGCCGGGACACCTGGCAACGCATCGCCAACGGCCAGATCAACCTCAAATACGCCGTCATCAACACCGCGAAATCGCTGGGCAAGCGCGGCCTGCGCATGGCCGGGCCGCTGCTGGAAGCGCTTCCCGCCCTGTCGCGGGAGCGGCGGGAGGTGCACCACGCCTTTCAGGCCATCGAAAACCACAGAGCGCGGCTGTCGCTGCTCCACAGCGCCGACGATGTGGGGCTGGAGCATTTCCGCCTGCATTTCGGCGCCAATGGCGAGAAATTGCAGCGCTATCCGCATGCGCGCCACCAGATCGTCGCGGGCGCCGATCACGACCTGACGACGCAGACCGCCCGCGATTTCTATCGCAACGAAATCATGGCGATCGCGCTTGCCAATCCGCCGGAGCGCGGCTGATTTCCTCAGAAGCGGGTGACGCGCTTGCCGCCAAGCTGGGTCACCTCGCCCGAGGGCAGCGCGTCGATATCCGTTCCCGGCAGCGGATGCAGCCGGATGACGCGGCGGTTTGCGGGCGCAAGATGGAAGCCGTCATCCTCCGGCCGGTAGCCCGCGGCATCGATATGGACCGATTGCGCGAAACGGTCAGCGGAAAGATCGAGCGACCAGCCCGCCTCTTCCCGCCGCAGCGAAACCTCGATCCCGGCATCGTGCAGCGCGGCGCTGCGGCCCATCGGGAAGTGAAAGGCGTCGGCCAGATAGTCCCCTTGCGCGCCGGTCAGCCGGGCGATGGTCACGTCATGGGCGGGCGGGCCGAAGCGATAGGCATAGGCCGTATCGAAAAACGCCCCGAAAAGCGCCGTCGCGGCGATCTTCACGCTTTCGCGCGCCTTCAGGAGCAGGTCGCGCCGTCCGCTGACCACCGCCTGCCGCCCATCGCGCAGGCAGGCCAGTTCCAGCGTCACGCTCAGCTCTCCACCCGTTTCGTTGAGCACATGCACATCGAGACCGTTCACGCCCTCGTCGGTCAGCAGCACCTGAACCGGGCGGAAAGCCCGCTTCAACGCATGCCAGCAGGGCTTCGGCAGGCCGGTGGCGTCGATCACGCCCCAGCCGGGTCCGGGCAGCAGATCCTGTAACGTCCAGACCAGCGCGCCATGGCAGGAGGAGCCGGACCGCCGCCATTCCGCGAAGGTGACCTCCATCACCTCGCCGGTCACGGCGCGGGAGATATCGAGATAGCGCGCCGCATCCTCGCGCCGCAGGCGCGCCGGATCCATGCCGTAGAGAAGACCGAGATAATGATCCCGGATATCCTCGAAATCCCAGGAGGCGGAGCGGTCTCGCGGCACCCGCGCCTTCCAATCGGGATGATGCGCCGGCGGCACATCCAGATGGCGCGCAAGTGTCGCCTGCTGCGGCACATTGGCGAAGGCGAGACTTTCGGCGGCGAAGCGGACATTAGCGCGGCGGGCATCCTCCAGCGGGCGGCAATAGGCGCCGACGCCGTAATAATGCGCAACCCCCGTATCCGCCGAAAAAGGCAAGGCCCCGCCGACCGGGGAATTTTCCACATAGACGGCATCCGGCCGTAGATCCGCGCAAAGCGCGGGCAGGATCTCGCCGGTCAACGCGGAGGTCCAGAAGCGTTCCGGCAGGCCCATCATCGCCGCCTGCTGGGCGATCTCGCTGCCGCCGCAGAGAACGGCAAGGGACGGGCATCCCTGCAAATCCGCCAGAAGCTGCCCGGCCTCCGCCGTCACATGGGCGCAAAACGCCTCGTCCTTCACCGGATAATCGAAATTGGCGAACATGAAATCCTGCCAGACCATCAGGCCAAGCTCGTCGCAGAGATCGAAGAAGGCCCGGCTTTCATAGGCCATGGTGCCGCCGATCCGGATCATGTTCATGCCCGCTTCCGCCGCCAGCTCCAGCCAGGGGCGATAGCTTTCCCGGTCTCCCGGCAGGCGGACGATATCGGCATTCGTCCAGACCGCGCCCCGGCAGAACACATCGGCGCCGTTGACGGAGAGAGAAAAATCCCGGCCATCCGCGCCGCGATCGATGGCGATGCGGCGAAAGCCGGTGCGGCCGATGTGATGGCGTTCAGAGCCTGCCACAAGCTCGATATCGTAAAGCCTCGGCTTGCCATGGGTCAGCGGCCACCACGGCTCCACTGCCGCAATCGCCAGCTCCCCTTGCCAGTTGCCCTCTCCATCCCGCGCCAGCGCGATCTCGCAGCCGCCGCAGGACAGGCACAGACCCTCCCTCGCCGCGTCCGTTCGAAACGACACGGAAAGCAGCCCCTCGCCCGCCTCCGTCAATGACGACCGGATGCGCAGGCCGGTCAGCGGCAGGGCATCCGGACGCAGCAGCCGCACCGGCCGCCACGGCCCCACGGCATGAACGGAAGGGCACCAGCCGGGCATATGGCCGAGCAGCGTGGCGCGCAGCAGCCGCAGCCCCTGCCAGTCCATCATCTGCGGCCGCCAGCGCGCCCTCGGGCCAGCCGCCTCCAGAAACGGCGTCAGGGCATGGAAGCGGATGGTAAGCTCATCGCCACCGGCAAGCGTCACCGGCACGTCATGGCGTTCGAACATGCTCTGGCAATGCAGAACCGGCTCGCCGTTCAAATAGACATCCGCAACCGTCGCCAGCCCCTCGAAGCGCAGAACGGCCTTGCCGGTTTCCTCCTCCGGCAAGTGGTGGAAGTACCAGATATCCTTGTCATGCAGGGGCATGGGCGCGGCGCGGTCGAACGATCCGGCGGCTTCCAGCGCCGCCGCCGCCGTGCCGGGAACCGGGGCCGCGATGGCGCCCGGCGCGGCCTTCGCCTCGTCCGGCTTCGCATGGCGGCCCGCTTCCGTCACCAGCATCCGCCAGCCATCGCTCAGGCTTCGTCCGGTTTCATGGGCTGGCGACATGCAAGGCTCCCGCTTGGATTGACGCATCCTGTGTGCGACAGCGGCAGGCAGAGATCAAGCGAAGTCTTCAGCCAGCCTTTTGCGCCAGCCCGGCCATCAGCGCATCCCATGCGGCAATCGCCGGATCGAGCGCGCTTGCCAGCGCATCGAATTTGCGCCGCGTGACGGCGCGGGCAAGCTGGAACTGCACCGATTTCGCCGCTTCCGAAATCCGGCGGGCGTGGGCTGCCTCCCCGGCGAACTCCTGCGGCGACAGCCAGTCGAGATGGCTGCCGAGCAATTCGAAATTCGCGCCAAACTGCCGCAGCGTGTTGAAGGCATATTTGTGGAAGAAGCCGAAAGGTCGGTCCGCGATGGCTTCCACCTGCACCGGAAACACCGCCGCGAAGGCTGCAAGCGGATTGCCATCCGGCCTGCGGCGGTAATGCCGGGCCAGCAATTGCCGGGCCGTCCGGCGCAGATGCGCCTCATCCGGCGCCGTCCCGGGAAATTTGACGAATTCCGTATAGGGCAGGAAGGGCGGCGCATCGTCCGGCAGATCGACCTGAAACAGCCCGTCGAAATCCTCGCCGTCCAGCCGGAAGAAGCCGCCATTGTGGAAATAATCCAGGCTGCGGCCCGCTTCGTCCAGCCGGTTGATCGCAACCGTCGTCTTGCCATGCTCCTGACGATAGGCGACGCCGCGCGTATCCGGCATGAAATAGCTGTCCATTTCCAGCAGGCACAGCCGCCCGCGCTCGATCTGCTGGCGCACATGGCCGCGCACATCGTCGAAAATCGCAAGCTCGGTGACGCGGATGCCGTAAAGCGTTTCCAGATCTTCCAGCGGCACCTTGAAGAAGGTGAACTGGTCGCCCTCGAAATCCTGCGTCAGCGTGAAGCCGAGCATGGCTTCGGGCGCGGTGCCGAACGCGGAGAGAACCTCGATCCACAGATCGGCATAGCAATTCGTCTCCGGCCACATCCGCTCCGCCGCATGCAGGGCATGCGGCGTGTAGCGGGCGGGGTCGAGGGCCGGAAAGACCGCGTCCTGCGGCCCGGTCAGGTCAATTCGCTCTGCCAGATTGCCGTAATGAAGCATGGTTTCGACTCTTACTCAGCCCCACAGGGCCTTGCGGACATGCTCCGGCCATGCCTTCACGTCGAGGCCGTGATGGGCAAACAGCGCCAGCGCGATGCGCTCCAGCCCGAAGCCGACGCAGGCGGTATGCGCCACGGTTCCGTCTTCCAGCTCCAGCCCCCATTTGGCGCCGAAGGCGTCCTGATGGTAGTTGAAGCTCATGCAGGCGGTCGGCTTCGCCGTCGAGGTGACGGGGATCAGCAGTTCGAATTTCAGGTTCTGGTCGCGCTGGTTGTTGGCGAGCATTTTTCCGGCGCGGCCGAAGAAGGGATCGTTGGCGACGTCGATTTCCACCGAAAGACCGACGGCTTCCATCATCTTGACGCCGCGATCCATCCAGCGCTGGCGGAAGTCCGTCACATGCTCCTGCGTGCCGACGCAGACATATTCGCGCATGCGGAAAAGCTGCTGGCGGGCCGGATCCTTGGAGGGCTCATGGCGGAAGCAATAGGATTGCAGGTCGTACAGCGCGCCGGAATTGGCCACCGCCCCGCGTCGGGCGATCGTCGGATAGAGCGGATAGCAGGCGGCGGGCGTCAGCACGATATCGGTCGCCTTCTGCTCGCCGGTCCAGTCGTTGCCCTCTTCCATGCATTTCAGCAGGCTGATGTGATCCAGCTCGCAGCCGCAGAAGGAATGCACGGTACCCGCAAGCTGCGGAAAGCTTTTCATGTAACCGCTCTTTTCGAAGAAGGCGCGGTTCATGCCGGGCGGGAAGCGGATGGCTTCGGCGCCGTCATCGCCGCCGAAGCGGTCGACGAGCCGCTCGAAGGCGGCGATCACGCCCTCGAATTCGCCGCTGCGGCCATACAGGCCGTCGACGCCGGTTTCGATGAGCAGACCGGCATCGAACAGCCGGTCGAGAAACGATACCTGCATATCCATCTTGTTTACCCCAGAAGACTGTTATCGAGTTTATGGACGAGCAGCATGGAGGACACGTTGCTCAGGATGCGGTCGTTGGAAATCATCAGTTGCGCCGAATGCACATCGCGCAGATGCCGCCCGAGGCTGAACGGCGTGCCGTTCTTGTAGCCCATGATGCCGCAGATGATCATCGCCCGGTTTACGATGGCGAGAATGGTCTCCGACGAGCACAGCTTGACATTGTTCATCGCCACCGAAAAACCCATGGAGGACAGGCGTTCGGGATCGGCCTTGGCATCCTCATAGGCTTTCAGGCCCGCAATGACGTTGGAGCGCACGGTCTGCAACAGCGTCGACGCCTCGGCCAGATGCAGCGCGCCGGGCGGCACCGTTCCCGGCGAACGGCGGGCGGCGGCGCGCACGAAGCCTTGAGCCCGCGACACCGCGTCGAAGGCAATGCCGTACCAGACGCCGCTCCACAGAAGATGCGAGGCGGCCAGCATGGATTGCGCGGCGATTTCGGCAAAGGGTTTCGGAAAAATCTGCTCCGCCGGCGCTTCGCCCTTGAACAGAAAACCGTCCGAGCAGGTGCCGCGCATACCGAGCGTATCCCACACATGCGTCTTTTCAAGCACATACTGGTCCCTGAGGAAAACGGTCATCACCTGATCGGTGGATGCCGCATCCGCATGGGCGCGGGAGGTGATCAGGATGGCGTCGGCATGCTCGCCATAGGAAATGACGGTCGCATCCTTTTCCAGACGGCAGATGCCATCCGTAACGGCGATGGCGCAGATCGAATTGCGCAGGTTGCCGCCGATGCCGCCTTCCGTGGTGGCCGAGGCGAGCAGCAATTGCTCCGCCGCCACCTTGCGCATGAAGCCGGTGTGCCATTCGCTCTCCAGCCCGTGCTCGACAAGGCTGGAAAGCTTGATGTGGTGCATGGCAAACACCATGGCGGTTGCCGAGCAGGCCTGCCCGAGAATGGAGCAGAGTTCGGCGATTTCGGCGAAACCCGCCCCCTCGCCGCCCAGCGCTTCGGGAACCTGGATGCCGAGCAGCCGTTCGGCGATCATCGCATCGACGGCTTCCCGGGGAAAACGCGCCGCCGCATCCACGGCGTCGGCAAACCTGGCGGCAATGGCGGCGACCCGGCGGGCGCGCGCCTCAAGGCTGACTTCCGGAATGCTGACGGCGATGTTCATCAGGCGGCCTGCTTATCGGTCAGTTGACGGATGGCGTTCTCGATCGCCGCAATGCTGGCGAAGGAGCGGCGGTTCAGCAGGCTGTCGGGAAATTCCACATCGAAGGTTTCCTCCAGCGCCAGCATCAACTGAACGGACGCGAAGGACGACAGGCCCGCCGTATAGAGATCGGCATCGTTTTCAAGCTGGTCGACCGCCACCGGCAGACCGCCGAATTTCGTCAGCAAACCGCGAATAGTCTCGTTCATCTCGGCATTACCTCTCCATCTCGCATCGTGGCAGCATTGCCGCACGACATGCTGTTGATGGCTGAAATATAGAGGGCAAACCGTAAGATAGGTCTAAAGAGCTTGGTTAAACGAGTCTGTGCCGGAAAGGTAAAATACCGGATATTCCGTTCACCATCTATGGCGCGGCGGGCGGATATTCATGGGTGTTGCCGCGATAGTCGGAAACGGCGTAACAACCGTCCGCCCCTTTCGCCGCCGAGGACGCCGTCAGCGGCGCCTTGCCGTAACCGCCGGGAATATCGAGAATATAGGTGGGCTGGCACAGGCCCGAGATCGAGCCGCGAAGGGCCGCGACGATCTTCTGCCCCTCCTCGATGGACAGGCGGAAATGGCCGGTGCCGGGCGCGAGATCCGGATGATGCAGGTAATAGGGCTTCACCCGCGTTTCCACGAAGGCCTTCATCAGTTCGCCCAGCACGGCCGCATCGTCGTTGACGCCCCTGAGCAGCACCGTCTGGCTGACCATGGCGATGCCGCTCTCCACCAGCCGCGCGCAGGCGGCCCGCGCCTCCGCCGTCATTTCGCGGGGATGGTTGGCGTGCAGCGCGACATAGGTGGTCTTGCCGCTCGCCCGGATGGCCGAAATCAGCGCGTCGTCGATCCGCTCCGGCAGCACCACGGGAACGCGGGTATGGAAGCGGACAATCTTCACATGCGCGATGGCCGAAAGCCCCGCCATGATCGCCGCAAGCCTGCGCGGCGACAGGATCAGCGGATCGCCGCCGGTGAGGATCACCTCCCAGATTTGCGGGTTGGCGGCAATATAGGCCAGCGCCACCGCCAGCTTCTCCCCGGCCAGCGTGCCGTCGCCATCCGGCCCGACCATTTCCCGCCGGAAACAGAAACGGCAATAGACCGGACAGACATGCACCGCCTTCAGCAGCACCCGGTCCGGATAACGGTGGACGATGCCCTCGACCGGGCTATGCGCGTGATCGCCGATGGGGTCGTCCCGCTCATCCGGGGTGGTGACCAGCTCGGCGGCATCTGGCACGAATTGCCGGGCAATCGGATCGTCCGCCCCGCCCTCGATCAGCGCCAGCATCGGCGGCGTGATCGCCACCGCATAACGCGCCGCCACCGCCTCGGCCCGCTCGACATCCTGCGGCCGGAGAATGCCGTGGTCGGCGAGGTCGCGAACCGTCGTCAATGTCCTTGCCGCCGTCACCGGGTATAATCCGCCACCGGCGCCCACAGCACCTGCTCGATGCGCGAGGCCCCCGTCGCCAGCATCACCAGCCGGTCGAAACCGAGTGCTGCGCCGCTCGCTTCCGGCATTTCGGCGAGAGCGTCGAGAAAATCCTCGTCCAGCGGATAGATTTCGCCGTAGATGCGCGCCTTTTCCGCCATCTCGATCTCGAAACGGCGGCGCTGTTCGGCCGGATTGGTCAATTCGCCGAAGGCATTGGCAAGCTCGACACCGCAGGCATAGGCTTCGAAACGCTCCGCCACCCGCCCGTCCCGCGCCGACGGCCGGGCAAGGGCCGCTTCGCTCACCGGATATTCATCAAGGATGGTCAGCCGCTCAAGTCCCAGATACGGCTCGACCTTTTCCACGATGACGCGGGAAAACAGGTCGGCCCAGCCATCGTCTTGCGCCACCCGCATGCCCGCCTGCCGCAAGCCCGCCGCCAGCCCGTCGCGATCCGTCTCGCCGGAGGCGCTGACGGTGGAGAGCAGGTCGATCCCGGCGAAGCGGTCGAAGGCTTCCGCCACACCAAGCCGCCAGGGCTGGGCGAAGGGATCCATCGTATGACCGCGGAAGGAAAATTGCCGCGTGCCCGCGGTTTCGGCGGCGAGCGCCACCAGCCGGGCGCAATCCTCCATGAGACGTTCATAGCTTTCCCGCGCGCGATACCATTCCAGCATGGTGAATTCGGGGTGATGCAGCGGCCCGCGCTCGCGGTTGCGATAGACATGCGCGAAACAGGCGATCCGCTCCTCGCCCGCCGCCAGCAGCTTCTTGCAGGCGAATTCCGGCGAGGTGTGCAGGTAGAACGCCGCCGCCGCCCCGTCATTGCCGATGGCTTCGGTGGCAAAGGCGTGCAGATGCGCTTCGTTGCCCGGCGACACCTGAAGCGCGGGTGTATCCACCTCGATGAAATCGCGCTCCGCGAAATAAGCGCCGAAAGCGGCGCGGATGCGGTTTCGCCCCAGCAGGAAGCCGCGCCGGTCCCGATGCACATCCGGCTTCCACCATGGCGAAGGTTTTGGGCTCGCGACTGTCATTTCAACCGTTTCTTCTGGCTCTGGCTTTGTTTTTCGCATGTTGTGGCCGAAAAACCGCCGACACTTTTTCGCAACATGCTTTATTCACGGAAAGGCTGGCTATTTCCACGAAATTGCGGTAGTTGCGCCCCAGAATTCCATGCGTGGCGTCCGCCGCACGGCTCCTGGCCGTCCTGTACGATGCCCGGAGATCAGATACAAGGAAGTCTTATGGTCAAAATCATCGCCTCTTCGGTCCGCAAGGGCAACGTCCTCGATGTGGACGGCAAGCTGTATGTCGTTCTCACCGCGCAGAACTTCCACCCCGGCAAGGGCACGCCGGTCACGCAGGTCGATATGCGCCGCATCGTCGATGGCGTCAAGGTTTCGGAGCGCTGGCGGACGACCGAGCAGGTGGAGCGCGCCTTCGTCGAAGACCGTCCCTTCCAGTTCCTGTATGAAGACGGCGAAGGCTTCCACTTCATGAACCCGGAAAACTACGACCAGGTCGCCGTCGACGCGGACACGGTCGGCGATGCCAAGCCCTACCTTCAGGAAGGCATGACCGTCACCCTGTCGATGCATGAGGGCGTCGCGCTGGCCATCGAGCTGCCGCGCCATGTGATCCTCGAGATCACCGAGACCGAGCCGGTCGTCAAGGGCCAGACCGCTTCCTCCTCCTACAAGCCCGCCATGCTGTCCAACGGCGTTCGCACCGCCGTCCCGCCGCATGTTTCCGCAGGCACCCGCGTCGTCATCCTGACGGAAGACGGCTCCTACGTCGAGCGCGCCAAGGACTGATCTTTCGGGCTTTGCCTCTTGCCAAACCTGCGGAACGCAAGTCCCGCAGGTTTTTTATTGCCCGCAGAAAAGAAAAAGCTCGCGGAATTTCTCCCGCGAGCTTAGGCATGAGAACCTGCGATATCGCTTATTCAATGCCGCCGAGGCACATATATTTCAGCTCGGTATAGTCTTCGAGACCGTACTTGGAGCCTTCGCGGCCGAGGCCCGACTGCTTGATGCCGCCAAACGGGGCGACTTCCGTCGAGATGAGGCCGGTGTTAATGCCGACCATGCCGTATTCGAGCTGCTCGGCGACGCGGAAGATCCGGGCGACGTCCTTCGAATAGAAGTAGGACGCCAGGCCGAATTCCGTGTCGTTGGCCATCTCGACGACCTGATCCTCGGTTTCGAAGCGGAACAGCGGCGCCACCGGGCCGAAGGTTTCTTCACGGGCCACCAGCATGTCGGTGGTCACGCCGGTTAGGATGGTCGGCTCGTAGAACAGACCGCCCAGCGCATGCCGCTTGCCGCCGGAGGCAACCTTCGCGCCCTTGGAAACGGCGTCGTCGATATGCTCCTCGACCTTCTTCATCGCGTTTTCGTCGATCAGCGGACCGGCATTGACGCCTTCGCTCATGCCGTCGCCGACCTTCATCTGCGCGACGCGGGCCGCGAGCTTTTCGGCAAACGCATCATAGACGCCCGACTGGACATAGATGCGGTTGGCGCAAACGCAGGTCTGGCCGTTGTTGCGGTATTTCGAGATCATCGCGCCTTCGACGGCGGCATCCAGATCGGCGTCGTCGAAGACGATGAACGGCGCGTTGCCGCCAAGCTCCAGACCCAGCTTCATGATCTGGTCGGCGCCCTGACGCATCAGGATCTTGCCGACATTGGTCGAGCCGGTGAAGGTGACCTTGCGCACCTTGTCGTTGCTGCACATTTCCTGGCCGATCTCCGAGGAGGTCGACGAGGTGATGACCGAGAAGACACCGGCGGGAACGCCGGCGCGCTCGGCCAGCAACGCCAGGGCCAGAGCCGAAAGCGGCGTCTGGGCGGCGGGCTTGGCGACCATGGTGCAACCGGCGGCCAGCGCCGGAGCCATTTTGCGGGCCAGCATCGCGTTCGGGAAGTTCCACGGCGTGATGGCGCCGACGACGCCGACCGGCTGGCGGATGACAAGAATGCGCTTGTCGGCCTGATGACCGGGGATGGTGTCGCCGTAGACGCGCTTGGCTTCCTCGCCGAACCATTCGACATAGGATGCGCCATAGAGGATTTCGCCGCGGGCTTCCGCCCAGGGCTTGCCCATCTCGATGGTCAGGATCGTCGCCAGATCGTCGGCATTGGCAACCATCAGGTCGAAGAGCTTGCGCAGGATGGTGGCGCGCTCCTTGGCCGTCTTCTTCGCCCATGCCTTCTGGGCCGTATGGGCGGCGTCGATGGCCTTGACGAGATCGGCGCGGCCGAGATTGGGCAGAACGGCAATGGTTTCGCCGTTCGCGGGGTTGGTGACGGTGACGGTCTTGCCGCCCTCGGTGGCTGCGACCCACTCACCGCCGACAAGCGCCTTGTCGACAGCGAGCGAGGGATCCTTCAGCCGGGACGAAAGTGCTTCCGCAATGCTCATGTTATTTTGCCTCCGCGGCGCATTCGCGCATCGATGCTTCCATGATGTCGAGACCTTCCTGGAAGACGCCGTCCTGAACCGTGATCGGAGCGAGGAAGCGGATGACGTTGGCGTAGACGCCGCAGGTCAGCAGGATAAGGCCCTTTTCCAGCGCCTTGAGGCGAACGGCATTGGCGAAGTCCGCATTCGGCTTGTCGGTGCCGGGAATGTTGAATTCGACGGCGACCATGAAGCCGGGGCCGCGAATGTCGGTGATCTGCGGCACGGCTTCGCGCAGGGATTCGAGGCGCTGCTTCAGGCGGTTGCCGAGCTGGCTGGCGCGGTCGCAAAGCTGCTCTTCCTCGATGACATCGAGAACCGCATGCGCGGCGGCAACGCCGATCGGGCTGCCGGCATAGGTGCCGCCGAGGCCGCCGGGGCCGGGCGCATCCATGATTTCGGCGCGGCCGGTGACGGCCGACAGCGGGAAGCCGCCTGCCAGGCCCTTGGCCATGGTGGTCAGGTCAGCCACCACATCGTGATGCTCCATGGCGAACAGCTTGCCGGTGCGGGCAAAGCCGGTCTGCACTTCGTCGGCGATCAGCAGGATGCCATGCGTGTCGCAAATCTGGCGCAGGGCCTTCATCAGCGCGCGCGGCACTTCATAGAAGCCGCCTTCGCCCTGAACCGGCTCGACGATGATGGCGGCGACGCGCTTGGGATCGACATCGGCCTTGAACAGCTTGTCGAGAACGTCGAGCGAGGTTTCGACGGTGATGCCGTGCACATCGACCGGGAACGGAACGTGGAACACGTCGCTCATCATCGCGCCGAAGCCGACCTTGTAGGGAACGACCTTGCCGGTCAGCGCCATGCCCATGAAGGTGCGGCCGTGGAAGGCGCCGGTAAAGGCGACGACAGCCGAGCGGCCGGTGGCGGCGCGGGCGATCTTGATGGCGTTTTCAACGGCTTCGGCGCCGGTAGTCGCGAAGATCGTCTTCTTTTCGAAATCGCCGGGAACGACCTTGTTCAGACGCTCGGCCAGCGCGACGTAGTTCTCGTAGGGCACGACCTGATGGCAGGTGTGGGTGAAACGGTCGATCTGGTTCTTGACCGCCTCGATGACCTTCGGGTGACGGTGGCCGGTGTTGACGACGGCGATACCGGCGGCGAAATCGATATAGCGATTGCCTTCGACATCCCAGATTTCCGCATTCTCGGCGCGATCGGCGTAAACCTGCGTCGTCATGCCGACGCCGCGCGAAATGGCTTCGTTCTTGCGAACGGAAATATCAACGTTCTTCATTGTGTAAACCTCGGCTTTTCCCATTGAAGCCCTCACGGCGGAAGGCGGCAAGCATTTCCGGGCATGAGATATGAACGCAATCGGCCCGGTTGGCAACGGCAGAACCGGGCTTTCGACAAAATTTCTTGCAGAATTACTGTAAAGCTTGACCCCGGCCTGACGCGGCCCTGCCTTTTGCGCCTTCGCTCAGATTTCCCCGTCCCGGCTGAACCGGGATTTGATGCGCTGCGTGCGGTCCTTCATCGCCGGATTGGCGAGAAATTCGGCGGCGGCCTCGGCGAAATCCGCGTAGAATTCGTCATCCGGATGCAGCCGCGCCATGCGGTCGGCGAAGTTGCGCAGATCGGCGAGCGGGTAGAGATCGGGATCCGGGCGGCGCGTCAGAAGCAGCCGCACGCCATGGCGGCCGGGCCAGGTGGTGCACAATTCCTCCAGCATCACCCGCAATTCGTCGCTCGGCTTCGACAGAAGCTTTTGCGTGAATTGCAGCAGCGTCTTGCGGTCCAGCCCCAGCGCCAGCAGGCGGTTGACATCCAGCGTCGCGAACCAGGACGCGATCCGCTCGGGCGGCAGCGAGGACATGCGCAGATGGACGGTGGAGACCGCCTCGCCGATTTCGGCTTCGCTGAAGGCCGCAGGCTCCGGCGCGCGCGGCTTGCCCATCAGGCCGAGCTGCTCGGCGAACACTTCCAGAACCACCAGCACGGCGAAGGGATTGACGCCTTCCTTCAGGCTCAGCCCCGTCAGCATGTTGGCGGGGTCGTCGCAAAGCTGCACCAACCGCGAGAGCGAGCGGAACGCGCTCTTGTAGGAGAGACCGGCGCGCGCGGCCACCAGATCGTCGGGCATTTCCAGAATGGCGTTGATGAGGCCGGAGGGCTGGCTGCCGCGCATGAAGCGGTCGAGGTTTTCGAGGAAGGACAACAGCAGCGGGCTGCCATCAGTCCGCCGCCGCGTCAGCAGGGTTTGCAGGTAGTTGCGCGATTTCTGCAAGTCGCCGCAGATGTGGCGCGCATAGCCCCATTCCTCCTGCTCGATCAGGTCGGCATCCGGGAAGGATTGCAGATAGGCTTCCCAGCCTTCGGTGCTGTAGAGCGGAAAGCGGGTGTCGCGCTCGTGCAGGCGGTCCTGCGGCGAGGGCTTGGCGCCGCCCAGAACCCAGGCGGCATTCTCGAAGCTGCGCGACAGCACATCGGCCACCGCCTCGCGGTTCAGCTTCGTGGCCCTGGCCAGCCCTTCCTCGATGAAATCGCGGCCGCGCTGCTCGGCATCCATCGACTGAATGCCGATGCGCGGGTGGAAGTAGATCGAATTGCGCATGATCCAGTCGAAGACGTCGCGCTCCTTCAGGCGCAGGATTTCCATGCGCGCCAGATCGGTGGTGCGGATCGAGCGGCCGGTGGCCGCATCCGCGAACACCAGCGCGTTGCGCAGGCGCCCGACATCACGCGGCGTCGACAGCAGAACCCGGCCCTGCCGGAAGGTGCCGGTCAGGTCTTCCCGCTCGTTTTCTTCCAGCGGCGCGCCAAAAATTTCATCGGCCTGCGCGATCAGCGCATCCAGCAGCCGCTCGCCCGGCACGCGCGGCAGGTCGAGATCGACCTGCACGATCTTTTCGAGGAAGCGCGGCATGCCCTCCCCGGCATCGGCCTCGCCCAGCGCCCGCTCCAGCACGGCGCGGTCATAGCCGATGAGATAGGTCAGGCCCGGAAGTTCGCCGAGCGCCTTCATCATCGACAGCAGCGGGCGGACTTCCTCCGGCTGCAAGCGGTCGATATCCTCGATGACGACGAGCACATGCCGCCCCTGCTCGGCGAGGCGATAAAGCTGGTAGGCGAGCTGGTCGCGGGCTTCCTGAAGCGTCAGCGGAATGGGGCTGGCGGTGACCTTGCGGAACAGCCCTTTCAGGAAACCGGCGCGCTTGCCCGTTTCCGGCTTCTCGAAGCTCGGGCCGCCGCTCGCTTCGGCATAAAGCGCCAGCAGCCGCCCCATGCCCGACGAGGCGTTCTTGGTCAGGTCCATGAAGTCGGCCAGCCGGTTCGCGGCCACGCGCACCGGCTGGCTGATGTCCTTGTCCGTCACATCCTCGATGCGATCGGCGAGGATGCGGAAGAAATCCGAAACCAGCGTGTCATGGCCCGACACCAGCCACGGATTGTAGCGCAGGACGATGGTGCGCCCGCCGGACGCGCCGCCCCAGCCCCGCTCCAGATCGGCGAGATGGTTTTCCTGCTCCTCCGGATGCGCGCCGTCGAGCAGCACTTCCATCGCCTCGCGCTCCTCGCGGTCGGAGGCGGCGTAGCGGTCGAGCCCGGCATGCTCCATGGCCATCAGCCAGGCGATCGTCATGTTCAGCACGCTGGATTTGCCGCCGCCCCAGATGCCGTTCAGCCCCACCACCATATTCTCGCGCATCTGCGCGGCGCGGATGGTGCGCGCCAGCCGCTGCGAAAACGGCGACAGCGCATAGAGATCGTGATCGGGCGAATAGATCGGCGTATCGGGCAGTTGCTGCATCATGCGGCTCCTCAGGGCGGATCCGATTGAAGAACAAGCCGTGGCCGCAGGCAATCGGCGGCGGCGATTTGCGCTGGTGTTTCAACCGGAAAATCGAAAATGGCCGGGGACATGGCGCCCCGGCCACCGGAATTCGGAAAAGCGGGCGGCTCAGGCGAGCCGGAAACCGGCGAGCCGCTCCGGCAACCGGCGAATCGTCTCGACATCGGCATTGGCGAAGGCAAAGCGCAGATGCGTGTCCTGATCCTTGCCGAAATAGACGCCGGGAATGCACACCACCCCGGCGCGGCGGGCAAGCTGCTCGGCGACGGTGGCCGAATCCACGCCCGCGAACGGATGGCGGATGAAGGCGAAATAGGCGCCGATCGCATCCAGCCCCCAATCCGGCAGCTCCGCCATCACCGCCTTCAGGGCTTCGGCGCGGCGCATGATTTCCTGACGGTTCTCCTGCCGCCAGCCGTCGAGCGCGGGCAGAACCCGGGCAATCGCCGCCTGGGCGGCGCG
>JBDHTA010000066.1:0-20339 GCA_039808465.1 Rhizobiaceae bacterium | reverse complement strand
CGGTACCCGGCGCCTCCACCAGCAACCGGCGGCCCTTTTCGGAAGGCCGGCTGCTGATGGGGGCGAAACAGGATCGACAAGGGTGTAAAGATCGAACTTTTGCTCGGCATGATACCGCCGTTATCGGGTCACAAGTGTAGTTGCAAACGACAACAACGCTAAGGAATATGCTCTCGCTGCCTAATGGCGGTGCGGGAATTCCGACCTAAGTCCTCCTGGTTAGCCCCTTGAGGCGGGGTCCGAAGGCACCTGGCAACAGAAGCCTTCACCTTCTCCCCGCATTAAATCTTTGTTTTGACGTATCTCTTTATCCCGGAAGCGGTTCCCACTTTCGGGAGACATGCTCTGGAAATCATGTAATATAGACCGCCCGAGGGGTTTTCCATCGCGGCGCGCCATGGCATAAGCGCAGAAATTCAGGCAGGAAGTACAGAGAGACAGGATAAGATGGCTCAGGACCACATCCGTTACGACATTCTGGCGCAGGATGCCCTTCGCGGCGTCATCCGCAAGGTTCTGACCGAGGTTGCGGCGACCGGACGCCTGCCGGGCGAGCATCATTTCTTCATCACCTTCCTCACCGGCGCGCCGGGCGTCAGGATTTCCCAGCACCTCAAGGCAAAATATGCCGAGCAGATGACCATCGTCATCCAGCACCAGTTCTGGGATCTCAAGGTCACCGATGTCGGCTTCGAGGTTGGGCTTTCCTTCTCCGACACGCCGGAAAAGCTGGTCATTCCCTTCAACGCCATTCGCGGCTTCTATGATCCCTCGGTGAATTTCGAGCTGGAATTCGACGTGCCGCTGGCCGACGAGGAAGAAGCCGAATCCGCCGAGATCACCGCCTATCCCGCCCAGCCGGAAAAGGCCGAAACGCCCGCCCCCGCCGCCGAAGGCGATGAAAAGAAGCCGGGCTCCGTCGTTTCCCTCGATTCCTTCCGCAAGAAGCAATAGGACGGCTCGCATGAGCGGCGATATCGTCAACCTGCGCCAGTTTCGCAAGAGCCGGGAACGGCAGGAAAAGGACAGGAAAGCCGAAGAGAACCGCCTGCAATACGGCCGCGCCAAGGCCGAGAAGACGCTGACCAGAGCCCTGAACGAGAAGGCCGAAAAGCAGCTCGATCAGGGCAGGCTGGAGCGCAGCCCGCCGCCGGACGAACCATCCTGATCCGGCTGCCCGCCTGCCGGAATCGCTGAATGATCCGAAAGCATTCGGTCACGCTGCACGGCCACCGCACCAGCTTTTCGCTGGAAGATGAATTCTGGGCCGAATTGAAGGCCATCGCGGACGAACGCCGCATTCCCCTCGCACAGCTTCTGTCGGAAATCGACGACGCCCGCCCGGAGGAGAGAAACCTCTCCTCGGCGCTGCGCGTTCATGTGCTGCAATGGATCAGGCGCAGCCGCTTCTGAACACCCCGTGAAATCAACAGGATACGGCTGCTTCCGGAATCATCCTGTCAGCGTCGCGAGGTATCATTCCGCCTGCGGCAGAACCTCGAAGTTCAGGGGCGGCACGGCCGAGGGCGCGGCGGCTTCGCTATCATCCGGCACGACGGGCGCTTGCAGCGCGGGCGTTTCCTGCTGCTGCCGTTCGAGATCGCGCTGGCGCTGGAGTTCGAGCTGGCGCAGGCGCTCCTCCTCGGCCCGCCGCGCCGCCTCTTCCGCCGCCGCCCGCGCTTCGGCGGCGGCGCGCTCGATGGCGGCCTGACGCTCCGCGGCGCGATATTTGAAAAGCGCCACCTCGCGGCGCAGCCGCTGCTTTTCCAGCACGTTGGATTGCAGCCGCTCGACGCGGCGGCGCTCGCGCTCGAAAGCGCGGATCGACAGGAAATTGCCGAGATCGGTCGCATTGACCGTGCGCTGCGGCTCCGCCAGCGGCCCGGCGAAATAGAGGGACACGCCGGGCTCCGCCCCCGCCTGCGCCTCGTCGCCGGGGTCGAAACCGATATCGAGGCTGGCCTGCATGCTCTGCCCGGCCAGATCGAGCGCGGCGTCGGCCACCAGCTTGGCGCTGCCCGCCGCCGCCGTGACATTCTGCGCCCGCAGCGTGCCGGAGGTCAGGTTGAAGGGGATCGTCACCGCCGCGACCTGGGTTTCGCCCTGATCCAGCGCCGTTTCCAGCGGATTTTCGATGCGCTCGGCGGTAATATCGCCCTTCATCCCGTCCGCCTCGGCCATCAGCGCCGGCAGGATATCGAGGTTCAGCCCCTTGATGCGCGTGTCGTTCAGGCCCAGCTCGCCGGAGCCGCTGGCCGAGGACAATAGCTCGGCCACCGATTTTCCGGTCGCTTCCGCCGAAAACTCCACCCCGAAACGCCCGCTCGCCACCGGCTCGCCGCCATGGTTCCAGACGATAGCGGCCGTATCGCCGTTCGCCACCGCCAGCCGCGTCTGGAAGAAGCCGTTGCCATTGGCATTGCCGAACACCATCCGCCCCGTCAGGTCGCCGCCGTTCCATTTGCCCTTGACGTCGTCGAGCGTGATCTGGTCGCCGCTGAAGGTGAGGTTGGTGGAAAAATCCCTGACAGGGCCGAACAGGCCGGGCTCCAGGCTTTTCACCGCCAGCTTGCCCGCAATATTGAGACCGCCCTGCAATTGCGGCAGCGCCGTCGTCAGGAAAGCGCCGCTTCCGGCATCGCTGAGCGGGCCATAGACCATTTCGGCGATCCAGCCGAGATCGGCCGCAACCATCTGCATATCCGCCATCGCCGTGAAATTCGGCGCGTCGCGCGCGATGGAAACATTGCCCGCCAGCCGGTTCGCATCGCTTTCGGCGGCAATGTTCTTCACCCCGATCTTCGCCGCGTCGATGGCGAGATCGGCGCTGGCCTTCAGCGGCAGCCCAAGCCCGGCCTGCGGCATGGCGATGCCGTTCATCAGCAGATACGGCTCGATATCGGAGCTTTCCAGCGAAAGCTTCATCTGCCCGGCAAGGAAGCGCTCGGCCGAAAGATCGATCTTGCCGCCCGCGCTGAAGGCGGTTTCCTTGGTCGTGTAGTTCACGCTGGCATCGGCGCTGGCGCCGTCGCCGCTCTGGATGCGCACGGCAAGCACGCCGTTGCTGTCGGCTTCCAGCGGCAGCGGCTCGAAGCCCGCCTGCCCGAACAGGATCGAGGTGACCGGGTTTTCCAGCGTCGCCTCCATGCTGATGCCGCTGGCATCGTCAAGCAGGTTGTCGAGCCGGAAATCGAGATTGACGCGGCTGCCATTGCTGGTGCCTGCCATCTTAACCGAAAGCCCGGTGGTATCCTCGCCGCCCAGCGCCAGCGTCAGCTTGAAATCGGAATTGGCGAACCATGCGGCATTGCGCACCAGCCGGTCGATGACGGGATGGCGCGGCAGGTGCTGGCGCAGCATGGCGAGAAACGGCCCGGGATCGAAGGCCTGAAAGGTCATGCGGCCGGTGCCCTTGTAATCCAGCAGCGCGCCTTCGGCCCGGCCGATGGCGCTGAGCGCCGCGCCTGCCAGATTGCCGATCGTCAGCCGTTCCAGCGACAGCGCGCCGTCGGCGACCGTGAACACCGTATCGACATTTTCGGCATCGACGCCGAAGGCCGTGAATTTCGCCGCCTTCAGCTTGGCGGCGACGCGATGGTCGAGAAGGCCGCCATCGCTGTCCTGCCCGGCGACGATCCCGGCCAGCGCCCGCAGCACCTCGAAATCGATGCTGTTGCCGTTCAGATCCATGGAAATGCTGGCGGGCTGGCCGTTCACCGCCTGCCGCTCGACGCGCCCGTGCAGAACATCCTGCCCGGCGATGAATTCCAGCCGTTCGAAGCGCTGCAATTCCGGCGTCAGGCTGACCAGCGCCGAAAAGCCCAGGGATTTCAACTGGCGGATCGCCGGATCGACAGTGCCTGACAGCCAGCTCGACAGGCCCGAAGGCTGGTTCGAAGCCACCAGCATGTCGCCGCTGAAGGAGGGCTCCGGCGACAGCGCCAGATTGCCCTTGGCCTCGACCTGCGTGCGGCCGGGAAAAATCGCCACGGCGTTGTCCACCGCCCAGCCGTCGCCCGCGGGCCGCACGTCGAGCTTGACGTCGCGGATCGTCGTGTCGCCGATGACGATGGCGGGCAGGCGCAGGTTCGCCCGCCCCGGCACCTGCGGCACCGGAATGGCGGCGAGCGTTTCCATGAAAAGCCCGAGCCGCTGTTTGGCGGATACGCCCGAATCGCGGCCGGTCTTGCCCTGCGTGCCCTGATTGCCGAAGCGGTTGACGTCAATCTGCTGTCCCTCGGCGGTCAGCAGGAATTTCGCCTCGCGGCCGGTGTCCAGCGTCGCCTCGCCGGTGATGACGTAAGGGTCGTCCAGCGCGCCGAGTTCCATCCGGTATTCCGGCACGCGCATGCTTTCATTGGTCAGTTCGAAGGCGCCGGTAAGGCGCGGCGGCGGGCCGTCAGCCTTGTCGCGCTTGCCGGTTCCCGACATCGAGAACGCGCCCTTGTAGATCGGGCGGCGGTCCAGCAGCGCCAGTTCGCCGTCGAGTTCGATGGCGAAGGGACGGTTCTTCGGCATG
Source organism: Rhizobiaceae bacterium (assembly GCA_039808465.1). Taxonomy (GTDB): domain Bacteria; phylum Pseudomonadota; class Alphaproteobacteria; order Rhizobiales; family Rhizobiaceae; genus Metarhizobium. Next base: position 15,820 of record JBDHTA010000066.1, on the reverse strand, counting down.
ATGCGCGATTTCAGCGGCATGCCGGGCGCGCCCGGCTCGGGCAGGCTGTTGGTGAAGCTGAAGGCGCCGGGCTCGCCGTCCAGCGCCGCCGTGCCTTCCACCCGCCACGGCCCCGCCAGCGATTTCGCCGACATTTCCGCATCGAGATCGGTGACGGTGCGCGTGCGGCCGGATTGCTCGTCAATGAATTCGACGCGCCCGCCGGTCACATGCACGTTTTCCAGAACCACGGTGCGGGCGGGAATATCCGGGCCGCTGCCGCGCATCCAGTCCAGCGTGCCGTCCTGCAACAGACGCACCCGCGCCACCGGCTCCTCGATGCGCATGTCGAAGATCAGCGCCTCGCCGCTCAGGAACGGCGCCAGTTCCGCATCCATGGAAAAGCGCTCGACCCGGACCAGCGGCGTGCCGTCCGCCTCCTGGCCGACGCGCACATCATGCAGGGTTACCGAGGGAAAGGGCAGCAGGCGGGCATCGACCGCGCCATGAACGACCACCTTCTTGCCGATGATGCGGCTGGCCTGCGCCTCGAAATCCTTGCGGAAATCGGTCCAGTCCACGAAGAGCGGCGCCAGCAGCGCGGTGAACAGCACCACGACAAGAACGCCGCCCAGAAAAACCAGTATCCGCCCGATCACCGCATTCCGACTCCATTACGCCGCGCACCAAAGCACGGTTTCAATCCAGATGGAAGATTTTCCCCGGATTGAGGATATTGCCGGGATCGAGCGCCTGCTTCACCTGCCGCATCACATCGACGGCGCCGCCCAGTTCCCGTTCCAGAAACGCCACCTTGCCCTGCCCTATGCCGTGCTCGCCGGTGCAGGTGCCGTCCATGGCGAGCGCCCGCTCGTTCAGCCGCGCCACGAAGGCTTCCGCCGCCGCCACTTCGGCGGGATCATCGGCATCGATCACCAGGCTGACATGAAAATTGCCGTCGCCCGCATGGCCGACGATCGGCCCGGTCAGGCCATGCGCCTCGATATCCGCCTCGGTTTCGGCCACGCAATCTGCGAAGCGCGAAATCGGCACGCAGACGTCGGTGGCGATGACCGAGCAGCCGGGCCGCAGGTTCTTCGAGGCAAACAGCACATCGTGCCGCGCCTTCCACAGCTTCGCCCGCGCCTGCGGATCGCTGGACCATTGAAATTCACCGCCGCCGCATTCCGCCACCACCTCGGCAAACTGGCGCGATTGCAGCGAAACGCTTTCCTCCGTGCCGTGAAATTCGAGGAACAGCGTCGGCTGCTCGATCAGGGAAAGGCCGGACCAGGCATTGCAGGCGCGAATCTGCAACGCATTGACCAACTCGATGCGGGCGACGGGGATGCCGAGCTGGATGGTCATGATCACCGCGTTGGAGGCATCGCGCAGCGTCGGAAAACCGCAGACACCCCCGGCAATCACCGGCGGAATGCCTTGCAGGCGCAGCGTGATCGAGGTCAGCACCCCGAGCGTTCCCTCGGCGCCGACGAAAAGCCGCGTCAGGTCGTAACCGGCCGAGGATTTGCGCGCCCGCCGCGCCGTGCGGATTTCCTCGCCATTGGCGGTCACGGCGGTCACGGCCAGCACATTGTCCTTCATGGTGCCGTAGCGCACGGCATTGGTGCCGGAAGCCCGCGTCGAGGCCATGCCGCCGATGGAGGCGTTGGCGCCGGGATCGATGGGAAAGAACAGCCCGGTGTCGCGCAGGTAGGTGTTGAGTTCCTCGCGCGTGATGCCCGGTTCCACCGTGCAGTCCAGATCCTCGGCATTGATGGAGAGCACCCGGTTCATCCGCGAAAAATCGATGGAAATACCGCCGGAGGGCGCATTCACCTGCCCTTCCAGCGACGAGCCGGTGCCGAAGGGAATGACCGGCACCTGATGCGCGGCGCACAGGCGCACCAGCGTCCTCACGTCATCGGCGCTTTCGGCGAACAGCACGCCATCGGGCAATTGCGCGGGAATATAGGTGGTGGCGTGGGCGTGCTGGCGGCGGAAATCCTCGCCGGTGTGGAACCGCGATCCGAAGGTTTCCCTGAGGATAGGAAGAATTTCGCCGATCCCGGCCTCGTTGCGTCTGCCCGCGCGCAGATCGTGAAGCGCCATAGTCTGTTCCCCGCCTTGCCCCTGTCATGCAAAATCCCGGCGGGGTTTTTCCCCGCCGGGATCGAAGCTCAAGCCGCCGTCAGCTCTGCGTGATCGGAGCGATGGTGATTTCCACGCGGCGGTTCTGGGCGCGGCCCTCGGCGGAACCGTTAGAGGCGATCGGCTGGCTGGGGCCGAAGCCCATGGCGGAAACGCGGCGCTGATCGATGCCCTGACCATTGAGGTAGTTGGCGACCGAATAAGCGCGGCGTTCGGAAAGCTCCTGATTGTGCTGGGCGCCGCCGGTGGAATCGGTATGGCCGTTGATGTCGATCAGCGTGCGGTTGAACTTGCGCAGCACGATGGCGACGGAATTCAGCGTCGGGAAGAAGGCCGGGCTGATCGCGTCCTGATCGGTGGCGAAGGTGATGTTGGAGGGCATGTTGAGGATGATGCGGTCGCCATTGCGCGTTACCGAAATGCCGGTGCCCTGAAGCTGGGCGCGCAGCTCGGCTTCCTGATTGTCCATGTAATTGCCGATGGCGCCGCCCGCCAGCGCGCCGATGCCCGCGCCGATCAGGGCCGCGTTGCGGCGCGATTTCGCGGAATTGCCGACGGCAAGCCCGCCGAGCGCGCCGATGCCTGCGCCGATCATCGCTCCGCCTGCCGTGTTCGACACCTTCTGCTCGCCCGTATAGGGGTCCGTCGTGGTGCAGCCGGAAAGATAAATCACCGCCAAGCCCGTGATGGCCAGTTTCTTAAGCATTGAAAAGCCCTGCTCCTTAAAGGCAATCCCCCAATGATCGGATTGCGCGCCCATTGAACCGGAGCCAGCGATTCGCGCGGACTCCGGGAATTTGAATGGATTCCTCATATCATGAATCGCGGCAAATTCATGAGTGACGCCGAATTTGCCTATTCCGCCGCCACGGAAACCGCCCGCGCCTCGTCATTGGCGGCGGTCAGGCGGTGCGCATGGTCCATCTCGTCATGCAGGCGCTTTTCCTCATCCGCATGCGGCTTGGCGAAGCGGGCGATCAGCAGATAGGCCACCGGCGTCACGAACAGCGTCACCGAAGTCGCGAGCCCCAACCCGCCGACGATGACCCAGCCGAGCGCGATGCGCGCTTCCGCGCCAGCGCCCTGCGCCAGCACCAGCGGCACGCCGCCGATGATGGTGGCGATCATCGTCATCATGACGGGACGCAGGCGGATCGCACAGGCCCTTTCGATGGCGGCGCGCACGTTTTCGCCGTGATCGCGAAGCTGGTTGGCGAATTCCACGATCAGGATGCCGTTCTTCGCCATCACGCCGACCAGCAGCACGAGGCCGATCTGGCTGTAGATGTTGAGGCTCGATCCCGTCAGCACCAGCGCGAAGACGGCGCAGGCCAGTCCCAGCGGCACCGTCGTCATGATGATGACCGAACTCAGCACGCTTTCGAACTGCGCCGCCAGCACCAGGAAGATGATGACGATGGCAAAGCCGAAGGTCAGCGCCATCGAGGAGGAATTGTCCTGCAATGTCGCCGCTTCCGCCAGCGGCAGGATGCGCGAGCCCGGCGGCATCAGCGGCGCGGCGATGCGCTCTGCCTCGGCCAGCGCGCTGCCCAGCGCCTGCCCCGGCTTGAGATCGGCGGTGATGGCGACGGAGGCAAGCTGCTGCTCGCGGGTGAGCTGCGGCGCGACCGCCTTTTCCTGAAGCGAGGCGATGGTCGACATCGGCACGATCTTGCCGTCCATCGTCTTCACGAACAGGTTTTCCAGATCGGTCGGATCGTCGATCGGCCGGGTGGTGGAGGTCATCAGCACCGGAAAGGAATCGCCGCCCGCATAGACATCCACCACCGAGCGCTCATCCAGCAGCGACTGGATCGCCGTCGAAAGGCCGGTGATGTCGATGCCCATATCCGAGGCGCGCTCGCGGTCGATGGCGACGGACAATTGCGCCTGCGTCGGCTCGTTGGTGAGACGCGCCTGCGCAAACGCGTTGCTGTCGTCCATGGCCTGAACGATCCTGATCGCCGATTGGGTCAACTGCTCGTTGTCATTGCCGATGATGGCGAATTGCAGCCCGCTGCCCGCGCCGCGAATGCGCAGGCTGTTCGACTGGATGATGTTGACGCGAAGCCCCGGAACCTTCGCCGTCGCCGTGTTGATATCGCCGACGATGTCGTTCTGGCTGCGCTCGCGCTCGCCCCACGAGGCAAGCGTGAGCACCATGAAGCCGTTATTGCTCTGGCTGCTCATGCCGGAGATGGAAAAGATGTTGCGGATTTCGCCGGAGTCGCGCAACGGCTGAAGCTCCTCCTCCACCCGCTGCAACTGATCCTTGGTGTAATCGAGGCTGACGCCCTGCGGCGCGGTCAGCCGCAGCATCACCATGGCGCGGTCCTCGCGCGGCGTCAGCTCGCTGGTCACGGTGTTGAAGGCGACGAAGGCCGCGCCCGAAATCAGCACGCCGACGAGGATCACCACCAGCGGCGCGTTGAGGCAGGACCGCAGCAGCCGCAGATAGACGGCGGAAAAGCGCGCCCCGAACCAGCCGAGCGCGCCGCCATGATGCTCGTCGATCTCCCTGGTCAGCATGCGCGAGGCCAGCATCGGGCAGAGCGTCAGCGCCACGATGGAGGAGAGGCCGACCGCAAACGCCAGCACGAAACCGAATTCGCGGAACAGCCCGCCCACCTGCCCCGGCAGGAAGGACAGCGGAATGAAGACGGCGGCAAGCGTCGCCGTGGTGGCGACGACGGCGAAGAACACCTCGCGGGTGCCGAGCACGGCGGCGGCGCGCGGCCGCAGGCCATGGGCGCGGCGGCGCACGATGTTTTCCAGCACCACGATGGCGTCGTCCACCACCAGACCCGTCGCCAGAACGATGGCGAGCAGCGTCAGGATATTGATGGAAAAGCCCATGAGATAGGTGGCGGCAACGGTGCCGATCAGCGCCACCGGCATGGTGATCGCCGGAATGATCGTCGCCCGCCAGTCGCGCAGGAACAGGAAGATCACCGCCACCACCACGGTCGCCGACAGGCCGAGCGCGATTTCCACCTCGTGAATCGCGCCCTGAATGAACACGGCGTCGTCGCTGGTGATGGCGATGCGCGTTCCCTTCGGCAAGGTGGCGGAGAGATCCTGAACCGCCGCCTTCACGCCCATGGAAATATCCAGCGTATTGGATTGCGCCTGCCGGAGAATGCCGAGACCGATCCCGGCGACGCCGTTCGAGCGCAGCGCCGTGGTGCCCTTGCGCGGCCCGAGCGTGACGCTCGCCACATCGCCGAGGCGCACATTGTTCTGCACGATCAGGCTTTCGAAATCCTCCGGCTTGGTCAGCGTCGCGGTGGCGCGCACCACGATATCCTGCGTCGTGCTGGTGATCGATCCGGCGGGCACATCGAGCGCGGCGGTTTTCAGCGTGGCGGCAAGATCGGCGACCGTCAGCCCCCGGCTCGCCAGCGCCGTCTGGTCGATATCGACGCGGAAGGCCTTTTCCTGATCGCCGTAAAGCTGCACGTCGGCGACGCCGTCGACGGCGGCCAGACGGTCGGAGATCTCGTTGTCGACCAGTTCCGTCAGGTCGTCCATGCTGAGCGTGTCGGAGGTGACCGCCAGCCGCATCACCGGCTGCGAATCCGCATCCGCCTTGACGATCTGCGGCGGGTCGATGTCATCGGGCAGGCGGTTCTGGATGCGGCCGATGGCGTCGCGCACATCGCTGGCGGCGACGGAAAGATCGGTCTTGTCGGTAAATTCCAGCGTCACGCGGCTGTTGCCGAAGGAGGACGAGGAGGAAATGCTTTTCAACCCGCTGACACGCGCCACCCCGCCTTCGATGATGCGGGTGATCTGCTGGTCCACGGTTTCCGGCGACGCGCCGTCCAGCGTCGTGCGCACGGAAATCACCGGCTGGTCGGTATCGGGCAGCTCACGCACCTCGATGCCGAACCAGGCGGCAAGCCCCGCCACCACGATCAGCGTGTTGAACACCAGCGCCAGAATCGGGCGGCGCACGAACAGCGCGGTAAAGCCGCCGGACTTGTCCTGCGCTTCGGCGTTCTGGTCGTCGGCGCCGCTCATGGCGAAGCCTCCGCCTTCAGATCCGGCTGCTGCCCGGCGATGCGCACCTGCGCATCCTCGCGAATGCGCAGCAGGCCCTCGATGGCGACGGTCTCGCCCGGCGTCAGCTCCGCCCGCACCAGAACCGCTTCCGGATTGCGCTGGATGATGCCGACGCGGATTTTCTCGGCCTTGCTGGCGGCGATGCGCCAGACATACGACCCTTGCGAATCCCACTGCACCGACAGCGGATCGACGGCGGGATAGGTCTGCCCGGCAAAACGCATCGATACCGCAAACGACATGCCCGAGCGCAGCCGGTCGTCGCCATTGTCGATGCGCGCCCGCACCCGGAAGGTGCGGCTGGCGGCATCGACGCGGTTGTCGATGGCATCCACCACGCCCTTGAACAGATCGCCGCGATGGGCAACCGCCGTCGCCTCCACCTCGCCGCCCGGCGCGATCTGGCTGATGTAACGCTCCGGCGCCCAGAAATCGACGAGGATCTGCGACCGGTCGTCAAGCGCCACCAGCGCCGTGGCGGTGGTGACGTTATCGCCGACATTGACCGGCACGATGCCGACGATGCCATCGAAGGGCGCGGTGATCTCGCGCCGCCGCAGGTTGAACTCCGCCGTTTCCAGCGCCAGCTTCGCCGTGTCATAGGCGATTTCGGCATTGGAGAGTTCGAGGCGCGACACCGTGGATTTGATGTTGCGGTAGATTTGCAGCTTCTCCTCGGCATTCTTCAGGGCAACGCGGGCCTGATCACGGGCGATCACCTGCTCCTCGTTGTCGAGGCGCATCAGCGTCTGACCCTGCTTCACATGATCGCCGGACTTGATGGCGATCCCGGCAATGGTGCCCGCCACCTGCGGCGTGACGGTGACGGAGCGGATCGCCTCGCCGCTGCCGATGGCGTTCAGCCGGTCGTTGACCGCGCCTTCCTGCACCGGCCGCACAGCGACCAGGGGCGCGCGGTTGTCGCGATCATGCCCGCCATCCGCCTGCTTTTCCGGAGCCGCCTCCGGCGTCAAGGCCGAGATCAGGGATTGCGGAACGCCGAGCTTCGCCAGAACGGCGCCGCTTCCCGGCGCCATCCACAACCAGACGGCAAGGCCGCAACAGAATACCGCCAGACAGGCCAGCAACTGTTTCCAAATCCGCATTCACATCTCCAGACAAGCCCGCGCCCGCATCCGCGGGGCTTCGGCCGCATTTTCCGTTTCCGGCCTGCGAAACCGCAGCAAAACATTCCAAACGCCGCAAACGGCATTCCGTTATGACGCGTTCATCCTAACCGACAAGCCGCGGCCTGTCGCCTTACGGAATTGTAATGTCACGCAAAAGCGGTTCACATCCTCGCTATTATCAAGGGGTATCGGAATGAAAGCAGAACATACGTTCTGGTCTTTCAGGCCCGAATCACTACATTACGCCGCATGACCAACGGTTTTGACGATATTCCCTTCTTCGACGAAGAGCCGGACGAGCGCCCCGCCCCGCGTAAACCGGGCCCGGAGCCTGTATCGGGTATGGAGCCCGCGCCGGGCGCTCCCTCCGGCATCGCCGCCCGCGCCATGGCGGCGCGGGGCAATGCCCGCCCGCCCGCCGCCTATCTCTCCGGCCTCAACCCGGAGCAGGCCCGCGCCGTGGAAACCATGGACGGCCCCGTGCTGGTGCTGGCGGGCGCGGGCACCGGCAAGACGCGGGTGCTGACCACCCGCATCGCCCATATCCTCGCGACCGGCAGCGCCTATCCCTCGCAGATCCTCGCCGTGACCTTCACCAACAAGGCCGCCCGCGAGATGAAGGAGCGCATCGGCGTCCTCGTCGGCGAGATGGTCGAGGGCATGCCCTGGCTCGGCACCTTCCACTCCATCGGCGTCAAGCTGCTGCGCCGCCACGCGGAACTGGTCGGCCTCAATTCGGATTTCACCATCCTCGACACCGACGACGTCATCCGCCTGATCAAGCAATTGATTCAGGCCGAAGGGCTGGACGACAAGCGCTGGCCCGCCCGGCAATTCGCAGGCATGATCGACGGCTGGAAGAACAAGGGCCTCGGCTCCGCCGATATCGCCGAAGGCGACGCCCGCGCCTTCGCCAACGGGCGCGGGCGCGAACTCTACGCCGCCTATCAGGCGCGGCTGAAAACGCTGAATGCCTGCGATTTCGGCGACCTCTTGATGCATCCGATCCACATCTTCCGCACCTATCCGGATGTGCTGAAGGACTACCACAAGCGGTTCCGCTACATTCTGGTGGACGAGTATCAGGACACCAACACGGCGCAATACATGTGGCTGCGCCTGCTCGCCCAGCGCCCGAAGGGCGTGCCGCAGAATGTCTGCTGCGTCGGCGACGACGACCAGTCGATCTATGGCTGGCGCGGCGCGGAAGTGGACAATATCCTGCGCTTCGAAAAGGATTTTCCGGGCGCCGCCGTCATCAAGCTGGAGCGCAACTACCGCTCCACCGCCCATATTCTCGGCGCGGCGGGCCATCTGATCGCCCATAACGAGGGCCGCCTCGGCAAGACCCTGTTCACCGACCGGCCCGATGAGGGCGACGACAAGGTGATCGTCCACGCCGCCTGGGATTCGGAGGAGGAAGCCCGCGCCGTCGGCGAGGAGATCGAGGATCTCCATCGCAAGAAGCACAATCTCAACGACATGGCGATCCTCGTGCGCGCCTCCTTCCAGATGCGCGAATTCGAAGACCGCTTCGTGACGCTCGGCCTGAATTACCGCGTCATCGGCGGCCCGCGCTTCTACGAACGGCAGGAAGTGCGCGACGCCATGGCCTATTTCCGTCTCGTCTGCCAGCCCGCCGACGATCTGGCGCTGGAGCGCATCATCAATACGCCGAAGCGCGGCCTTGGCGACGCCTCGGTGCGCGCCCTGCACGATCACGCCCGCGCCAAGGGCATCCCCATGCTCGCCGCCGCCGCCGAACTGATGGATACGGACGAGCTGAAACCGAAGGCGCGCAAGGCGCTGTTCGACGTCGTCACCGATTTCCGCCGCTGGCAGAGCCTGCTGGAAACCACCGTGCATACCGACCTCGCCGAGCAGATTCTCGACGAGAGCGGCTACACCGCCATGTGGCAGAACGACAAGTCGGCGGAAGCGCCGGGCCGCCTGGAAAACCTCAAGGAACTGATCCGCTCCATGGACGCCTTCGACAGCATGCGCGGCTTTCTGGAGCATGTGTCGCTGGTCATGGATGCCGAGCAGAACGAGGATCTCGACGCCGTCTCGATCATGACGCTGCATTCGGCCAAGGGTCTGGAATTCGACACCGTGTTCCTGCCCGGCTGGGAGGAAGGCCTGTTCCCGCACCAGCGGGCGCTGGACGAAAGCGGCCGCGCCGGTCTGGAGGAAGAGCGCCGCCTCGCCTATGTCGGCCTGACGCGGGCCAAGCGCCGCTGCCATATCTGGTTCGTGTCGAACCGGCGCATCCATGGCCTGTGGCAATCCACCCTGCCCTCACGCTTCCTCGACGAGCTGCCGCCCGCCCATGTGGATGTCGCCATGGGCGATACTTCCTATGGCGGTTACGGCGGGCGCGGCGGCTATGGCCAGTCGCGTTTTGACAAGGCCGATCCCTTCACCAATTCCTATTCGACGCCGGGCTGGAAACGCGCGCAGGCCAACCGCTCCGACGCCACCCGCGACAATTGGGGCACGCGCTCCGGCCATGCGGTCGAACGCATCGGTTACGGGGAAAGCGGCCCGCGCGGCCGCACCATCGAGGGCGAGCTGGTCGCCAAGTCCACCACGGAAAAGCCGTCGCAATTTTTAGTCGGCGACCGGGTGTTCCACATCAAGTTCGGCAACGGCAGTGTGGCGGCCATCGAAGGCAACAAGCTCACCATCGATTTCGACCGCGCCGGTCAGAAGCGGGTTCTGGAAGGTTTCGTCGAGCGGGCGTGAAACAGGGAAGACCCCTCGCCTCAAATCCCTCCCCACAAGGGGGAGGGACTTAACTTGTGGCATCCTCGGCATTCAAAAATCAAAGGAAAAACAAGCTTCTAGCTTTCCCCCCCTTGTGGAGGAGATGCCGGCAGGCAGAGAGGGTCTTCGCGTCAGCGGCTTCTGCTGCGCTGCCAGGGCCACAGGCCCTTCTTCCGGTCGTCGGCGGATGCCGTCATGCCGCCCCAGGCCGACATTTTCGGCACGATGATCATGGTATCGACCTCGCCGCGCTGGAAGGCGCGCAGGAAGCGGTTGTAATCGGCAAAGGCGACGCAGCCATGCGAATCGCCCCGGCGCTTCAGCAGGTAGCTATGGGCGAGAAGCCCGGTGCGGCCCTGCGGCGCAACACCGTTGGTCGGCGTCAGGCGAATGGCGGCGACGCCGTGGAACAGGCTTTCGCGCATGCTCATCCGGTAGGTGCCGGGCGGCGTCGGCCCGCGCATCTTCACATGCGTGTATTTCGGATTGTCGCGCATCTCGCCGATGCCGGAATGGGCTTCCAGCTTCTCACCGTTCGGCATGTGAACCACACCGGCGGAAATATCGTAATAGGCGATCTTGCCGCCGCGGCGGCGCGGCACCGTCGGAACGATGGGCTTGTCGGAATCGTCGTCCTCGAGGATCGATTGCGGCTTGGCATAGGCAAGCTCGCGCACCGGCTTCGTCTCGGTTGGCTTGCGCACCAGCGCTTCCGGCCGCGTGATCGGCAGCGGCACGCTTTCCGGCAGGCCCGCCATCTGGCCATCGGCCTCACGCTCGGCAAGCACGAGGCTGAACGGCTTCGGCATCGCCTCCTGCCCCGCATTGGGATCGACCAGCGCGCTGGCGAGGCCTGATGGCATCGAGACCTTGGCGGCGGCGGCAAACAGCGCCTTGTCCTTGCCCGGATGCAGCGAGGCGACGGCGGTAATGGAGGTTTTCGCCTTCCCCACCGGCGCAATCGAGGCAACGGCCGTCGCGCGGGTCTGGAAGGCGCGGATGGCGTCGGCCGTCAGGCCATGCGCCTTGACGGAGGTTTCCCGGTCGCCCGACAGGCGGGCAACCACCGCCATGCGCTGCCGCGACGCCTTGATCGCCTCCTGCGTCAACCCGCTTGCCGCGATCTTGTCGGCCAGCGGCAGCGGCGCGCGCGCGAATTTCCCGGGGCGGATGTTCCGCTCGCCGGGCCCGGCCCGCAGGATCGGATTGAGCGACAGCGCGGTTTCGAAGCGCGCCCGCTCGCCGCCTGCCGCCGAATGGGCAAGGCTTTGCACCATCGCCAGCGCCCCGGCGAGAAAGCCCACCGATGCGAGACCGGCGCCGGTGACGGCCATTCCGTAAAACAGGACGCGGGATGACGTTTTGCGCGTCTGGCCGGTGGAGGACGGCAAAGCGCGATGATGTGTCTGTGTGCCGGCTGATACCATGTTACTCAATACCCAAACGCAAAACTCGATCCGGCATAGCCTGACAGCGACAAGGGGCCGGGTGCGGCAGCCGGGACATCGCGTTCCGATTCCGGCTGGTGTGATGGTGAGGATCGCAAACTATGGTAACCAATTCCTTTACGCTGCCCCGAAGCGGGAAATGACATTCCGGAAATATTGAACCATCCCGGCGGTCTTCGCCGCCTGCGGGACGTAAGGATACAGCGCCCGCAACCCAGGGGTTCGGGCGGAACATGCGGGCCGTCAGTCAAAATGCTGAACGGCTGATCTATTCGGCTGGCATGCTGATCGGCGGGCATCGCGCCCGGCCGAAAGGGCAGTCTCACAACATTGTGTAAAGACTGTGGCGGGATGGGCACAAAGAGAGAAAATTCCTCTCTTTGTGCCGTTCTTTACGGAATATTATATTGTCAGGACGGGTTCGCGCTTCAACCAGTCGATTCGCGCCTCATAGGCGCTTGCCGCTTCCAGCACCTTGCGATCGCCACGCGGCGGCCCGATGATCTGGATTCCGGCGGGCAAGCCATTGGCGCCGAAACCGGCGGGCATGGCGGCAACCGGCAGTCCGGCCATGGTCGGGCCGATCACCACCTCCATCCAGCGGTGATAGGTATCCATCGCCCGGCCCGCGATCACCTTCGGCCAGTCGAGCGTCACGTCGAAGGGGAAAACCTGCGCCGAGGGCAGGATGAGGAAATCGTAATCGCGAAACAGCGCGCAGACATGCCGGTACCAGTCGCTACGGATGGCGGAGGCTTCGAACACCTCCGGCCCGGTCAATTTGTTGCCGTGCTCCACTTCCCAGATCATTTCCGGCTTCATCAGCACCCGCCGCGCCGGATCGGCATAATCGCCGCGCTGCCCGCCCGCGACCAGAAAATGCCGGAGCGTGCGCCAGCTCTGCCAGAGCTTGCCCATGTCGAACTGCTTCGTCACGTCGCTGACCGCGCAGCCCATATCCCGGAACACCGAAAGCGAGTCGCGGCAAAGCTCCAGCACCCCCTCCTCGAACGGCAGGTAGCCGCCGTAATCGCCGAGCCAGCCGATGCGCGCCCCACTGAGATCGGCGGCCGGATCGGGCAGCAGATGCTCCTGCTGCAAGGACAGGGGATCGCGGGCATCGTATCCCGATTGCACGGCAAGCAGCGCCGCCGCATCCGCCACCGTGCGCCCCATCGGCCCGTTGACGGCAAGCGAACCCAGATAAAGCTCGCCGCCGAGCGAGGGCACGCGCCCGACGCTGGGGCGGAAGCCGACGACATTGTTGAAACCGGCGGGGTTGCGCAGCGAGCCCATCATGTCGCTGCCATCGGCCACCGGCAGCAGATGCGCCGCCAGCGCCGCCGCCGCCCCGCCGCTGGAACCGCCAGCGCTTTTCGACGTGTCGTAGGGGTTGCGCGTCGGGCCGAACACCGGGTTATAGGTATGCGACCCCAGCCCCATTTCCGGCGTATTGGTCTTGCCGATGAAGATCGCCCCCTGCGCGCGGATGCGCTCGACCTGGATATCGTCGAAATCGGGCACGAAATCGCGATAGAGCGCCGAACCGTAGACGCAAGGAATGCCGCTTGCCTCGGAGAGATCCTTCACCGCATGCGGCAGCCCATGCATCCAGCCACGCGAGCGGCCCGCATCCAGCTCGGCATCCCGTTCGGCGGCTTCCGCCAGCAGGCTGTCGCTGTCGCGCAGGCTGACCAGCGCGTTGATCCCAGGATTGACCTTGCCGATCCGCTCCAGATAGGCGGCCATCACCTCCCGGCAGGAAAGCCTGCGCTCATGAACGGCTTTGGAAAGATCCAATGCGGAAAGGTCGGTGATCGCGGTCATGGCTCCCCCCTTGAGCGAATGTCTTGTCACTGACTTAGCAGGAAAGGACGGCAGGCCGGAAGCCCTCTCCTTGCTTGATCTGACGGCGCAAACTTGGCATGGTCCCCGCCGGATCGCCAGCAAAGGAAAAGCCCCCGTGAAAGCGCTGCTGCTCATCGATATCCAGAACGGTTTCTGCCCCGGCGGCAATCTTGCCGTGGCCGAGGGCGACGCCGTCGTGCCGATCGCCAACCGGCTGATCGAAAGCGGGCGCTACGATTTCATCGCCGCCTCGCAGGACTGGCATCCGCCCGGCCATGGCAGCTTCGCCTCCGCCCATCCCGGCAAACAGCCCTTCGAGATGGGCGAACTCTCCGGAAAGCCGCAGGTGATGTGGCCGGATCACTGCGTGCAGGGCACGCAGGACGCCGAATTCCACCCGGGCCTGAACATCGGCGCGGCCGATTACATCCAACGCAAGGGCGAAAACCCCGAAGTCGACAGCTATTCCGCCTTTCGCGACAACGACCGGGCGGCGCTCACCGGCCTTGACGGCGTGCTGAAGCAGCGCGGCGTCACCGAGCTGGATATCTGCGGCCTCGCCACCGATTACTGCGTGAAATTCTCTGCCATCGACGCCGCCGATATGCTGCCGGGCGTCACGGTGCGGGTGATCGCCGATGCCTGCCGGGGCATCACCCCCGAAGGCGTGGCGGCGGCATGGGACGAGATGCGCGCCCGCGGCATCGAGATCGTGGATAGCCGCGGCCTGCTGGCTTCCTGATCCCCGCTTTTTCGCATCGCACAATTTTCAGGCGGTTGCGCTTTTGCAGTGCACAGGCTAGAAATTCCCCGCCTTTCAGGGAGAAGAGGCGGAGGGCCGCATGGAAATCGTCACAAGCATCGCCGCGCTGCGCGAGCGGCTGGCCGCGCATCGGCGCGCGGGCCGCAGCATCGGCTTCGTGCCGACCATGGGCTATCTGCATGACGGCCATATGACGCTGGTGGCGCGGGCCAAAGCCGAAACCGATATCAGCGTCGTCTCCATCTTCGTCAATCCGCTGCAATTCGGCGCCAATGAGGATCTGGCGCGCTACCCCCGCGACCTCGGCCGCGACGCCGCCATGCTGCGCGAGGCGGGCGTCGATTTCCTGTTCGCGCCAGAAGTTCCGGACATGTATCCGCGCCCGATGCAGACGGTGGTGGATGTGCCAGCCCTCGGCAACGAGCTGGAAGGCGCCGCCCGCCCCGGCCATTTCGCGGGCGTGGCGACGGTGGTGACGAAGCTGTTCAACATCGTGCAGCCGGATAGCGCCTATTTCGGCGAAAAGGATTTCCAGCAGGTGACGCTGATCCGCCGCATGGCGGAGGATCTGGCGCAGCCGGTGCGTGTCGTGCCGGTGCCGACGGTGCGCGAAGCCGATGGCCTCGCCTTCTCCTCCCGCAACGTCTATCTCACGCCCGACGAGCGCAAGGCCGCCGTGATCGTGCCGAAAACGCTGGCCGAAGCGCGGCGCCTCTACGAGACCGGCCTGCGCGATGCCGCGGCCTTCGAGGCAGCCTTGACAGATTTCGTTGCCGCCGAGCCGCTGGCCACGCCGGAAGTGATCGCGCTGCGCGATCCCGAAACGCTGAAGGAAATCGCCGTTATCGGCGACAACCCGGTTCTCCTGCTTCTTTACATCCGCATCGGGCAGACGAAGCTGCTCGACAATGCCATCATCGGAAAGGCAGGCTGACATGAGCGCTGTCGCACACCAGAAGCGGCTTTCCCCCGCCGCGATCACCGCCCTCAAGGGCCAGCGCCCCATCGTGTCGCTGACGGCCTATACGACGCCGATCGCCCGCCTGCTCGATCCGCATTGCGACCTGCTGCTGGTCGGCGATTCGCTCGGCATGGTGCTTTACGGCATGGACACCACCATCGGCGTCACCATGGAAATGATGATCGCCCACGGCAAGGCGGTGATGCGCGCCGCCCGCCACGCCTGCGTCATCGTCGACCTGCCCTTCGGCTTCTATCAGGAATCGAAGGAGCAGGCCTTCCGCTCCGCCGCCCGCATCATGATGGAATGCGGCTGCGACGGCGTGAAGCTGGAAGGCGGTGAGGAAATGGCCGAGACGGTTGCCTTTCTGGTGGCGCGGGGCATTCCGGTGTTCGGCCATGTCGGGCTGATGCCGCAGCAGGTCAGCGCCACCGGCGGTTTCCGCTCGGTCGGCCGCTCCGGCAAGGAGAGCGATAAGGTGCGCCGTGACGCCACGGCCATCGCCGAAGCGGGCGCCTTCGCCATGGTCATCGAAGGCACGGTGGAGCCGCTGGCGCGGGAGATCACCGGCAAGGTGGCCGTTCCCACCATCGGCATCGGCGCGTCTCCCGCCTGCGACGGGCAGATCCTCGTATCCGACGACATGCTCGGCCTGTTCAACGATTTCAAGCCGCGCTTCGTCAAGCATTTCGCAGAACTCGGCCCCCTC
>JBDHTA010000065.1:0-20992 GCA_039808465.1 Rhizobiaceae bacterium | reverse complement strand
CAGATCCTGACCGTATTTCAGCTCCGCCACCTCGCGGCAGGTATGGGTGAGGATGACGTCCTCGAACTTTTCATAGGTTTCCGGATCGCGGATCAGGCTGGCAAAGGGCGCGATGCCGGTGCCGGTGGAGAACATGTAGAGCCGCTTGCCGGGCGTCAGCGCGTCGAGGACGAGCGTGCCGGTCGGCTTCTTGCGCATCAGCACGGTATCGCCCGGCTGGATGCGTTGCAGATGCGAGGTCAGCGGGCCATCCGGCACCTTGATCGAGAAGAATTCCAGTTCCTCATCCCAGGCGGGGCTGGCGACCGAATAGGCGCGATAGATCGGCTTGCCTTCGACCATCAGGCCGATCATGGCGAATTCGCCGGAGCGGAAACGGAAGCCCGCCGGGCGGGTCATGCGGAACCGGAACAGGCGATCCGTATAGTGCTGCACGCTGAGAACCTTTTCGGCGTAGACACCGGCGGGGATCGTTTCCACGAATTCCTCATTTCTGGCGGGAGCGTTCATTCTGTCTTCCTGCTTCTCGGCTTCTTCATAGGGATAGCGCCGGATATTACACTATCCGGCGCATTTGAAGGCATGCATTTTCATGATTGCAGATCGGCGCGAAAAACCTATCCCATTCGCTCATATTTCGCCATGCGGCAAGAGAGCGCGGACTTCGGCTCAGGCCGCCGGTTTGGATTTCCGCCGCCAGCTAAAGCCCTCGCCATCCGCAGCCACCCGCGCCGCAGGCTGGTAATGATGCGGAATGCCCGGCAGGCGCCGCTCCTCCAGCCGCTTCAACGCCGTGGCGTTGGTGACCGAAAAGCTGTCGATGCCGACGCGCAGCATCAGCGGAACCTGGTCGATCAGCACATCGCCCACCGCCCGCACTTCACCGGCGTAATGCAGCCGCGAGCGCAGCAGCGACGCCTGGCTGAAAGCGCGGCCATCGCTGAACGCCGGAAAGGACACGGCGACGATGGCCAGCCGGTCGAGGTAAGGCTCCAGCCGGATCACATCGTCGAAGGGCGTGATGAGAACGCCAAGCCCGACAGCGTTGCTCTCCTCGGCCTTCGCGATCAGCGCATCGAGGGGCAGCAGCGCCTGCTGCCCTTCCCCGGCCTTCACCTCGTCGGTTTCGATCACCCAGGGATCGCTTTCGGCAAACCCGGCTTCGCTCCAGATCTTCGTCATCGCCATCCCCTTACGCCGCTTCGGCGGTGTTGCCGCCATAAAGTGCATCCTTGAACGGCTGCGGGCCGACACGGCGATAGGCCGTGAGGAAGGTTTCCGAGGGATCGAGGCGCAGGCCGAGATAGGTGTCGACGATCTTTTCGATCGCGTCCGTCACCTTGTCCGGCTCGAAGCCGCGGCCGACGATCTCGCCGATGCTGGTATGCTCGTCGCCGGAGCCGCCGAGCGTAATCTGGTAAAGCTCCGCGCCCTTCTTCTCCACGCCCAGCAGGCCGATATGGCCGACATGGTGATGGCCGCAGGCATTGATGCAGCCGGAAATCTTGATCTTCAGCTCACCGATTTCCGCCTGCCGCTCGGCCGAGCCGAAACGGGCGGAAATTTCCTGCGCCACCGGAATCGAGCGCGCATTGGCGAGCGCGCAGTAATCCAAGCCGGGACAGGCAATGATATCGGTGATGAGACCGGCATTGGCGGTCGCAAGCCCGGCCGCGACCAGCGCCCGGTAGACCGGCTCCAGATCGGCCAGCGCCACATGCGGCAGGATGAGGTTCTGCTCATGGCTGACGCGGATTTCGTCGAAGGCATATTCCTCGGCGATATCGGCCACCGCATCCATCTGCGCATCCGTGGCGTCGCCGGGAATGCCGCCGATGGGTTTCAGCGAAATCGTCACCATGCCGTAATCGGGGTTCTTGTGCGGCTGCACGTTCTGCTGCACCCAGCGGGCGAAATCGGCATCCGCCTTCTTCCAGCGCGCAAGATTTTCCCAGCCCTCGGCGCGCGGCTCCAGCGCGGGCGGGGCGAAGTAAGCGGCAATCGCCGCCACATCCTGCTCCGGCAGCTTCAACTCGCTATCCCGCAGTTTCAGGAATTCCGCCTCGATCTGCTGCGTCAGTTCCTCCACGCCGGTCTCATGCACGAGAATCTTGATGCGCGCCTTGTACTTGTTGTCGCGGCGGCCATGCAGGTTGTACACGCGCACGATGGCCGTGGTGTAGGAGAGCAGATCCTCTTCCGGCAGAAAATCGCGGATCAGCTTGGCGACCATCGGCGTGCGGCCCTGCCCGCCGCCAACATAAACGCCGAAGCCAAGCTCGCCCCTGTCGTTCTTCTTCAGATGCAGGCCGATATCGTGAACCTGAATGGCGGCGCGGTCGCGCTCGGCCCCGGTCACGGCAATCTTGAACTTGCGCGGCAGGAAGGAGAATTCCGGATGAACCGACGACCACTGCCGCAGGATTTCCGCATAGGGGCGCGGATCGGCGACTTCATCGGCGGCAGCACCGGCGAAGTGATCGGCGGTGACATTGCGGATACAGTTGCCCGAGGTTTGCAGGGCATGCATTTCCACGCTCGCCAGATCAGAGAGAACGGCGGGAATATCGGAAAGCTTCGGCCAGTTGAATTGCAGGTTCTGGCGGGTGGTGAAATGCCCGTAGCCCCGGTCATAGGTGCGGGCGACATGGGCCAGCATCCGCATCTGGCGCGAACTCAGCGTGCCATAGGGAATGGCGATGCGCAGCATATAGGCGTGCAATTGCAGATAGACGCCGTTCATCAGGCGCAGCGGCTTGAACGCATCCTCGGACAGCTCCCCGGCAAGGCGGCGCTGCACCTGATCGCTGAATTGCGCGACGCGCTCGGTAACGAAGGCATGATCGAATTCGTCGTAACGATACATAATGTCCTCAGACGGCAATGAATGCGGGATCGGCCGGGGCATAGCCCGGCGCGTAGGCCATGGTCGGCCCCTGGGCGCGGATACGCTCGCGCAGGCGCAACGGCCAGAGAATGCCGTCGGTTTCCTTCACATCGATGACGGCGACATCGACCACCTTGTTTTCGGCATAGGCGCGCTTGCCGATCTCTTCCAGAGCGGCGACGGCTTCCGCATGGCGGGCCACCAGCGCATCCTGAAGCGATGTCGCCCATTCGCCGCCCGCCGTCAGCCACACGGCGATGCCGTCGGTCAGCCGGTTTGCGGTCAGAACCTTGTCCACCATCATTCCGCTCCTTGTATTTCCTGTTTGCGAACCCGGCTTTTTACCAGAGGTTCGGACATCTCGAAATTGGCGCCCGCCACGGCATCGCCGATGATCACCATCACCGGCCCGCTCAGCTCGTCGCGATGCTGCAAATCCGGCAGATCGCGCAGAATGCCATGCAGCAGGCGCCGGTCGGCGCGGCTGGCGTTCTCGATCACCGCCACCGTGGTTTCCGGCGCAAGCCCCGCCTCGATCAGCCGCTTCGCGACCGAAGCCGCAACCGTGCGGCCCATATACACGGCAATCGTCGCGCCCGATACCGCAAGGCTTGCCCAATCCGGCAAAACATCGCCGGTCAGATCATGGCCGGTGGTGAAAACCAGCGACGAGGCCACGCCGCGCAGCGTCAACGGCAACTCGAAATCCGCCGCCGCCGCGAAGGCCGAGGTGATGCCGGGCACGATCTCGTACCCCACGCCCGCCTGCCGCAGCGCCGCCATTTCCTCGCCCGCCCGGCCATAGACCAGGGGATCGCCGGATTTCAGCCGCACAACGCGCTTGCCCTCGCGGCCAAGCCGCACCAGCAGCGCATTGATCTCATCCTGCGATTTCGTGTGGCAGCCCTTGCGCTTGCCGACGGAAATGCGCTCGGCATCGCGGCGGCCCATATCGACGATTGCCTGCGGCACCAGCGCGTCATAAACCAGCACATCGGCTTCCATCATCACGCGCTGGGCGCGCAAGGTCAGCAGATCCTCCGCCCCCGGTCCCGCGCCGACCAGCCAGACGCGTCCCTCGGCCTTGCCGGATGCCGTCAGCAGCCGGTTGGCATCCCGCCGCGCCGCCGCCACATCGCCGGAAGCGACCGCACTGGCCACCGCGCCGGAAAAGAACTGCCGCCAGAAAATCCGCCGCGCCACGCCACGCGGCACCATCTTTTCGACTGCGCCGCGATAATCGACGGCCAGCCGCGCCAGCTTGCCAAGCGAGGGCGACAGAAGCTGGTCGATCTGGGCGCGAATCATCTGCGCCAGCACCGGCCCCGCGCCTTCGGTGCCGATGGCAACGGCAACCGGCGCGCGCGCCACCAGCGCGGGCGTGAAGAAATCGCATTCGTCGGGCTGATCGACGGCGTTCACCGGAATGCGCAAGGCCCGCGCTTGCGCCGCAATCCGCGCATCCAGCGCCTGATCGCCGGTCGCGGCAAACACCAGCGTCGCGCCATGCAAAAGCTCGGGAGAAAACGCCCGCGCCACATGCTCGATGCCGTGCTCGCGCAGATAGGCCGCGAAATCCGCTTCCGGCTGGTCGGCATGGGCGACGATGCGCGCCTGCGTATGGGCGAGCAGCCGCACCTTGGCGAAAGCCTCGTCGCCATTGCCAAATACCGCCGCCACCTTTCCCGCGATGCGGAAAAAGGCCGGGAAAGCCGTCAGCTTGTCGCCGCCTTCAATCATCCATGCCATCCTTTTAATCGCGCAGAATATCCCCGATCCCGGCAAAATATTGAAGAAACAGAAATTCCTTGCATCGCCCACAAGCGTATTGTTTTTCTCGAAGCAACGGATTTCTGAGCAAATCCCCGCCCCTCCCACAAGGACCGACCCATGCAAGCTTCCAACGATATCACCCGGCTTCTCGAAATCATGGCGGCGCTGCGCAACCCGGAAAGCGGCTGCCCGTGGGATATCGTCCAGACCTTCGAGACGATCAAGCCCTATACGATCGAGGAAGCCTATGAGGTCGGCGACGCCATCGAGCGCAATGACATGGACGATCTCTGCGACGAGCTGGGCGACCTGCTGTTGCAGGTGGTCTTTCACGCCCGGATCGCCGAGGAAGCAGGCGCTTTCTCCTTCGGCGACGTCGTCGAGGCGATCACCACGAAGATGATTCGCCGCCACCCGCATGTCTTCGCCCGCTCCGATGCCGATACGCCCGAAGCCGTGAAGCTGCAATGGGACGAGATCAAGCGGCAGGAAAAGCAGTTAAGGGCCGAGCGCCGCGCCCGGCGCGGTCTCGATGCGGCGGAAAAGCCCGGCTATCTCGATTCGGTCCAGCGCAGCTTCCCGGCGCTGACCGAAGCCCTGAAAATTCAGGAACGCGCCGCCAAGGTCGGCTTCGACTGGTCGGAAGCCGAGCCGATCCTCGACAAGATCGAGGAGGAAATCGGCGAATTGCGCGAGGCGCTGAAGGACGGACGCAGCGAAAAGATCGGCGACGAGCTAGGCGACCTGATCTTCGCGCTGGTCAATATCGGCCGCCATGCCGCTATCCAGCCGGAAGAGGCGCTGCGCGGCACCAACACCAAATTCCGCCGCCGTTTCAAGCACATCGAAACGGTTCTTGAATCAAATGACGAAACACTTGAACAGGCGACGCTCGACCGCATGGAAATGCTTTGGCAGGACGCCAAGAAATCCGAATAGGCTTGGGCATCCGCTCAAAAGAAAACCGGCCGGATCGCAACGACCCGGCCGGTTTTTCATTCATCCGATGAGGGATGATTATGCGGCTTCGGCAGCTTCGGCTTCCGCGGCAACGCGGGCCTTGTCGGCTGCGCCCTTGGCATCGACGTCGCGCTCGACGAATTCGATGACGGCGAGCGGAGCGTTGTCGCCCTGACGGAAACCGGCCTTCATGATGCGCAGGTAACCGCCGTTGCGGGTTGCGTAGCGCTCGGCAATGGTGCTGAACAGCTTCGAAACAACGGCAACGTCGCGGATCTGCGAGATGGCCTGACGGCGGGCATGCAGGTCACCGCGCTTGCCGAGCGTGACGAGCTTCTCGACGATCGGGCGGATTTCCTTTGCCTTCGGCAGAGTGGTGACGATCTGCTCATGCGTGATGAGCGAAGCAGCCATGTTGGCAAACATTGCCTTGCGGTGGCTGGCGGTACGGTTGAGCTTGCGGCCGGCTTTCTGGTGGCGCATCTCTTGTCTCCTTTACTTGCAGGCAGAGCCCGCAGTCTAATGGTTTAATACTGGTCTTCGTAGCGCTTGGCGAGGTCTTCGATGTTCTCCGGCGGCCATGCGGGCACTTCCATGCCGAGATGCAGGCCCATCGAGGCGAGAACTTCCTTGATCTCGTTCAGCGACTTGCGGCCAAAATTCGGAGTGCGAAGCATTTCGGCTTCGGTCTTCTGAATAAGGTCGCCGATATAGACGATGTTGTCGTTCTTCAGGCAGTTCGCGGAACGAACGGAGAGTTCCAGCTCGTCGACCTTCTTGAGCAGCGCCGGGTTGAACGCCAGCTCGGTGACGGCTTCCTCTTCGGTTTCCTTCTGCGGCTCGTCGAAGTTGACGAAAACGCTGAGTTGGTCCTGGAGGATGCGGGCCGCAAACGCGATCGCATCTTCACCGGTCACCGAACCGTTGGTCTCGATGGTCATCGTCAGCTTGTCGTAGTCGAGAACCTGGCCCTCACGGGTGTTTTCGACCTTGTACGAAACCTTCTTCACCGGCGAATAGAGGCTGTCGACCGGAATGAGGCCGATCGGCGCGTCTTCGGCGCGGTTGCGTTCCGCCGGAACGTAGCCCTTGCCGTTGTTGACGGTGAATTCCATGCGGATCTCGGCGCCCTCGTCGAGCGTGCAGATCACATGGTTGGGGTTGAGGATTTCGATATCGCCGACAGTCTGGATATCGCCAGCGGTGACGACGCCCGGACCCTGCTTGCGAACGACCATGCGCTTGGCATCGTCGCCATCCATCTTGATGGCGATTTCCTTGATGTTCAGGACGATGTCCGTCACATCTTCGCGAACGCCCGGAATGGACGAGAATTCATGCAGAACGCCGTCGATCTGAACGGCCGTGACGGCAGCGCCGCGCAGGGACGACAGGAGAACGCGACGCAATGCGTTGCCGAGCGTCAGGCCGAAACCACGCTCCAGCGGCTCGGCAACCAGCGTTGCCTTCGTCCGGCCGGAGGAGGAGAACTCGACCTTGTTCGGCTTGATCAATTCTTGCCAGTTCTTCTGAATCATGTGTTTTCCTTCCAATCGCTGCCACCATCCAATCGTGGCAACCGAGCATGAAAAGCAGCGATGGCCGCGTGTGCGACCATCGGACCTTGAGAACTGATCAGACGCGGCGCTTCTTGCGCGGACGGCAACCGTTATGCGGGATCGGCGTGACGTCGCGAATCGAGGTGATCATGAAACCGGCGGCCTGGAGGGCGCGCAGGGCCGACTCACGGCCAGAACCCGGACCGCAGACTTCGACTTCCAGCGACTTCATGCCGTGTTCCTGAGCCTTCTTGGCGCAATCTTCAGCAGCGATCTGGGCGGCGAACGGGGTCGACTTGCGCGAGCCCTTGAAGCCCTTGGCGCCAGCGGACGACCAGGCAATCGCATTGCCCTGCGCGTCGGTGATGGTGATCATCGTGTTGTTGAAGGTCGAGTTGACGTGCGCAACGCCCGACGTGATGTTCTTACGTTCGCGGCGGCGAACGCGTGTGGCTTCTTTTGCCATGGGAGATACCTTTCGTTGATCTCTGCACCGCCGTAATACCAGCGGCTCCACCGGTGAAAGGCGAAAAGCTCCTTCACCAACTCAAAAAGGAGGCAAGCGTGAAAGCGCCAGCCTCCCGATACCGGATTGTACCCGGAATTACTTCTTCTTGCCGGCGATCGCCTTGGCCGGACCCTTGCGGGTGCGGGCATTGGTGTGCGTGCGCTGACCGCGAACCGGCAGGCTGCGGCGATGACGCAGGCCGCGGTAGCAACCCAGGTCCATCAGACGCTTGATGTTCATCGAGGTCTCGCGACGCAGGTCGCCTTCGACCTGGTAGTCGCGGTCGATGGTTTCACGGATTTGCAGAATTTCCGCATCCGTGAGCTGATGAACGCGCTTATCAAGGGGAAGACCGGTCTTCTCCATGATTTCCTTCGCGAATTTCGGACCGATCCCGTGAATATAGGTCAAGGCGATGATTACGCGCTTTGCCGTCGGGATGTTGACGCCAGCGATACGAGCCACGTCTGTTCTCCTTGCGTGCCTGTTGTCATCCGACAAGAGGGTTTTCGTTACGCGGCGGCCGGAGGGCCGCCAGTTCTGTGTTCGGGTTCACAACACGAAACGATCGAACCCGGACTTCTTTTCTGAAATCCGCGCCGACCGCAGTTGTTATTGCGAGTTGGCGCGGTCTTTAACGGAATCGCCTAAAAAAAGCAACCGCCTGCCCGGAGATTCTTGGGAGCCCGTCAGAGCCCTTCGAGAATCCGGCCGATTTCGCTGGTGACGACATCGATATCCGCCATGCCGTCGATGGAGAAAAGCTTCCCCTTGGCATGGTAATAGCCGATCAGCGGCGAGGTTTCCTTGTAGTAAGCCTGCAAGCGGGTCACCACGGTCTCGCGATTGTCGTCCGGGCGGCGCTTGAAGTGAGTCGAGCCGCAACGGTCGCACACGCCTTCCTGCTTCGGCTTGAGGTTTGTGTCGTGATACCCCGCGCCGCAATTGGCGCAGGTGTAACGGCCCGACACACGGTCGGCCAGAACCTCGTCATCCACCTTGATCTCGATCACGGCTGAGAGGTCGAGCCCCTTCGCCTTCAGCATAGCGTCGGTGGCGTCCGCCTGAACCAGCGTGCGCGGAAAGCCGTCGAGGATGAAACCCTTCGCACAGTCCGGCTGATCGATTCGTTCGGACACGATGGCGATCACGATGTCGTCCGACACCAGTTTGCCTGCATCCATCACGGCCTTGGCGCGCTTGCCGACTTCTGTGCCAGCGGACACCGCCGCGCGAAGCATGTCACCGGTGGAGAGCTGCGGAATTCCCTGATTTTCCACAATTCTCTGGGCCTGGGTCCCCTTACCCGCACCCGGCGGCCCTAAAAGAATCAATCTCATCGTCCCCTCTTTCCTCCACGCAGCTTGGATTTCTTGATCAGACCTTCATATTGCTGAGCAATCAGATGCCCCTGAACCTGTGCGACAGTATCGAGCGTGACGCTGACGACGATCAGGAGAGACGTTCCACCGAGAGAAAGCGGCACGCCCGTCTGCGACACCAGAATTTCCGGCAGGATGCAGACGAAGACGAGATAGATCGCGCCGATCACCGTGATACGGGTCAGAACGAAGTCGATATATTCGGCGGTGCGCTCACCGGGACGGATGCCCGGAATGAAACCGCCGTGCTTCTTCAGGTTGTCCGCCGTCTCCTTCGGATTGAACACGATTGCCGTGTAGAAGAAAGCGAAAAACGCAATCAACGCACCGTAAAGCAGCATATAAAGCGGCTGACCGTGCCCGAGCGCGGCAACGATGGCCGTGGCCCAGGAGGGAAGCGCGGTGGAATTGGTGAAACCGGCCGCAGTCGCGGGCAGCAGCAGCAGCGAGGACGCGAAGATCGCCGGAATCACGCCGGAAGTGTTCAGCTTCAGCGGCAGGTGCGAGGTGTCGCCCTGGAACATGCGGTTGCCGACCTGGCGCTTCGGATACTGGATCAGCAGGCGGCGCTGCGCGCGTTCCACGAAAACGATCAGCGCCACGACCAGAATCGCCACGATGATCACGGCGAGGATGACGCCGGTGGAGACGGTGCCCGTCCAGCCGAGTTCGAGCGTGCCCGCCAGAGCGCCCGGCAGGCCGGCCGCGATCCCGGCGAAGATCAGCAGCGAAATGCCGTTGCCGATACCGCGCGAGGTGATCTGCTCACCCAGCCACATCAGGAACATCGTGCCGCCGAGCAGCGTAACGACGGTCGACAGGCGGAAGAACCAGCCCGGATCGTTGACGATCCCCTGCCCGCTCTCCAGACCGGCGGCAATGCCATAGGCCTGCAAGACGCCGAGCAGCACCGTGCCATAACGGGTATACTGGTTGATGATCTTGCGGCCCTGCTCGCCTTCCTTCTTCAGATTTTCCAGCGCAGGCACGACCGAGGTCATGAGCTGCACGATGATCGAAGCGGAAATATAGGGCATGATGCCGAGCGCGAAGATCGCCATGCGCTCGACGGCGCCGCCCGAAAACATGTTGAACAGGCCGAAAATACCGCCCGCCTGCCCGCGAAACGCCTGGGCGTAAGCCTCGGGATTGAGGCCGGGAAGCGGAATATGCGTGCCAAGGCGGTAGACGAGCAAAGCTGCCAGCGTGAACCACAGGCGCTTTTTCAGATCTTCAGCCTTGGCGAAAGTCGAAAAGTTGAGATTGGATGCTAATTGTTCCGCTGCAGACGCCATGCAATTCTCCGCGTAGCCAATCCGGACCCGCGTACAAGAACGTCAAACCCGGAAGCAGTCTTTCAACCGTTTGAAGAAAACCGGGCGTTCAAGAGATTGCAGCGCAACCTTATGCCTCACCGTGGTTTTCCTGATATCCTGGCGGACCGAAGTCCACCTGAAGGACGTGAGGCTCATGTAAGAGCTAAACCGCCCGGCGTGTAGCACACCGGGCGGTTAAGAGTCTAATAATTACTCGGCAGCCGCTACGGAAAGCAGCTTCACCGAACCGCCTGCCTTTTCGATCTTCTCGACGGCAGCCTTGGAAGCGCCGGCGACTTCGATCGAGAGCTTGACGTTGAGTTCGCCGTCGGAAACGAGGCGAACGCCGTCCTTGACGCGGCGAATGACGCCAGCAGCCTTCAGCGATTCGGCGGTAACAGCCTGACCGGCATCGAGCTTCTTGGCGTCGATGGCGGTCTGGATGCGGCCGAGCGACACGACAACAAATTCGCTTGCGAAGATGTTGTTGAAGCCGCGCTTCGGCAGACGGCGGTAGATGGGCATCTGGCCGCCTTCGAAGCCGTTGATCGCAACGCCCGAACGAGCCTTCTGACCCTTCACGCCGCGGCCGCCGGTCTTGCCCTTGCCGGAGCCGATACCACGGCCAAGACGCTTGCGGCTATGGGTCGCGCCTTCGTTGTCCTTGATTTCATTCAGTTTCATGATTCGGTCCTCCGTCTCACTTCTCGTCAACGATACGGACGAGATGCTGGACAGCGCGAACCATGCCGCGAACGGCAGGGGTGTCTTCCAGCGTGCGACGCTTGTGCATCTTGTTCAGGCCGAGGCCGATCAGCGTCTGGCGCTGTACCTCGGGACGACGGCTCGGGCTGCCGATCTGTTCGACGGTGATCGTCTTCTTCGTCATTGTTCAGCGCTCCTCTTATTCTTCGGAAGCAACGCCCGAAGCGGCACGGCGAGCCTGGAGCGTGGCGTATTTCAAGCCGCGCTGTGCCGCGATGTCCTTCGGATGAACCTGATGCTTCAGAGCGTCGAAGGTTGCGCGAACCATGTTGTAGGGGTTCGACGAACCGGTCGACTTGGCGACGACGTCATGAACGCCGAGGGTTTCGAAAACGGCGCGCATCGGGCCGCCTGCGATGATCCCCGTACCGGCCTTGGCCGAGCGCAGCAGAACCTTGCCGGCGCCGTGGCGGCCGTTGACGTCGTGGTGCAGCGTGCGGCCGTCGCGCAGCGGAACGAAGATCAGTTCGCGCTTGGCGGCTTCCGTGGCCTTGCGAATCGCTTCCGGCACTTCACGGGCCTTGCCGTGACCGAAACCGACGCGGCCCTTCTGGTCGCCGACGACGACGAGAGCGGCGAAGCCGAAGCGGCGGCCACCCTTGACGACCTTTGCGACGCGGTTGATCGCGACAAGCTTGTCGACGAATTCGCTATCGCGTTCTTCACGGCTCTGGCGATCCTCGCGCGAGCCTCTCCTATCCTGTGCCATTGTCCTTTTCCTTTTTCTTTTCCGGGTGCAAGTGGCAAATCACAACAAAAACCGCATGAGGCGAGACGAATCTGCCGCTGCGGTCGGGATCAGCATATACCTGCGTCCACCCGGCATGGGAAGCCATGCCGGGTGGGAATCTTCGAACTTAGAAGCTCAGTCCACCTTCGCGGGCAGCATCGGCGAGAGCCTTGATGCGGCCGTGATAGATGAATGCGCCACGGTCGAAAACGACATCCTTGACGCCTGCCTTGGTGGCGCGCTCTGCAACGAGCTTGCCGACGGCGGCAGCCGCGGCGGTGTCGGCGCCCGTCTTCAAAGACGTACGCAGATCCTTGTCGAGCGTCGAGGCGGACGCGAGCGTCCGGCCTGCGACATCATCGATAACCTGTACGTAGATGTTCTTCGACGAGCGATGAACCGACAGGCGCGGGCGGCCATTGGCCACCGCCTTGAGTTGACGACGCACGCGGTTGGCGCGACGTGCAAGTGTTTCTTTCCTGCTAGCCATTTCGCGTGATCCTTACTTCTTCTTGCCTTCCTTGCGGACGATACGCTCTTCAGCGTACTTGACGCCCTTGCCCTTATAGGGCTCGGGACCGCGATATTCGCGGATTTCCGCCGCAACCTGGCCTACCTGCTGCTTGCTGATGCCGGAAACGATGATTTCCGTCGGCTTCGGAACAGCAATGGTGATACCGACCGGCGGCTCGTAAACCACGTCGTGGCTGAAACCGAGCGCCAGTTGCAGGTTCTTGCCCTGCATGGCGGCGCGGTAACCGACGCCGTTGATTTCGAGCTTGCGCTCGAAGCCATCCTTGACGCCCTTGAAGATGCCGTCGATCATCGTGCGGGACATGCCCCACTTCGACCGGGCTTCCTTGGAGTCGTTGGCAGGCGTCACGACAACGGCGTTGTCTTCGAGTGCCAGCTTGATATCGTCATGAGCGACGAAAAACAGTTCGCCTTTCGGGCCCTTCGCAGTCACCTTCTGGCCATCGACAGTGGCCGTGATCCCTGCAGGAACCTGAACGGGCTTTTTACCGATACGAGACATTTTTATACCTGTCTGTACGTTATGGAGATCCCTGCGCCGTATCAGAATACGGAGCAGAGTACCTCGCCACCAACATTCTGTTCGCGAGCCTGGTGATCGGCCATCACGCCCTTCGGAGTCGAAAGGATGGTGATGCCGAGGCCGTTCGCGACCTGCGGAATGGACTTTACCGAGACATAAACCCGGCGGCCCGGCTTCGACACGCGGCCGATCTCACGGATCACCGGTGCGCCTTCGTAGTACTTCAGTTCGATCTGAAGTTCGGTCTTGCCGTTTTCCGAAACTTCGGAATAGCCGCGGATGTAGCCTTCAGCCTGAAGGACATCCAGAACGCGCGCGCGAAGCTTCGAAGCCGGCGTCGAAACCGACGACTTGCGACGCGAGACGCCGTTGCGGATACGGGTGAGCATATCGCCCAGAGGATCAGTCATCGTCATTACCCGTCTCCTTACCAGCTCGACTTGACAACGCCCGGAACCTTGCCGGTGTTACCCAGCTCACGCAGGGCAATACGCGACATCTTCAGCTTGCGGTAGAACGCACGCGGACGGCCGGTAACTTCGCAACGGTTGCGGATGCGGGTCTTGGAACCGTCGCGCGGAAGCTCGGCGAGCTTCAGGGTCGCCTTGAAGCGATCCTCGATCGGGAGCGACTGGTTCATGATGATCGCCTTCAGCGCGGCCCGCTTGGTGGCCTGGCTGGCGACGGTCTTGCGGCGGCGCTTGTTCTTTTCAACTGCGCTTGTCTTCGCCATAGTTGAGTTCCTTTTCTACGCTCGTCGTTACGGTTATTGACGGAACGGGAAGTTGAACTCTTTCAGAAGAGCCCGGGCTTCGTCGTCGGTCTTCGCCGTCGTGCAAACGATGATGTCCATGCCCCACATCTGATCAACCTTGTCGTAGTTGATCTCAGGGAACACGATGTGTTCCTTGATGCCCATGGCGAAGTTGCCGCGGCCATCGAAGGACTTCGGATTCAGGCCGCGGAAGTCGCGAACGCGCGGCAGCGCGATGTTGACCAGGCGATCCAGGAATTCATACATGCGGGCGCCGCGGAGCGTAACCTTCGCGCCGATCGGCATGTTTTCGCGAACCTTGAAGCCCGCGATGGAGTTGCGGGCGCGCGTGATGACCGGCTTCTGGCCGGCGATCGCCGCGAGGTCGGCGGCAGCAACGGTCGGCTTCTTCGAATCCGTCGTGGCTTCGCCAATGCCCATGTTGATGACGATCTTGTCGATCTTCGGAATCTGCATCTCGTTGGCGAAGGAGAACTGCTCCTGCAACGCTGCGCGAATGCGGGTTACATATTCCTTCTTGAGACGCGGCTCGTACTTTGCCTCGGCCATCAGATCACCTCACCCGAACGCTTGGCCACACGGACCTTCTTGCCATCGATCACCTGGAAACCGACGCGGGTCGGCTTGCCATCCTTGTCGGCGACGGCAATGTTGGACAGGTGGATCGGCGCCTCCTTGGTGACGATACCGGCTTCCTGCGTCTGCGTCTGGCGCTGGTGGCGCTTGACGACGTTGACGCCTGCTACGACGGCGCGGTCTTCCTTCGGAATGACACGAATGACTTCGCCGGTGCGGCCCTTGTCCTTACCAGCCAATACGACGACCTTGTCGCCTTTACGAATCTTCTGCATCGCTTCACGCCCCTCTTACAGAACTTCCGGAGCCAGCGAGATGATCTTCATGTGGTTCTTCGCACGAAGCTCGCGCGGAACCGGCCCGAAGATACGGGTGCCGATGGGCTCTTTCTTGTTGTCGATCAGAACGGCTGCGTTGTTGTCGAAACGAATCACGCTGCCGTCCGGACGGCGGATATCCTTGGCGGTGCGAACGACAACCGCCTTCATCACGTCGCCCTTCTTGACGCGGCCGCGCGGAATCGCTTCCTTGATCGATACGACGATGATGTCGCCGACCGAAGCGTACTTGCGCTTGGAGCCGCCCAGCACCTTGATGCACATGACACGACGTGCGCCGGAATTATCCGCCACGTCGAGGTTTGTTTGCATCTGAATCATGTCAGGTCGCCTTCTTGTTGTTACCAGACCGGTTGGGCAGCCCGACGAGCGGCCCCCTGTTCCGGCTTATGAAAACTCTCATTGTGCGCGGGATCGATCCTGCCAGGGTGGTTTCCGAAACCGGACCTTCCGTGCGCAATAAAGCAAAGCACGCCCGTTTCCGGGCGTCTCTGCGGTGCTTCATACAGATTTTCGCGGGATAAGCAAGGCCTACCCGGAAACCCGATGAAATAAAGCGGGGATGGCACCGCTTGCGCTCTGCCACCCCCGCTTCAATTCCTGAGCTTGCCGCAATCATGGCATGCCGGACACTATCGCCCGGCCGCATGACGCATCAAGCGTGAGACGCGACAACCGTCCAGCGCTTGTCCTTGGAGATCGGCGCGCATTCCTCGATGGAAACGATATCGCCAACCTTGTACTGGTTGTTTTCGTCGTGCGCCTTGTACTTCTTGGAGCGACGAACGGTCTTCTGAAGCAGCGGGTGAGCGAATCGGCGTTCGACCCGGACAACTACGGTCTTTTCGTTCTTGTCGCTGACGACGACGCCCTGCAGAATGCGTTTAGGCATATTGTTCTGGTCCTTAGGCCTTGGCTTCCGCCGCCTTCTGGCGGGCGATGGTCTTGATTCGAGCGATGTCCTTGCGGACTTCGTTGATGCGAGAGGACTTCTCGAGCTGGCCGGTCGCCTGCTGGAAGCGCAGATTGAACTGCTCCTTCTTCAGCTTGGCAAGCTCGTCCTTGAGCTGGTCGGCGCTCATCGCGCGAACGTCTGCTGCTTTCATCGTCTCAATCCTCACTCTGCAATGCGCTGTACGAAGCGCGTCTTGACCGAGAGCTTGGCAGAGCCGAGGCGCAGAGCCTCACGAGCGATTTCTTCGCTGACGCCATCGATCTCAAACATCATACGGCCGGGCTTGACCTTGCAAGCCCAGTATTCGACCGAACCCTTGCCCTTACCCATACGGACTTCGGTGGGCTTTGCCGTGACCGGAACATCCGGGAATACCCGGATCCATACGCGGCCCGCGCGCTTCATGTAGCGGGTGATCGCGCGGCGAGCCGCTTCGATCTCGCGGGCATTGACGCGATTCGGTTCCTGCGCCTTGATGCCGAATTCACCGAATGCCAGCTCAGAACCGCCCTTGGCGACGCCCTTGATGCGGCCCTTGAACTGCTTGCGGTACTTGGTACGCTTTGGCTGCAACATTTTCTTGTTTCTCCGAACTTATCTTTCGCCAACGCCAATCAAGCGTTTTCGCGACGGCGGTCGCCGCGATCACGGTCACGGCCGCCGGAGCCCTGCGCATCGCCTTCCAGCGAGCGGCGCTCGGATGCCATCGGGTCGTGCTCCAGGATTTCGCCCTTGAAGATCCAGACCTTGATGCCGCAAATGCCGTAAGCGGTTTCGGCTTCGGCCGTGCCGTAGTCGATGTCCGCGCGCAGCGTGTGAAGCGGAACGCGGCCTTCGCGGTACCATTCGGTACGAGCGATTTCAGCGCCGCCGAGACGGCCGCCGCAGGTGATCTTGATGCCTTCGGCGCCAAGACGCATGGCGGACTGAACAGCGCGCTTCATCGCACGGCGGAAAGCCACGCGGCGCTCGAGCTGCTGGGCGATCGACTGGGCAACCAGGGTCGCGTCCGTTTCCGGCTTGCGCACTTCAACGATGTTGAGGTGCGTTTCGGAATTGGTCATCTCCGACAGCTTCTTGCGAAGCTTCTCGATGTCGGCGCCCTTCTTGCCGATGATCAGGCCCGGACGGGCCGAGTGGATCGTGACGCGGCACTTCTTGTGCGGACGCTCGATGACCACCTTGGAAATACCGGCCTGCTTCAGCTCTTCCATCAGGTATTCACGGATCTTCAGATCTTCGTGAAGGAGCTGACCGTATTCGGCATTATCCGCGAACCAGCGGCTGTCCCAGGTGCGGTTGATGCCGAGACGGAAACCGATCGGATTGATTTTCTGGCCCATTATGCGGCCTCCCCTTTAGCTTCCACCTCACGAACGACGATCGTCAGGTGCGAGAACGGCTTCTCGACACGCGACGCGCGGCCACGCCCGCGGGCATGGAAGCGCTTCATGACAATCGACTTGCCGACATATGCCTCGGCGACGATCAGAGAATCGACGTCGAGATCATGGTTGTTTTCGGCATTCGCGATAGCGGATTCAAGGGTCTTCTTCACGGTTTCGGCGATGCGCTTCCGGGAGAATTCCAGATCCGCGAGAGCGCGGTCGACCTTTTTGCCGCGAATCATCGCGGCAACCAAGTTGAGCTTCTGGGGGCTGACGCGGATCGTGCGCGCAACGGCCTGCGCCTCGTTATCCTTCAGCCGGCGTTCGGCTTTAGCCTTGCCCATAATTACTTCCTCTTTGCCTTCTTGTCCGCGCCGTGACCGTAGTAGGTCCGGGTCGGAGAGAATTCACCGAACTTGTGACCGACCATGTCTTCGTTGACGCTGACCGGAACATGCTTGCTGCCGTTGTAGACGCCAAACGTCAGGCCAACGAACTGCGGCAGGATCGTGGAGCGGCGGCTCCAGATCTTGATGACTTCACTGCGGCCGCCTTCACGAACCTTCTCAGCCTTCTTGAGAAGATAGCCGTCAACGAACGGGCCTTTCCATACTGAACGAGCCATTTACTGACTACCTCTCTTACTTCTTGCGCTGATGGCGCGAACGCATGATGAACTTGTCGGTCGACTTGTTCGAACGCGTACGCTTGCCCTTGGTCGGCTTGCCCCACGGGGTAACCGGATGACGGCCACCGGAGGTGCGGCCTTCACCACCGCCGTGCGGGTGGTCGACCGGGTTCATGACGACGCCGCGAACATGCGGACGCTTGCCGCGCCAGACCGAACGACCGGCCTTGCCGTCGTTGATGTTGGCGTGGTCAGGGTTGGAAACCGCGCCGATCGAGGCGAGGCACGAACCATGCACGAGACGCTGCTCACCCGAGTTCAGGCGAAGGATCGCCATGCCCTGGTCTCGGCCGACGAGCTGCGCGTAAGCGCCTGCGGAACGGGCCATCTGGCCGCCCTTGCCCGGCTTCATCTCGACGTTGTGGATGATCGAACCGACCGGGATGTACTGAAGCGGCATGGTGTTGCCGGGCTTCACGTCGACAGCCTTGTCGGAAGCGATGACCTTGTCGCCAGCAGCCAGACGCTGCGGAGCCAGGATGTAGGCCTGCTCGCCGTCGGCATAGTTGACCAGCGCGATGAACGCGGTGCGGTTGGGGTCGTATTCCAGACGCTCGACGGTGCCTTCGATGTCGAACTTGCGACGCTTGAAGTCCACCAGACGGTAGGTGCGCTTGTGACCGCCGCCCTGATAGCGAACAGTGATACGGCCGGTGTTGTTGCGGCCGCCCTTCTTCGTCAGGCCTTCCGTCAGCGCCTTGACCGGCTTGCCCTTGTAGAGACCGGAACGGTCCACGATGACCAGCTGGCGCTGGCTCGGGGTCGTCGGATTAAAAGTTTTCAATGCCATTTTCGTAACCCTCAGAGGCCGGTGGAGACGTCGATGGTCTGGCCTTCAGCCAGCGTGACGACCGCCTTCTTGACGTCCTGCGTACGGCCGGGAATGCCGCGGAAACGACGCGTCTTGCCCTTACGTACCAGCGTGTTGACCGCCGTGACCTTGACGCCGAAGAGGGCTTCGACAGCAGCCTTGATTTCCGGCTTCGTCGCGGTCTTTGCAACGTTGAACACAACCTGGTTATATTCGGAAACCAGCGTCGACTTTTCGGTGATCGCCGGCGTGACGATCACATCGTAGTGGCGAAGATCCGTCATTTGAACCGCTCCTCCAGAGCTTCAACCGCAGCCTTGGAAAGCACGAGCTTGCCGCAGCGCAGAATGTCGTAAACATTGATGCCCTGAACCGGCAGAACGTCCACGTTCGGGATGTTCTGCGCAGCGCGCTGGAAGTTTACATCCAGTTCGGCGCCGCCGATGAAGAGGGCGTTGCTGAGACCCATGGCTTCGAATGCGCCGACGAGAGCCTTGGTCTTTGCTTCGGCAGCAACCAGGTCGTCAACGACGATCAGGCCTTCGGACTTCAGCTTGGCCGAGAGGGCGTGACGCAGGGCGAGCGCGCGGATCTTCTTGGGAAGATCGTGCTCATGGCTGCGAACGACCGGGCCGTGCGCCTTGCCACCGCCGCGGAACTGCGGAGCGCGAGCCGAATGGTGACGAGCGCGGCCCGTACCCTTCTGCTTGTACATCTTCGTGCCGGTGCGGGAAACTTCGCCGCGGCCCTTGGACTTGTGCGTGCCCTGCTGCTTGCGGGCGAGCTGCCAGCGAACCATGCGGGCGATGATATCTTCGCGCGGATCCAGACCGAAGATCGTGTCGGACAGGGAAACCGTACCGGCGTCCTTGCCTTCGAGAGTTTTGACGTTCAATTCCATCGGTATGGCTCCTTACTTCGCAGCCGACTTCACGGCGTCGCGAACGACGATCCAGGAACCCTTGGAACCTGGTACGGCACCCCTGACGAGAATGAGACCGCGATCGTCATCGGTGGAGACGATTTCGAGGTTCTGGGTCGTGACGCGCGTCTGGCCCATGTGACCAGCCATGCGCTTGCCCTTCCAGACCTTGCCCGGATCCTGGTTGGAACCGGTCGAACCATGCGAACGGTGCGAAACGGAGACGCCGTGCGTGGCGCGCAGACCGCCGAAGCCGTGGCGCTTCATGGCGCCGGCAAAGCCCTTACCGATCGTCGTGCCGGTCACATCGACGAGCTGACCGGCGGCGAAATGGCCAGCCTTCAGTTCGGTGCCGACATCGATCAGATTATCTTCGGAAACGCGGAATTCGATCAGCTTCGCCTTCGGCTCGACATTGGCCTGGGCAAACTGGCCGCGCTGCGCCTTGGTCGTGTTCTTGACCTTGGCCTGGCCAGCGCCGAGCTGAACGGCGGTGTAACCATTCTTCTCGACGGTGCGATGGGAAATGACCTGGCAGTTCTCCATCCGCAAAACTGTAACGGGGATATGTTCGCCGGCGTCGTTATAGACCCGGGTCATTCCCACTTTCTGTGCAATCACACCTGAACGCATTGGTTCAATCCTCTCGAGAGTCCCTGCTGGAGCCAACTCCCGCAGTCTCTTTTGTTGGAGGAGTTCCCTAAGAGGTCTCACGACCTTTCAGGTCTCCCGGTTTGGAAGACGATGGATTTCTCCACGTACCTTCCTTGTTGTTACGGCAAAAAGCCGGATCTCTTAGAGCTTGATTTCGACGTCGACGCCAGCGGCGAGGTCGAGCTTCATCAAAGCATCGACCGTCTGCGGGGTGGGGTCGACGATGTCGAGCAGACGCTTGTGGGTGCGCATCTCGAACTGTTCGCGGCTCTTCTTGTCGACGTGCGGCGAACGGTTGACCGTGAATTTTTCGATGCGGGTGGGAAGCGGAACCGGGCCGCGAACGCTGGCGCCGGTGCGCTTGGCGGTCGACACGATTTCACGGGTGGAGGCATCGAGGATCCGGTGATCAAACGCCTTGAGGCGGATACGGATATTCTGGCCGTTCATTCGACTTTATCCTTGTCTTTTGTAATCCCGTGCCTTGGCGAGAAGACACGCGGTGACTTTAGTTAATCGTGGCGCCGCAAATTTTCAAAGATCAGGGGGACACCCGAAGATGCCCCGCCCTATACACGCCTCCCGGCGCCATATCAACTGATTCTTTTATGAATCGGCAACGCCGTGAGGAACCCCACGGCGTTGCCGGATATCATTACTCGACGATGGAAGCGACGATACCGGCGCCGACGGTGCGGCCGCCTTCGCGGATGGCGAAGCGCAGCTTTTCTTCCATCGCGATCGGAACGATCAGCTCGACGTCAACCGTCACGTTGTCGCCCGGCATCACCATTTCCGTGCCTTCCGGCAGCGTCACGATGCCCGTTACGTCCGTCGTGCGGAAGTAGAACTGCGGACGGTAGTTCGTGAAGAACGGCGTATGACGGCCGCCTTCTTCCTTCGTCAGGATGTAGGCTTCGGCCTTGAACTTCTTGTGCGGCTTGACCG
>JBDHTA010000064.1:0-21054 GCA_039808465.1 Rhizobiaceae bacterium | reverse complement strand
GGGCGCGGGCGTTTCCGGCGCGGGCGCGTCGACCCGGCGCACGGCATGCCCGGCAGGGGCTTCGGCATAGGAGGCGGCGATCTCCTGCG
Source organism: Rhizobiaceae bacterium (assembly GCA_039808465.1). GTDB lineage: Bacteria > Pseudomonadota > Alphaproteobacteria > Rhizobiales > Rhizobiaceae > Metarhizobium. The sequence goes on along the minus strand of JBDHTA010000064.1, from coordinate 20,965 downwards.
CGATCGCCTCGGATTTGGCGGCATCGCCGGCGCGCACGGTGAGCAGAATGGCGTTCTCACGCGGATCGACCAGGGTGGAGACGGCGGCGCGCAGGCGGCTCTGGGCATTGCGGCCCGGATCGGTCGCGGCGGCCCCGGAGATCAGATCGCCGATCAGCGCCAGCGCGCCAGCGCCCTCGCCGGAAAATTCGGGATCGTGATCCAGTCGAGCGCGTTCGATCACCCGCGACAGGTTTTCCGGGGAAATGACGGCGCGCGCCTCGTTGCGCAGCAGCGACAGGCGTTCGGAGACATCCTGCACCGAATCGAGCGAAAGGGCGATCTTCACCTGCGCGGGCACGCCGCCGGAGGGAAGCGCCGCCCAGACGCCGATCGCCGCGCAGGTGACGAGACCGGCCGCGACCGCGGCAAGCCCGCGGCGCGAGCGGCGCGGCGGCGTCCTGTCGTCTACCTCGTCGCCGGTGGTGGCGTAAACGTCATCGTCGAAATCGTCATGCGGGTGCGGATGCGGGCGCGCTTCGGAGGCGCGCTGCGTGAGAATCGCGCCGATCCGGTCCGTCAGGCGCGGCTCCGGCGCGGGAGGAAATGCCGGGGTATCGATGGGCATGGCACGGCGGGAACGCCCCGAGAAAGCGCCCTGCCCGTTCATTGCCCGCGAGTTCAGATAATCCATGGCCGTCACATCCGCATACTGCCCGATCCCCGGAGGCGCGAACGCATCCGGAAGTGTTAAGACAGGTTAAGCGAACATGGCAAACAAAGGGTTAATGACGCCGTTTCCGCCGCATCACCCGTTGCAGGCGATCTGGGGCGGCGCCTCCTCCATGTCCGCCATCGGCGGCAGCGGCCTGATATCGTCGGAGGCAGGCGGCGCGATGGGCTGAAAGGGCGTGCCGAGGCGGTAGCGGGCGAGATTGAAGAAAAACCGGGGAATGCCGATCACATAGCGCCGCCACAGCCGCTTCGGCTCGATCGCCAGCCGGTAGAACCATTCCAGCCGCAGGCGGCGCATGATGGCCGGGGCGCGCGGCACCGCCTCCGCCACGAAATCGAACAGCGCACCCACCGTCAGCACCAGCCGGGCATGGCGCGGGCGGATATGCTCGCTCACCCATTTTTCCTGAATCGGCGTGCCCATGCCGACGATGAGGATATCGAGCCTGGCGTTTTCGATGCGCTCGATCACCGCCTCGCTGCGGCTCTTGTCGAAGAAGCCGTCGGAAATCACCACGAACTCGTGCCAGGGCGCGTGCGCGGCGAGGTTCTTCGCCGCCATCTCGATCACGCCGGGCGCGGCTCCCAGAAGGCCGATGCGCTTCGGCCGGTCCATATAGGTCAGAAGGGCGGGAATGAAATCCGTGCCGTTGAGGTTGGCGGGAAAGGGCGAGCCGTGCAGCACCGAGGAGGCGATATCCATGCCGACGCCATCCGGCAGCACCAGATGCCCTTCCAGCGCGGCGCGATAACCGGCATCGCGCAGCATGACATTGGCGTTGTGGGCGTTCAGGAAGGAAACGGTGGTCTGGCTGAAGGGCAGCGAGGCAAGCTGGTCGAGAAAGGACAGCGCCCCTTTCCAGCCGAAATCGCAGACAGGCAGGCCGAGAATATCGCGGCGCGATGCCAGAAGGGCAAAATTGGCGATCAGGTTCATGCTCGTTCCTCGCATCCCGGAGACCGCTCGAAGCGGCATCTCTCTCCCGGTTTCCCGGTTCCCGGCGGCGAAGCGAACAGACGGAGCCTCATGCCCCTGCCCGCCCGGTCCTTCCGGGCATCGACGGACGTGATGCCCGCGACGGCGACAGTCATAACAGGCGCGGTTGAAGGACGGCTTAAACCAATGCCTCGAAATGCAGCGGCTGCGTTGACGGAACGTTAACCCTGATGGCGGCCATGAAAAAACCGCCCGGAGGGGCGGTTTCAGGAAGGCCGGAAGAATGGCTATGTCAGTGGCTGGAGGCGGCTTCCGCCGCGGCCGGAGCGGGATCGCCCGCGACGATCTTGACCGGTTTCTGCATCTGCTCGGTGCCGCCGCCGACGCGCGTGTCGGATTTGGCGAGGAAATCGAGCTGCTCGACAAGAACGTCCTGAACGATTTCTTCGCCGAGACGCCTGTTCATTTCCTCTTTCACCTTGCCGCGAAACGCCGCCAGATCGAAGGAGGCGGTATCGGCGATATCCACCATGCGGTTGCCGACCAGCAGGGTATAGAGCGCGTCGGTCATGTATTCCGTCAGCGGAACCTTGATCTCCTTCGCCTTGGCCTGATCGAGCATGAAGGAGGTGCGGCTGACGAAATAGCCCGCCACCTTGCCGCCGGTGATGACCGGCACGGTGATGGTTTCGCCCTTGGCAAGCTCCAGCACCGGCTTTTCGCCAGCGCCGTCACCGGCGGGCGCCGTCGCGGTGACGACGGAAAAATAGACCGTCGCCAGCGTGACGATGCAGACCCAGGCGCCGGTGAGGATGAGCTTGACCATCAGATTTCGCTATAGCGGAACTGTTCCTGGGAATAGGTGCCATCGGCGTCCGCTTCCTGGACGGCACTCTTGAGGATGTCGGCGACGGCGCGCACGGCTTCCAGATGCGCCTCGACGCGCTGGGCATTGACGGCGAGCTTGCCCTTGATGCCATGCAACTGGCCGATATAGCGGTCCGATGTCTCCTTCGGATCGATGTCCCGGATGAGCATGGTCAGCTCATACAGGCAACGGCTCTTGTGAGCGTTAGAGACCTTGAAATCGAATTCGGGATCGGACCCGATGCGATTGTTCTCGTTGTCGATGATCATCTCAAGACGGCCGAGGACCGATTTGATCCGGTAGTCGTTGGAGACCTGTTCAACATGCAATGCGCCGCTCATGAATTGTCGGACCTTTCAATATCTGCTGTCACCGTTCCGAAAGTCTTGCGCTGGAAGTCCGCGACGGCACTCAGGGCAAGCTTGCGGTCATTCTCATCGGTGGACAGATTGCTGACCTCTTTGTTCTGCGCCCGAGCGAGGGCCTGCGAATACATCTGATCGGCAATGCCGACACCGCCGCTTTCGGCGATCGCATTGGCGAACTGTTCCGCCATCATGCTCTTCCACATTTCTCCGGCATTTCCTTTGCCGTAGATTTCATCGCTCGCAGGCAGCATGGTGCTGACGAAGTTCTGCAACACCATCGCCTCGAACTTGTGATAGGCTTTCGGAGCTTCCCCGGCCTTCTTCGTCTGGACATTGCCAAGGCCGGAAGCCGTGCCGTCCATCCGGCCGAGCGAGACGTCGAAACCGGCGCCCTGCTCCGTCAGGCTGCGGGCGGCGGTTGCAGCGCGCGTTGCCCGGAGCTTTTCCTGCGCCGCCTGCACGCTGGCAGGATCGGCCGCTTTCACGACATCCAGAACCAGGTCGCTGGGTGGTGAAATCGCCACTGCTTCTTCCTCCCGATCATGGCCGGACGGCCATTTCGCATTCAATCATCGTTTCACGCATTTCCGGCTGGAAAACCGGCGTCCGCCTTTCCGGGAAATGCTTTAACCATATGGACAGCAAACGAAATCCGCTTCGCGCCGCCGATGACAAGAGTTATGGCTTGCCAAGCTTGCTGGAGGCTGGCGTGTCCAACATGATTTGCAGGTCGATGAGATCGTAGATGCTTTCGTCGGCGGCTTCGCGCTCTTCCTCCATGCGCGCCTCCTTCATATGGCCTTCCAGACGGTTTCCCTTGGTGCGCTCGCGCAGGATGCGGGTTTCCTGAATGCGCTGGACGCCGGAAAGCTGCTGGTCGCGCAGCGTCAGCCTGCCGAATCGCTCGGCGTAATTCTGCGCGAACATGCGGTGCACGCCATCGAGCGCGCCGATGGCGTCGATGACGACCTCCATCGATTCGGCGACCTCCTGGCGGCGGCGCGAGGTCATCGCCAGATCGCTTTCGGCCATCTTTTCGAGCTGGCGCTGCACGTTGACGAGACGCTTCAACTTTTTCGAACGGCTTTCCGGTCCCATGCCGGCTCTCCCCTGAAATATCGGTCAGAACCCGGTGAACACCGCCGGGAAGGCATCGGAAAATTGCCGCAGCATCGCCGCGACCGAGAAATACAGCATCAGCAGCCCGCCCATGATCAGATAGGGCGCGGAGATGAAGTAGATCGGCACCTGCTGCGCCAGCTTGTTGATCACGCCGATCGAGACGTTGAACATCAGGCCGTAGAGAATGAAGGGGCTGGCCAGCCGCAGCATGATATTGGTGGTGACGACCAGCGTGTCGGTGAGCGTGATCAGCGATTTCTGCGGATCGAACAGCGTGCCCGCGGGCATGGCGGTGTAGGATTCCACCACGGCGCGGAAGACGACATGGTGGAAATCCAGCGCAAACAGCACCATCAGCGCGCCGAAGCTCAGGAGGTTGGTCAACTGGTTTTCCGCCGCGTCTTCCAGCACATCGGGCGCGGGCGGGGCGTTGAAGCCGATCATCATGGTGACGATGGTGCCGAGAAACTGGACGCCGAGCGTGAAGAAGCGGGCGATCATGCCATACATCACGCCGATCATCGTCTCCGAGCCGATCAGCAGGATATAGCTCGCCTGATCGCCGGAAATGCGCGGATAGATCGAATCCCACAACAGCGGCAGGAGCGCCATCGACATCGCCACCGCCGTCAGCAGCCGGATCATCACCGGCAGGCGCGCCGAGGTGAACCCCGGAAGGACCATGATGCAACCCCCGAGGCGGCACAGCACCACGAAAAGAGCGAGCACGGTCCCCTGGGGGTCGTCAATCATGAAATCGAGCCTAGTATCTTGATATCGATGCCCTTGGCCAGTTCCACATGCGACAGCACGGGAAGCGTGGCGAACAGCCGCTCGATGATCATCCGCACATAGGAGCGGGTTTCCGGCGACGTGACCAGCACGAAGGGCAAACCGCGATCCATGAATTCACGAATAACACGGCTTGCCTGTTCGCTGAACTCCTCAAGGCTGCGCGGATCGATATCGAATTCGATGACCTCGCCCTTGGCATCGCGCTTCAGCGCCTGGTGGAAGACCAGATCCCACTTCGAGCCGAGGCGAAGCACGCGCAGCGTGCCGTTGTCGGCAAGATCGCCGCACAATTGCTGGGCCATGCGCACGCGCACATGCTCGACGATCTGCTCGGTCTTGCGCACATGCGGGGCAAGCTCGGCCACCGCTTCGAGGATGAGGTGCAGGTTGCGGATGGAGACGCGCTCGGCCAGCAGCAGCTTCAGCACCGCCTGCAAGCCCGAATAGGACATGTGGGTGGAGCAGATCTCGTCGGCGAGCTTCTTGTATTCCGGGTCCAGCCGGTCGATCAGCACCTTGACGTCCTTGTAGGACAGAAGCTGCGGCAGGTTGTTGCGGATGACCTCGCTGACATGGGTGAGCACCACCGAGACGTTGTCGATCGGGTGGAAGCCCTCGCGCTTCAGATCCTCGGTGAAGGCTTCGAGAACGGAAACGGCGGGCATGCCGAAGGCGGGCTCGCGAATCTCGTCGCCGGGCACGGACGGCTTGCGGCCCGCCCCGGTGACGACCAGAACTTCGCCGACGCGCAGCATGTTGGACGCGACCGTCGTGCCGTGGATGCGGATCTGGTAGGATTTCTCGGCGATGGCGATATCGTCGCTGACCTTGATTTCCGGCACCACGAAACCGTACTGGCTGGCGAACTTGCGGCGCATCTTGCCGACGCGGAAGGCCAGCTCCTGATGGGCGCCGAGCAGGCGGGTGGAGACCAGCTTGCCGAGCGCCAGCTCGATTTCGGAGGTCTTGAGAACGGACTTGACCGAGTCCTTCTCCTGCTCCTTGGTCTGCACCGCCTGGCTTTCCTGCTCCTGAAGGATGGCCAGATCCTCTGCCGCCTGACGGCGCGGAATATACCAGGCGCCAAAGGCCATGACGCCGCCGAGCGCCATGAAGGGCAGCATCGGCAGGCCGGGAATGAGGGCGAGCAGCACCATCAGGCCCGCCGCCACCGACAGGGCGCGCGGATAGCCGCTGAGCTGGTTGACGACCGCCTGATCGGTAGAACCGGCGGTGCCGCCGCGCGACACCAGAAGACCGGCGGCGAGCGAGACGATGAGGGCGGGAACCTGCGAGACGATACCGTCGCCGACCGACAGCTTCACGAAGACGTCGGCGGCTTCGCCGATCGGCATGCCGTGGCGGAAATAGCCGATGATGATGCCGCCGAAAATATTGATGGCGGTGATGAGAAGACCGGCGACGGCATCGCCGCGCACGAATTTCGAGGCGCCGTCCATGGAGCCGAAGAAGGAACTTTCCTCTTCCAGCTCGCGGCGGCGGCGCTGCGCTTCCTTTTCGTCGATGATGCCCGCCGACAGGTCGGCGTCGATCGACATCTGCTTGCCGGGAATGGCGTCGAGGGTGAAGCGGGCGCCGACTTCCGCGATACGGGTCGCGCCCTTGGTGATGACGATGAAGTTGACCGTCACCAGAATGAGGAAGACGATCACGCCGATGACGAAATCACCGGACATGACCAGCGACGAGAAGCCCGCGATGACATGGCCCGCCGCGTCATGCCCCTCATTGCCGTGCGACAGGATCACGCGGGTGGTGGCGATGTTCAGCGCCAGACGCGTCATGGTCGCGATCAGCAGGATCGTCGGGAAGGAGGAGAAATCCAGCGGTTTCTGGATCCACAGCGCCACCATCAGGATCAGCACCGAAAAGGCGATCGAGAAGGCCAGACCGATATCGATCAGGAAGGGCGGGATCGGCAGGAACAGAATGCAGAGAATGACGACGATACCGAGGGCAAAGCCGATATCGCGGGTGCTGCCACCGAATTTGGGGAGCGTGATTGCATTGGATTGCGCCATGTCTTTTCCATCTCCTCATGAGAGGCGGACGAACGCCATCCTCGCAAGGCGGCGCTCACCCAATTCAAGCCTGACCGTTAAAGGCCGAAGCTTGCGCGAGGGTGGGCGCATGGGAAAACAGGCGGGTCAGAAGCCCGATTGCACGCGGGAGAAGACCATATCGGTAAACAGGGAAATCTGGCCGCCGATGAAGGGGGCGGTGACGCCGACGGTGACCATGATCGCGACGATCTTCGGCACGAAGGTCAGGGTGATTTCCTGAATCTGGGTCAGCGCCTGAATGAGCGCGATGACCAGACCGACGATCATCGCCGCCAGAACGGCGGGGCCTGCCGCCACCAGCACCGTCCAGATGGCCGCCTGCACGATATCGAGGGCATCGGCTTCGTTCATGTGGAATCATTCCCTTGCCAGAGCGGGCCCTTTTCGCGCGGCCCGCATGGAAAAGCGCGCGAGATGCGCGCCGTTCCGAATCGTATTGCAGTCTATCACCGGCGGGGGCCGGACCGCCAGAGGCGGCCGCCATGATCAGCTTTCGGTGGAAGCGTCCTCGCCGCCGCCGAGCGGCGTCGGGGTGGAGCCGTTGGTGATCGAGATGCCCGGCTGGATGATGATCTTCTTGCCGTCCTCGGTCAGCGCCACCAGGCCATCGGAATAGACCTGCACTTCCTTGACGACGCCGACGATCGACTCGTCGGCGCTCATCACCGTCTTGCCGATATAGCTGGAGGCCTGCGTCAGCGACTGGCTGCGGATCAGGCTTTCCAGGTTCTTGTTCTGCTGCACCGCCTGCTCGACCTGCGAGAAGGTGGCGAGCTGGGTGACCTGCTGCGAGGCGTCCATCGGATCGGTCGGATCCTGGTTCTTCATCTGCGCGATGAGGAGTTGCAGGAAGCTCTGATAGTTCATGGAGGCGGCCGAAGCGGCCTGCGAGGCGTTGGTGTTGCCGACGCTCCCGACTGAGTTGACGCCGCTTACCGCCATGGCGCGATCTCCTTGCGAATCTGTTCGATGGTCGCGGGCGCCATCTCGTGATTGTTGAGAATGCGGTCCTCGGTCGTGTACAGGCCGCGAATGGCCTTCAGCGCGTCGAAGGCGCGGCCGGAGGAAACCAGGCCGTCGATCCGCTTCAGCTCGGCCAGAACCTCTTCGTCCTTGAAGCAATTCAGGAGCATCGACACCGATTTGCGGAACATCGCCTGCGACTGATCGGCGCCTTCCGGGTTGATCAGCATCATCTGGGCGATGAAGTAGAGCTGACGCAGCGGAGTGGTGGCGTCTTCCGGCTGGAGAACGTGGTTTTCCAGCAGGAAGGTGACGTCGTTGAGGAATTCCAACGCAACCTTGCGGTCGACGCGCAGAACCGCCCCGTTGATGAAAATGCGCTCGCCTGACTTGAGCGAGATTCGGAGTGTGCTCTTCATTTCAATCCATCCCTGATGATGGTGGTTACGTCGATAATGCCCTGAAAATTGTCCGACTGGCGTTTGCGGATCCGGTCGCATTCCTTCAGGATCCAGATCGCGATGGAGATCAGATTGGCGCGCAATTCGGTATCGAGCTGATTTTCGGACTGTTTCAGATCCTCGATGAAGCGGATCCAGATCCGGCGCGTGTAAAACAGCGCCTCGATCGCGTCGCGGGAATATTCCTTCTTGTCGCGCGCCACGGCCAGCAGTTCCATCGAACGGTCGAGCACCTGCCGTTCACGGTCCTTGGCGTCGGCGACGCCATCCTCCATGATTTCGGCATATGAAAACTGGTACATTCATGCATCCTTCATGTTCATGGATTTTCCTTTTGCATCAAAGGAAATTGACCAGGCTCAACTGCTGTATGCGCGCCGTCAGCGTATAGGAGGCTTCCACGAGCGCTTCGAGATTCTTGACGCGGGTGGCCGCCTCGGGAACGTCGATCCCTTCCAGGGCCCCCAGGAAATCGCTGATGATCTTCTGCTGCGCCTCGATGGAATCATTGGCCTTCTTCACCCGCTCTTCCGAAAGGCCGAGCTTGCCGCGCTGGGCGGTGAGGTCGGCGATGCCGGCGGCGATATGTTCCTGCGTGGCCGACTTGACGACGGCGCGCACATCGGAAGACATGGATGTATCCATGAATTCCAGCGCCACCAACGCGCCCAGCACCATGTAGCGCATGCCGTCGGCATTGGTGTTGACCGAGGTCTGCACCACTTCGTTCTTGCTGATGCGGCTCGTCATGTTGGTGTCGCTCGCCTTGGAGAACGACGCGGTCCAGTCGGGGCCGGTGAACATGGTTTCGAGATTGCCGAGCAGCGTCTGCATCTGGGCGGCAGACATCTGCGACTTGTCCGTCAGGCCGTTCGCCGAGAGGAAGGAGGAAACCGCCGTATCGAAAGCCATCCTGGCCGGAGAGGCGGGATCGAGAACATCCGCCATCGGCTGCACGTCGGTATTGATGCCGGAGAACAGATATTCGCCGTTGATCGACATATTCGCCATGTCGGTGAACAGGGTCAACTGGCTGCGGATCGCCGTGCGGGAGGTTTCGATGCTGTTCTTGTCGACATTGTCGCCGAAGGCCAGGATGGTGTTGAGGATCTCCTGCCCGGAACCGACCATGCTTTCCAGCGCTTCCTGCGACGACGACATCCGCGTCGTGACGAGGCTGTTGGCCGTCGAGATCGCCTTCAGCCGGTCGAACTCCCGGTTCATGTTGACGCTCTGGGCGGTTTTTTCCGCCAGCGCGATGCCGAGGTCGTAATGCTTGCCGGTCAGCGATTCCTGCGAGGCCCGCATCAGATCCCGCTGCGCCTGCGACATGGTGAGGCGTAAGGCGTTCGTGACCGACAGGCTGGATATCAATGAAGTCTTCATGACTTAGTTTCCAAGGGCTAGAAGGGTCTTGAGCATCTCGTCGACAGCGGCAAGCAGTTTCGCGGCGGCCTTGTAAGACTGCTCGATATCGAGCATCAGCGACATTTCTTCGTCCAGGCTGACGCCGGTGACGTTGGAATAGGCTTCGCTCGACCGCGCCAGAAGCGCGGCTTTGTTTTCATTGGCGGCATCGGCGCCGCTGCGCCAGGTTTCCAGCCAGCCTACCGAGCGGGCGGAAAAATCCATGATGCTCGAGGAGCCGAGGCTGAAGGAATGCTTCTCGTCCAGCGCGGTTTCATACTGGTCGAGAAGACCGGAGAAGCCAGCATCCCGGGAGGGATAGGAAGGATTGAGCGTGCCGCCGGTGCCATCGCGCAAATCCAGGGGATCACTCGTCGTGACCCGGATGATTTCCTTGGAGGACGGCGGCACAACCAGGCCGAAAAGGCCGGATTGCGCAAAAATCCCGGTCAGGACGTTGGCGAATTCAAGCAACTGGCCCTGAAAGGTCGGGGCGATCTCGTCGCGCACCTGCAACAGCGCCTGCAAGGATCCCATGGCCGTCGTGTTGGCTTCCTTGCCCGCGGGCAGGCTGATGCCGTCGATCTTGATCGGATTGCCCGCGACGACCGTGGGATCATAGCTGGAGCGCGGCACGAATTCGATGTTGCGCGGCGTCTTGTCGAACAGCGCGATGCCGCCGGTCGTGTAGAGCGCCAGCCCGTTGTTCTCGACAGCCATGGTGGAAACGCCGACGATGGAGGAAATCTGCTTGAGCAGGCCCTCGCGCACGTCGAGCGCATCGTTGGGATCGCGCCCGACGGCGGTCACCGTGGTCACCGCCTCGTTGGCTTCCTGGAACAGCTTGAGCAGGTTGTTCAGCTTTTCCACCTGCGCGGCGATCTGCACATCGGCATCGGCGCGCACGGACTGCACCTTTTCCGTCGCGCTGTTCAGCGAGGTGGCCACATCCCGCGCCGCGTTGATGACGCTCATGCCGAGGATCTGGTCGTTCGGCTTGACGGCGTAATCGTGCAGCGCGTTCTGGAACTGCGCCAGATAGGTGGAAGGGGCGCTTTCGTTGTCGTTGCCGCCCAGAACCGACTTGATGTCCTTCAGGCCTTGCAACAGCGCATCCTGCCCGGCGCTTTGCGAGGTGGAGGAGAGGACCTGGCGCAGAAGCATATCGTTCTGCGCCCGGGCCGTGGTGATGATCTGCGCGCCATAGAGCGACGTGGTGGTGATGGACGAACGTCGCGCATAATCCGCATTGCCCACATTCGCCATGTTCTTCGATACGGTCTGCGTCTGCTTGCCCGTATTGTTGAAAATGGACTGGGCCGTGTTCATAGCCGAAGAGAGCGACATAGCCTACCTACCAATCGGTCCGATTAACGCTTCAGGTTTACAAGTACGTCGAGAATATCGGCGCCGGTCTGGAAGACCTTGGAGTTGGCCGTATAGCTGCGCTGCGCCTCGATCATTTCGGTGAGTTCGTTGGCAAGGTCGACGTTGGACGCTTCCAGCGAGCCCGAAACGACGGTGCCGACGCCCGCCTGCTGCGGAATGCCGAACACGGCGTTGCCGGAGCCGGTGGTCGCCGAATAGACGTTGCCGGAGGAGACTTCGAGCTGGTCGGGGCTGGCGAAGGTGGCAAGACCGACGACGCCGAGCATCTTCTTGCTGCCATTGGCGTAGACCGCGTAAACCGTGCCGTCCTTGTCGACGCGCACATCCTGCAACGAGCTGGACGGGCTGCCGTCGGCGGCGATCTTGGCGTAGCTGTCGCCGGAGACCTCGGTGACCTTGGTCAGATCGAATTCGATGCCTGCGACCGTGACCTTCTGCGGGTTCGTGGTGGCGGTGCCGCCGGTGATCGATCCGATCTTGTTGGTCGTCGGATCGAAATTGAGGGTCAGGGTGTCGACCGTGCCGCCTGCGGCGACGGCCGGCGAATAGGCCGGGGGATTGAGCGCGATGTCGCTCGTGATCTGCGCCGTCCAGGTATTCGCGGCAGTCTTGGTATAGACGACGTTGAAGATGCCCTTTTCACCGTAATTGGCTTCATAGAAGCTGACGGTGGACGAGAAGGTGTCGCCGACGGCGGCCTTGCTGTCGAAGTTGGCGCTCGCAGTGGCGGCCGTGGAGGAAGCCTTGGTCAGCTTGTCGGCTTCGACGATGATCGGCTGGTACATGCCGGGGTCGCCCGCGCTCTCCCTGTCGGGAGCGGCAAGCAGGGTGAAGCCCGCGGAGTTGATCAGCGTCGACTGGTTGGCGTCCGTCTGCTGGATGCCGAAGGATCCGTCGCGGGTGTAGTAGCGCGCGCCGGATGCGTCTTCCACGAAGAAGAAGCCCTGACCGCTGATCGCCAGATCGGTGATCGAGCTGGTGGAAACAAGCGCGCCCTGCTGGCTGATCGACTTGATGGTGGTCGACTGCACGCCGCCGGAATTGTAGCTGCCGCCGGTGGAGGGAAGCACGAAGGACGAGAAAGCCGTGGAAACCTTCTTGTAGCCCGTCGTGTTCGAGTTCGCGATATTATCGCCGACCGTGCCGAGGCGGTTGGCCTGGGCATTCATCCCCGAGACGGCGGTCTTCATTGTGCCGAAAATGCTCATTCTGGATCCTCGTTTCCTTGTGATGACCGACTGTAGGGAGCGGGCCTTGCGTGAAGCTGTCTGTCATTCTCGATTCAAGGCATCCCGAAAGAGTTTTCGCTTTTGCGCCGCCGCGCAGCGCCCATGGCGGAACAGAGATGGGGCAACACTCTCTAATTGCAGGGAAATTCCTGAGCCTCGAAGCGGGATTGCAGGCGCATGCACAGGCGCCAAACGCAGACGGCCCGGAATTGCGGCGGGCAAGCCACCGCGATTCCGGGCCGTATCGCTGACCGGCAGCGCGCTTCGGCTTTATTCCCAGTCGATGCAGTAGCCGAGGAAGCGCTTGGAATCGATCGGATCGAAGCCGAGCTTCTTGCGCAGCTTCTTGCGCAGCTTGCTGATATGGCTTTCGACGACGTTCTCCTCGACCTCTTCGTCGAAGATGCCGTAGATGGCGTTGAAGATCTGCGTCTTGGAGACGCGGCGGCCGCGATTGGCGACCAGATATTCGAGAATGCGGCGCTCGCGGCGCGGCAGCGGAAACACGTCGCCGGTGATTTCCGGATCGCGGCCATCGGAGAACACGCGAATCGGCCCGATGTCGGTAAAACTGGTGATCGCCTTCAGGCGGCGGCGGATGGCCGCGGCGCGCGCGAGAATCTCACGCGGATGCACCGGCTTGCGCACGACGTCGTCGACGCCGCAATCGAATAAGGCCAGCGTCGCTTCCAGCGACGGATGGTCGCTGACGGCGATGACCGGCGCCAGCGACCGGTCGCGGATGACGCGCGGAAGCTCGAGCGTCTGCTCGCCCTGCCCGATCAGAAACGCCTCGACCGCCGCGATGTCCTGATCGGCGGCGGTGTTGACCCACTCGCCGAATTCACCGGGATCGAACCCCGTGGAGGGAATGCCTTCCCTGCCGAATAATGAAATGTAACCGTCTTTAACGAGCGTGCGCTCATCAACCACTACGATCATTCGTCCGCCTCCGAATCATTGTGGTACCTCGATGCAACGGACCGTACGGATGCGGGGATTCCCCAACAACTGGAGGAATTCAGTGGCGGAAATTAACAGTAGATTAATATTCGCGGGGCGATTTGCCCTAGATATGGTATTATGCCCCAGTTATGCACACAAATTTTTTGTGCAAAGGTTAACGCATGATGAATTGTCCCTTTACGGCACGAAATTGCCATGAAGGAGACACAGGGCACAAACAGGCCCGCGGCGGGCGGGAGCGCGCAATCATGACGTGTTGTTCCGATTGTTTGCCGCTGCCGTCATGGCATGCGGAGGCGGTGGTTCAGGCGCCGCAGAACTGGCGCGCCCTGGCCGTCCACTGGCCGTAGCCGGTGGCGACCAGATTGGAAATCACCCGGCAGACATAGCGCTTCTGCGCCGGGTCGTTGTTCGGCCCGGCATGGTAGCGCGCCACCGCCATGGTCCATGTCTCGTGCCGGTCATGCAGCTCGCGCAGGAAGCGGGCGGCGTAATCGACATTGCGGCGCGGATCCAGCATCGCCTCGACCGAGCTGAACTGGCTGGCGTGATAGCGATGATTGATCTGCATGCATCCGAGATCGATCAGCTTCGCCCCTTGCGCCCGCGCCTCCGCGAACCGGCGCAGGGCATCGCCGGGGCTTGCCGGAAACAGCGCCTTGCCCTCGACATTGAGCGCATAGGGCTGCAACGAGCCGCGCCTGCCGGTCTCCGTCAGCCCGACGGAATAGAGAATGCCTTCCGGGATGCCGTAGCGCGCCGCAGCGGCCTGGATTTCCCGCTCGCAGGCGTTGGCGGCAGCGGCCTCGTCAGAGATAGAGATGATCAGGGCGGCCGCCAGCAGCGGCAGGATCGCCAGCCTGCGGCTCCTGGACACGCGAGGAGCCGCCACGGTCATTCTGCTGTCCTGATGCATGTCTGTCGTCCCTGCGGGCGGACGCGCCGCCATCCTGCGCCGATTGCTGGCCGTTGCTGGCCGTGTTCTGGCCGTTGCCCTGCATGGCTGCCGTATCGGCCTTGTCGGGCGTGGAAACCAGCGTCACCGTGACCTGATCCACCGAGAAGCCCTGCGCGCGCAGCGATTCCACCAGACCGCGCTGGTCGTCGCTGAGCTGGCGATAGGCCGCCGACGTCTCCACCTGCAAATCGATGGTCAGTTCATCACCCGCAAGCCGCATGGTCGCGGTGACGGCGCCGAGCGTCATCGGATGGATCTGGATTTTCAGCGTATTGACCACCTTGCCGGTGCTGGCCTGGCTGGCCGCATTGGACAGCGCCGCCCCCGGCTGCATCGCGCTCGTCCATTCGGGATCGCCGGAAAGGGCGCCCGCGACGGCCGCCGTGTTCGGCGACAGCGCCAGATAGCGGCGGGAATCGAGAACGGTGACGTTTTCCACCGGCAGGCTGCGCGGGCTTTCGTTGCGGTCCGTCCCGCCGATCGTCATATCCAGCGTCTGCCCACGGCCATCGGCGCGGCTGAAGCGGAAAATGCGGTCATCGTCTCCTCTCGCCACCTGCGATGGCCGGATATCGGAGAGATCGGCATCTACATCCACGGTATCCGCGTCGTCCGCCGATATGGACGGCATTCCGGCATCGAGGGCAGGTTCGTCAACCTTGCGCGGCATGTCCATCCGGGGAATGGCTTGCGTCGCCGCAAGGATTTCCGCCGCCGCGGCAGGCGCCGCCATCTTCGCGGGCAGCTCCACCTCGGCTGGGACTTCCGTTGCAGGCATTGCCGTCTTCGCGGACAGCTCCGCCTTCGCAGGAATGTCCGTCATCGCAGGCATTGCCATCGTCGCGGGCATCTCCGCCTTGGCGGAGATCGCGGGCGTTGCCGCCTGCGCGGACAGTTCCGTTTTCGCCAAGATCGCGGGCGTCGCCGCCTGCATGGGGAGCTCCGTTTTCGCGGAGATCGCGGGCATTGCCGCCTGCATGGGCAGTTCCATCTTCGCAGGCATCGCCGTCGGTGCGGGCATCGTCATCTGCCCCGGCAGTTCCGCCTTTGCTGGCGCTGCCGCCTGCGTTTGCGGCGCCGTCAGCGGCGCCAGAATTTGCGCGCCCGCCACCGGCGCCTGCTTGTCAGCGGCAACCAAGCCCTTCGGAGCTTCCCGCTGCGGCTGATCGGGATTGCGCGAACCATCCGCCGCCTGCGGCGCGGACGCCGTGGAGTTTTGCAGGAGGCTCAGCGTATCCGTGGTTACGGAATCCTGCCGCGCCGTATCCGCAGCTTCAGCCGCGTCTTTCCGCGCTTCGGTCACGGCGGCGCGCTCGACCTCCTTTCGGAGTTTGACCGTTCTGTCGGCATCCTTCTCCCGCAAGCGGATATCGTCATGCAGCCGCCTGACGTCCTTGACGTCCTTCACGTCCCTGGACTCGTTGCGGAGCATGGAGGGCGCGAGATCGGCGGCTTTCTCCGCGCCTCGCAGACGATCCGTCCTGACAGAGCCGCGATCGTCCCGGGCGGTCTTGCGATCGCCCAGCGCCCGTTGCGGCGGAAGCTCCTTGCCGGCGGTTTCGGTCTTCCCGGTCTCGGCCCGCCCCAGCGCGGCGCGAATATCGATGACGGGCCTGGTTCCGGCGCGCGCCGTCTTTGGCGCATCCTCCTCGATTTCAGGCATGCCGGGCTCCGCCGCGCTCTCGTCCGTCAGCACCGGCTGATCCGGCTGCGCGCCCTTCGTCTCGAGGCTGGAATCCTGCCGCCGTTGCGTGGCGGGAAAATCTCCGTTGCGCGCCCCGGGCTTGGCGCGGCCGAGCGCGTTTTCGAAATCGCCCGCCCTGGCGGCAACGTCCTTCTTGCCGGAGCGGTTTGCCCCCTTCGCGGTTCCGGACAGATCCAGAGCCGATGTTCCGTTGCCAATCGCTGCGTCACGCATGTCAATTGCTCTCTTGCAAAAGATTGTCGATCTGGGCGAGTGCCGAGCGCCCCTTGCTGACGAAATCGTCGATGGCCGCGCCATCATCCGCCTGCGCGGCTTCCGCCGCCTTGCCTGCGGCGCCATCCGCCGCTTCGGTGATGATAGCGGGAGAATCGCTTTCCGCCTGTTCCCGACCGGAATTTGTCACAGGTCTGTCTTGCGCCAGGCTCGCCGGATCGGGCGCGCGCAGCACTTCCTCGCCGATGAAGCGGGCCGCCGCGCGCAACGCCTTGTCGCGCTCCGACAGCTTCGCATCGGGAATGTCGACGAGGTCGTTGACGATGCGCCCGACCTCCGGGCTCGCGAGATTGGCAAGCCCGCTATAGAGATCGACCTGGCTCACGCTTTTCAGGCCGGGAGCCAGCGGAATCTCCTCGGCGCGGGCGGCGGCCATCTTCGCCAGATCCGCCTTGCCGGATATCGCCGCCTTGCGGGCGATGCGCAGATAGACCTCACGCCTGCGGTCATTGTCCATCGAGGCGAGGATATCGTCGATATCCGCATCGGTCACCGCGCCGTAATGATCCACCGCCAGCATCACGAACAGATCCGCGAACTGGCTGGCATAGGGCGAATGCAGGAAGCGGCGGGCATAGCGGCCAGCGTAAGCCAGCCCCTTCTCCACCGAGCCGTTTCCGGCGGTGATGGCCAGCGACCGGCGCAGCGCCGCCTCCTCGACATTGGTGCCGGGAGCGGCCAGCCGGGCCTGATCGTAGAATTCGAGCGCCGCCCTGGTATTGTTCGGCAGCGCGGCATTGGCGCTAACCAGCGCCAGATAGGGGCCGATGCGGCTGTCCCTGTATTCCGGCATCATCTCCGCCAGCGTCTTGGCGGT
Source organism: Rhizobiaceae bacterium (assembly GCA_039808465.1). Taxonomy (GTDB): domain Bacteria; phylum Pseudomonadota; class Alphaproteobacteria; order Rhizobiales; family Rhizobiaceae; genus Metarhizobium. The sequence continues at coordinate 3,909 of JBDHTA010000064.1, read as the reverse complement.
CAGTTGCGCCTTGCCGCTCAGATATTTGCGCAGCGCATCCGAAACGCGATTGTCGAAATAGCCTTCGACATCCTTCGACACCAGAAACTCCAGCGTCGCGGGATTGCCGCCGCTCATCGCATAGACCAGCGCCGCGTCGACATTGCGCGGATCCTCGAAAACCGAGGAACTGGAGGAGCGCAGCCGCTGATCGAGCGAAGCCAGCATGAATTTCTGCATTTCGGCGGCGGCATGATCGCCGCTGACGACCGAATCCTGCACGAATTGCAGCGAACGCAGCATCTTGTAGGGCGCGAGATCCTCGGAAGACTGCGCCTTTGCCTGCCCGCACAGGGCCGCAGCGGCGGCCAGGGCCGCGCCGAGCAGGCAAACCCGTGATGATCTCAGCGCCATCGTCATCCCCGCGTCGCCTGCACCAGAATTTCGATACGGCGATTGGCATCCGCCATCGGATCGGAGGGAACCTGAAGGCGGCGGTCGGCGAAGCCGGAAATCTGCTGCACGCGCTTCTCATCCAGCCCGCCGCGCACCAGCATGTAATAGGCGCTCTGGGCGCGGTTGCTCGACAGTTGCCAGTTGTCCATGTTGCCGCCCTTGAACGGGCGCGCATCGGTATGGCCGCGGATCAGCACCGCGCCCTTGCGCTCGTTCAGGATCTTGCCGATCCTTTCCATGGCCACCACCAGCTCCTTGCGCGGAACGGCGGAGCCGACATTGAACATCGGCGAATTCTGCTGGTCGGAAATCGTCACCAGCACGCCGCCTTCGGTCGGCGTGACCACCAGGCCTTCGGCAAGCTTGCCGCCCGCCCCGCCGACGGCGTCCTCGATCTGCTGGCGCAGTTCGGCGGCCTGCTGCTGGCGCTCCTCGGAGACCTTACCCCTGCTTTCGGCCTTGTCCTTGTCTTTATCCTTGTCCGGCGCGGCCGCCTGCTGCGCCGTTTCGCCCTGCTTCACATCGGCGCGGGCGGTTTCCTCCGGCTGATCGTCGCCGTGGCTGCCGCTCTGGCTGGCGCTGGAGGCCTCGACCTGCTTCGACCAGAAATCCGGATCGAAGGGATCGCGATAGGCCTGTCCGCCATCGGCGCCGGTCGAGGGACCGGAATCGGCCGCCCCGCCCTCGCCCTTGGCGCTGACATTCGCCTGCTGGCCGACTTCCTGGGCGATTTCGGCCAGAACCGCGTAAGGGTTTTCGAAATAATCCGCCTCGGAATAATGGGTGTTCTCGCCGGAGGATGCCTGCTGGTCCTCGCCGAGCGCCGCGGACGCGCCCTGCGTCACGCCATCGGCCTTGACCTTGGCCTGCTGGTTGTTCTCCTCGCCATCGGATTGCTCCGTCGGCTTTTTCAGGCCCTTCTGCGCCGGTTTCTCGTCGGCGAGCTTGATCGGGTTGAAATAGGTGGCGACGGACGCCTTGGTTTCCTCGTTGGCCGCATTGACCAGCCACATGACCAGAAAGAACGCCATCATCGCCGTCATGAAGTCGGCATAGGCGATCTTCCACGCGCCGCCGTGATGGCCGTCGTGATCGCCGCCATGCTTCTTGACGATGATGATCTCGTTTTTGCCGTGGTGATGGTTTTCGCCGTCGCTCATTCAAGTACCTTCTTCACGCTGGCGGCCCAAGCCGAAATCCGCGTCACCAGAACGCTTCCGTCGATTTCGACCGTCAGATCGAGATCAGGGCTTTCGATATGGCGCAGCAGGGCGCCGTCCTTGCCCATCCTGTCTTCCAGAACGGCAAACAGGCTGGCCGGGCCGCGCACGAGAATGCTGGCCACCTCCCCTTCCTGCACCGCGTCGCGGATCAGGCCCGCCATGTCCGCGACCGCCTTGGCGGCGACCGCTTCGGTCAGGAGCGGCGCAAGGATGACGGCCGTCTGCTGCGAGATCGCCTCGGCGAGCGCTGCCGCCATTTCGTCGATCTTTCCGGCGATCAGCCCGGCGGAGCGGGCGTCATGCGCGGCCGTCAGCGCCTCGATCTCCTGCCGGTGGGCGGCGGCGATCTCCTCGCGCTCCGTGGCGAAGCGGGCTTCCGCCTCTTCCAGACCGGCCCGATGGCCCTCCGCATAGGCTTCGGCGCGGATCTCCTCCGGGTCGGGCGCCTCGGGTTCCGGCAGCGGCAGAAGGGCATCGTCGTCAAACGCGCCGGACAGGCCGCCCGGCATGTCCACAGGCTGCGGCTCGCTGAAATCCCTCAGATAATGTGCAAGAGAAATCGTCATTCTTTCCCACCGGTTCGACGCGCGGCACAGGTCCGCACAGGATCGGGACGACTCTAGGCAGCCAAACTTGTGCGAGGATAACGCTTGCCGGACCGCGCCAGGGCAATGCGCGGTCCGGCCTTTCCACCTCATGCCGATGACCGGCGGCACGGCAGAACTCACCCGGCCCGGTCAGCCGGAACTCATCCCTGTGGACGCCGCCCCCATCATGCGCCGGGGGCGGCGAGATCAGGCATTACTTGAAGAGCTGGAGAATGTTCTCGGCATTGGTGTTGGCGATGGAGAGCGCCTGGATGCCGAGCTGCTGCTGGGTCTGCAAAGCCTTGAGACGGGTCGATTCCTCGTTCATGTCCGCATCCACCAGACGGCCGACGCCCTTGTCGATCACATCCATCAGCGTGGCGACGAAGCCTTCCTGCATGTCGATGCGCTTGGTGATGGCGCCGAGCATCGAGGCCGAATCGGTGAGCTGCGCCAGCATCTTCTCGACCGCGAGCAGCATTCCGTCGATCTGGTCCGAAGTGCTGGCTGTTGTCAGCGCGATGGTGGCGGTGGTGCCGGTCGCCGTGCCCAGCAGCGTATAGGAAGCGGTGGTCGCCGTCGTCGTGTTGACCGTGATGCTCTTGGTCAGAAGCCCGCGCTGGAGGTTGCCATTGTCGATCAGGACGGAGTTGGCCGTGTCATAGGCCAGCGTCGTGACCGAAACATTGCCGCTGGCCGAGCGGTTGAACGAGGCGACGATTTCCTTGGTGCCGAGCGCGGCGCTGGCCTCGTTATACAGCCAGTTCTCGCCGGAGAAAGAGGCGGATTGCGCGATCGACCGCAACTGGTTCTTCAACTCGGCGATTTCCTTGTCGATCTTGGTCTTGTCGACGCCGGGTTCGCGGGCCGCAACCAGCTTGGACTTGATCTCGGTGACCACGTCGATGGCGGAGTTCAGGCCGGTATAGGCGATATCGGTCTTGGCCGCGCCAAGGCCCAGCGCATCCTGCACGGTGGAGAGCGCGCTGTTGTCGGAGCGCATCGTCGTCGCGATCGACCAGTAGGCCGCGTTGTCGGCGGCGGTCTCGACCCGGTAGCCCGACGAAATGCGGTTCTGGGTCGTGTCCATGTTCTTGTTGATCGAACGGAGGGTTTGCAGAGCCGCCATCGCGGCGGTATTGGTCAGAATGCTGGTCATTTCATGCCCCATCAGGTTTCGGGACATACCGGATTGCTGCGTCTACCGGTAACGGCGGATAGCCTCATGCTCGCTGGCCACGCTCTTGCCCTGGCGGCCAGCCCGACGCTGTTAACAAATCCTTAAGGAAGATCTGGTTAACAAATGGTTAACGGCTTCAAGGAAAACCGGTTTTCCGGCCACAAACGCCGAAAGCCGCGCAGAAGACCTGCGCGGCTTTCGGGTATTTTCCGAAGGGGGCGGAGCGCTCCGCCCCCTTCGAGATGTCTTAGCGGAACAGCGACAGGATGTTGTCGGCGCTGGAGTTTGCGATCGACAGGGCCTGGATGCCGAGCTGCTGCTGGGTTTGCAGAGCCTTCAGGCGGGTCGACTCCTCGTTCATGTCCGCATCCACCAGGCGGCCAACGCCCTTGTCGATGGTGTCGGACAGGCTCTTGATGAAGCCGTTCTGAAGTTCCAGACGCTTGTTGACCGCACCGAGCGTTGCCGCACCGTCCGTCATGTC
>JBDHTA010000063.1:0-21057 GCA_039808465.1 Rhizobiaceae bacterium | reverse complement strand
CGGCATCAGTTCTGTCAGGCGCTCGCGCGCCTCCACCGATTGCGTGGCGCGGTAGCGGCCGTAGTGCCAGGTGCGCACCACGCGGGAAATATCGGCGGGGCGCTCGAAGCCGAGCTTTTGCAGGGTTTTCAGCGTGTCGGGATCGTCGTTCTGGCCGGTGAAGACCAGATTGCCCGCCTCGCCCGACAGCTTCGCCTCCTGCTCGAACAGATCGGCATAGCGCCGCTCGACGGTTTTCAGCACATCCGACAGAGCCTCAGAAAAGGAAGCCGTATCGGCGTAACCCAGCATATAGGCGATGCGCTTCAGCTCGGCATCGGTTTCCGGCAGCAGATGGCTCTGCTCGTCGCGCACCATCTGGATGCGATGCTCGACATCGCGCAGGAACCAGTAGCAGCGGGTCAGTTCCTCCCGCGTCGTCTCGTCGATCCATTTGGCGGCAGTCAGCTCGCGTAGCGCATCCTCGGTCGCCTTGCAGCGAAGCGAGGGCATGCGCCCGCCCGCGATCAACTGCTGCGTCTGCGCGAAAAACTCGATCTCGCGAATGCCGCCGCGCCCCAGCTTGACGTTATGGCCCTTCACGGCAATCGCGCCATGGCCCTTATGGGCATGGATCTGCCGCTTGATGGAATGGATATCGGCGATGGCCGCGTAATCGAGATATTTGCGGAAGACGAAGGGGGTGAGGTCACGCAAAAACGCCTCGCCCGCCGCGAGATCGCCGCCGACCGGCCGCGCCTTGATATAGGCGGCGCGCTCCCAGTTCTGCCCGCGTCCCTCATAATAGATCATCGCCGCCTCGACGGGGATGGCGAGCGGCGTCGAGCCGGGGTCGGGGCGCAGGCGCAGATCGGCGCGGAAGACATAGCCATCCGCCGTGCGCTCCTGAAGAATGCGCAGCAGTCGGCGCATCATGCGGGCGTAAACCTCGCTCGCCTCGTCGCGGTCGGCCACGATATCCGCCGCCATGTCGAAGAACACCACCAGATCGACATCGGAGGAATAGTTCAGCTCGCGCGCGCCGAGCTTGCCCATGCCGAGCACGATCAGGCCGCTCGCCTCGCTCGGGTTTTCAGGAGTGCGAAGTTTCAGCTTGCCGGACTGATGCCCCGCCAGCAGCAGGTGATCGACGGCGGCGGAAACCGACGCTTCCGCCAGTCGGCTGAGCCAGAGCGTCGTGCGGCGGGCATCGAAGATGCGGGCGAGATCGGCCAATCCGGTGATGAAGGAGACCTTGCGCTTGGCGATCCGCAGCCGCGTCATCACCTCCGCCTCGCTGGGCGTGGCATCGTCCAAGGGCCGCCAGGCGTCGCGGGCGGCGGCAACCGCTTCCTCCAGAATCGCGTCCGGCGCACGAACCGCCGCCTCGGCCGCCAGAGCGGGATGGGTGGAAGCGATATCGCGAAAATAGGGAGACAGCGTCAGCGCGGCAGCCAGAAATTCGCGGAAACCGGGATGGGCGGCAAAGCTTTCGGCCAACGCCGGTTCGGCCCTGGCCATGTCCTTCAGTTCCACCGTGACCGCCTTCAACTCGGTCTGGTTCAGGGGTTTCAGCAGCCCCGGCGCCACATCCGCAAGGCAAGGCATGTTTTCCGCAGCCGTCATTCCGTCATCCTCCGCCACGGGCGCAGTTTACCCATGGAAAGAGGAAGCGAAACAGCGGCAAGCGGTTTTGCAGAAGTTAATCAGGATTTCGCAGCCGGAAACACCATGGTCGCCGTCAGGCCGCGCCCCTCATCCTGTCCGGGATTGGTGTCGGAGAGTTCCAGCCGCCCGCCATGCAGCTCCATCACCGCCTCCACCAGCGACAGGCCGAGGCCGGTGCCGGGCTTGGAGCGGCTTTCGTCCAGACGCACGAAGCGCTTGACCACATCCTCGCGGCGCCCGGCCGGAATGCCCGGCCCGTGATCGCAGACGGAAAGGCAAACGCCATCCTCGCGCCGCGACAGCCGCACATCGATGCGCCCTTCGCCATCTCCGGAATATTTGATGGCATTGTCGAGGAGGTTGAAGATCGCCTGCCCGATCAGTTCGCGATTGCCGTGGATGGATATTCCCTCGGAAATCCCGGTGGTCAGCGCCAGCCCCGCCTCCTCCGCCACCGGCTCGTAAAGCTCAGCGCTGTCGGTGACGATGGCGGAGAGATCGATATCCGACATTTCCGCCGCCACCGACCCCGCCTCGACCCGCGAGATCATCAGCAGCGCATTGAAGGTGCGGATCAACTGGTCCGATTCGGCGATGATGCCTTCCAGCGCGCAACGCCGGGTTTCGCCGTCCTGCATGTCCAGCGCGTCGGCGGCCTTGTTGCGCAGGCGCGTCAGCGGCGTCTTCAGGTCATGGGCGATGTTGTCGGAAACCTGCCGCAAGCCCTCGTTCAGCTTTTCGATGCGGCCGAGCATGGCGTTCAGCGATTCCGACATGCGGTCGAATTCATCGCCGGAGCCGCCGACCGGCAGGCGCTGCGACAGATCCCCCGCCATGATCTTGGTGCTGGCGGCGGACATGCGGTCGATGCGTTTCAACGCGTTACGGCCGATGCCGAACCAGATGACGAGCGCCCCGATCCCCATGATGCCGAGCGCCACCATCAGGGCGCGGCGCACCAGCAGCCTGAGCTTCTGCGGCTCGCCGAGATCGCGCCCGATCAGCACCCGCAATCCGTTATCCAGCACCAGCACATGCGCGTTGGCCTGATGCGGCACGGTCGAGCCGCTTTCCGAATAGCGCTCGTAGCGGAAGGGCAGGCTCAGCCATCCGGCATCGTCGAACACGCCCGGCTGCACCGAGGCGACATTGCCCGCCAGAATCTCGCCGGAGGGGCTGGCGACGATATAGAGATTGGCGCCGGGGGCGCGGGCGCGCCGCTCCATCATCCGCAGCATGCCGTTGACGCCGCCGCGATTATAGGCGCGCTGGATGTCGGAGACTTCCTGCTCCAGCGTTTCGCGGGTCTGCTGGCTGAGGATGCGCTCTGAAAGCGCCGTGACGTAAAACACCAGAAAGGCGGCGCAGATCGCAAACAGCAGGATATACAGCGCCGACAGTCGCACCGCCGTCGATTTGAAGACAACGCGAAACGGGGTCATGGAGGCCACGCCTATCTGCCCGCCTCGGTCTCGTCCTTGATCATGTAGCCCGCGCCGCGAATGGTTTTCAGCAGCGGCTGGTCGAAATCCTTCTCGATCTTGGAGCGCAGCCGCGACACATGCACGTCGATGACATTGGTCTGCGGGTCGAAATGATAATCCCAGACGTTTTCGAGCAGCATGGTGCGCGTCACCACCTGGCCGGCATTGCGCATCAGATATTCCAGCAGGCGGAACTCACGCGGCTGGAGCAGGATTTCCTTTCCCGCCCGGCGCACCTCATGGGAGAGCCGGTCTAGCTCGAGATCGCCGACCCGGTAGACCATGTCCTGCTCCGGCGCGCCCTTGCGGCGGCCCAGCACTTCGACGCGGGCAAGAAGCTCGCTGAAGGCGTAGGGCTTCGGCAGGTAATCGTCGCCGCCTGCGCGCAGGCCCGTCACGCGGTCGTCCACCTGCCCCAGCGCCGAGAGAATCAGCACCGGCGTATGGATGCCCTTGCGGCGCAGCTCGCTGATGACGGACAGCCCGTCGCGGCGCGGCAGCATGCGGTCGATGATCATCACGTCATAGGCATTCTCGCTGCCCATGAACAGCCCGCTTTCGCCATCGCTGGCGTGATCGGCAACGATGCCCGCCTCGCGGAAGGCTTTGGTCAGATAGGCTGCGGCTTCGAGATCGTCTTCGATGACAAGTATTTTCATGGGATGGACATTATCCTCACGGCCAGCCGCCGCACAACCCGTCCCGCCGGGCATTTCGGATTGATGAACCGGTTGCATCCGCATCTCCTCAAAACGAAAAAACGGGCCGCGCAGGTTTTTCCGCGCGGCCCGTCCTGTTGATTGTCAAACGGGCCGGTCAGCCTTCATCGATGGAAAGCGCCACGAAGCGGTTGCCATTGCTGGATTCCACCTGGAACAGCGCCTTCTTGCGCCCATCCTTGGCAGCCTGCTCGATGGCCTGCTTCACATCGCCCGCGGAAGACACCTCGCGATTGTTGACGGAGGTGATCTTCTCGCCTTCGCGCAGGCCCTTGTCGGCGGCATCGGAGTCCGGGTCGACGGCGGTGACCGTCACGCCCTTGCCATCCTCGGAAGGGGCCAGCGTCAGGCCGAGCGAGGAAAGCGACATTTCCCCGCCGGACTGCTCACCCTGATCGGAATCGTCGGTGGCGGCCTGCTTGTTGTCGGCCGGGATATTGCCGAGCGTCACGGTGACGGAGGTCGCCTTGCCATCGCGCCACAGCGAGACCTCGACCTTGGAGCCCGGCGCGAAGGCGGCGATGCGGCGGGCAAGATCACGCGGATCCTTCACCGTTTCGCCGTTGACGGCGGTGACCACGTCACCCTTCTGGATACCGGCCTTCAGGCCCGGCGAGTCTTCCTGCGGCGCCGTCACCAGCGCGCCGCTGGCTTCGGAGAGGCCGAGCGATTCGGCGATATCCTTGCTGACGGGCTGGATCTGCACGCCGAGCCAGCCGCGATCGACCTTGCCGTTCTTGATAAGGCCGGTCACCACATCCTTGGCGGTGGAAGCGGGAATCGCGAAGGCGATGCCGACATTGCCTCCCGACGGCGAGAAGATCGCGGTGTTGATGCCGACGACCTGACCGTTCAGGTTAAAGGTCGGGCCGCCGGAATTGCCACGGTTCACCGCCGCATCCACCTGAATGTAGTCGTCATAGGGGCCGGAGCCGATATCGCGGCCGCGCGCCGAAACGATGCCCGCCGTCACGGTGCCGCCAAGGCCGAAGGGATTGCCGACCGCAACCACCCAGTCCCCGACGCGAACCTTGCTGTCGTCGGCCCACTGGACATAGGTGAACTTGCGCTTGTCATCGACCTTCAGCACGGCGAGATCGGTGCGGCTGTCCTTGCCGATCAGCTTGGCGCTGAGTTCGGTGCCGTCGTTCATCACCACCGTATAGGCCGAGCCATCGGATACGACGTGGTTGTTGGTGACGAGATAGCCGTCCTCGGAGATGAAGAAGCCGGAGCCCTGCGCGGTCGGGCGCAGATGGCCCTTGCCGGGGCCGCGGCGCGGACGCTCGGCGCGGTCACCAGGGCCGCCCTGGCCGCCGAAATCACGGAAGAAGCGCTTCAGCGGATGATCGTCCGGCAGTTCGTCGAAACCCCGCCCGCCAAAATTGAAGCTGAAGCCGCTCTCGTCATTGGCGGTGTTCTGGATATTGGACTGAACGCGAACGGAAACGACGGCCGGGGAAACCGCGTCGACCACATTGGCGAAGCTCGCCACCTGCGGCGCGTTGACCTCGACGGGTGCAGCGAAGCTGTTGTGGATATAGGACGGAACGCCCGTCGAAAGCATCACGGCGGCGAGACCGGCAACCGTCGTTGCCTTCAGGACGCTCGTGTAAGTCTTGCCATTTTTGCGCGTGAACATGCGTGTCGCCTTTTCTGCTCTTGCTTATTCGTCACGGCGTGACGGAATTCGTTGATGAGCAAGATATAAGCGAAGCTACCTTACAAAAAACTGTCCGGTGCATGAAATCTTGGTAATGTCGGCAAGGGCCTAGTGTTTCAGCAGCCGGTCGAGCGCCGCCTGCTCCTCATCCGTCAGCTTGCGGCCCGTGGGGCGGGCAGCGCGGCTTCTGGCATAGACCAGCATGGAAAAAAGCCCGATGGCGAACAGGGCAATCGGCGCGCCCCATAGAAGGTAGGTGTGGTTGCTCAGGCGCGGCTTCAGCAGCACGAATTCCCCGTAGCGGGAGACGACGTAATCGATCACCTGCCCGTCGCTGTCGCCGTTCACGATCCGCTCGCGCACCAGCAGGCGAAGATCCCGCGCCAGTTCGGCATTGGAATCGTCGATGGACTGATTCTGGCAGACCATGCAGCGCAATTGCGCCGACAAGCCCCGCGCCCGCGCTTCCAGCGCCGGATCGGAAAGCACCTCATCGGGATTGACGGCGAAAGCCGGAAAGGCCGCGCAAACCAGCACCAACGCAAGAAGAAGCCGCCGGATCATTCGGCCGCCCCCGCAACCGGCGCGGTGGCCGGGCGCGCCCGGCGGCTCGGCGCGCCGACGCGCAGCCGCCGGTCGGACAGCGACACCAGCCCGCCCAGCATCATGAACAGCGTCCCGCCCCAGATGCACAGGATATAGGGCTTCCACCAGATGCGCACGACGATGCCGCCGTCAGCCATGGGATCGCCGAGCGACACGTAAAGCTGGCTCGCCCCGAAGGTGACGATCCCGGCTTCCGTCGTCGGCATGCGCCGCGCCGTATAGAGCCGCTTGGAGGACCAGACATCGGCCACCGCCGCGCCGCCGCGCCTGATGGTGAAATGCCCGCGCTCCTCGGTGAAGTTTGGCCCCACAGCCTCCTTCATGCCGTCGAACACCAGCGTATAGCCGCCCGCCTCCGCCGTCATGCCGGGCTTCATCTCCACCACATGCTCGGTCTCGAAAGTGGTGACGGCAACGATGCCGAGCACGGTGATGCCGAGCCCCAGATGCGCCAGCGCCGTGCCGAAGGCCGAGCGCGGCAGACCGGCCAAACGCCGCCATGCGACGGACAGCCCGAGCCTGCCGAAACCGGCGCGCAGCCAAAGATCGGTCAGCGCGCCAAAAACCAGAAACAGCCCCGCCGCCAGCCCGAAAACCGAGAGAACCGGCCCGCCGTTTTCCCGGTAATACAGCGCGAGCGCCACGAGAAACGAAAGCGCCGCCGCCGTAAACAGCCGTTGCAGCGCCCCCGCCAGATCGGCGCGCTTCCATGCCAGCAGCGGCCCGAAGGGCACGGCGACCAGAAGCGGGATCATCAGCAGCCCGAAGGTGAGGTTGAAGAACGGCGCGCCGACCGAGATCTTCTCCCCCGTCAGGCTTTCCAGCAGCAGCGGATAGAGCGTGCCGATCAGCACCGTCGCCGTCGAAACGGTGAGGATCAGGTTGTTGAGAACCAGCGCCCCTTCCCGCGAGATCGGCGCAAACAGCCCGCCCGCATTCAGCATCGGCGCGCGGAAAGCGAACAGCGACAGCGCGCCGCCGATGAAGATCACCAGAATGGCGAGGATGAAGACGCCGCGCGCCGGATCGGTCGCGAAGGCATGCACCGACGTCAGCACGCCGGAGCGCACGAGGAAGGTGCCGAGCAGCGACAGCGAAAAGGTGAGGATCGCCAGCAGGATCGTCCAGATCTTCAGCGCCTCGCGCTTTTCCATCACCAGCGCCGAATGCAACAGCGCCGTGCCCGCAAGCCAGGGCATGAAGGAGGCGTTTTCCACCGGATCCCAGAACCACCAGCCGCCCCAGCCCAGCTCGTAATAGGCCCAGTATGAACCCATGGCGATGCCCGCCGTCAGAAACGTCCAGGCGGCGAGCGTCCACGGCCGCACCCAGCGCGCCCATGCGGCGTCGATGCGCCCTTCCATCAGGGCCGCGATGGCAAAGGAGAAACAGACGGAAAAGCCGACATAACCGAGATAGAGCAGCGGCGGATGAATGGCGAGGCCGATATCCTGCAAGACCGGGTTGAGATCCTGCCCCTCCGGCGGCGCCGGGTTGAGGCGCTGGAACGGGTTGGAGGTCAGGAGAATGAACAGCGTGAAGGCGGTGGAAATCCACCCCTGCACCGACAGCACGTCGGCGCGCAGCCGGTCCGGCAGGTTGCGGCCGAACACCGCCACCAGCGCCGAAAACAGCGTCAGGATCAGCACCCAGAGCAGCATCGAGCCTTCGTGATTGCCCCAGACGCCGGAGATCTTGAAAATCACCGGCACCAGCGAATGCGAATTTTCCCAGACGTTCTTCACGGAAAAATCCGAGACCAGATGCGCCCATGTCAGCATGGCGAAGGCAAGCGAAACCAGAGCGAACAGGACGATGGAGGCGACCGGCCCCATGTCCATCAGCGCCTGATCATTCCTGCGCGCCCCCCACATCGGCAGGATCGACAGGATGATCGCCGTCGCCAGCGCCAGCACCAGCGCATAATGGCCAAGCTCGACACTCACTGCGTTTTCTCCTGCTGCCAGAGCCCCTGGTCCTTCAGCCGGTCGGCCACTTCCTTGGGCATGTAGTTCTCGTCATGCTTGGCGAGCACCGAGTCGGCATGGAACACATCGCTGCCCGCCTCGAACTTGCCTTCTGTGACGACGCCCTGCCCTTCGCGGAACAGATCGGGCAGCAGGCCGGTATAGGTCACCTTCACCGTGCCCTCGCCGTCGGTGACGTCGAAGCGCACCGTCGAGCCTTCGCCGCGCACGATCGATCCCTCGCCCACCAGCCCGCCGAGGCGGATGCGGGTTTCGGCCGGAACCGGCTTTTCCGCGAGATCAGCGGGCATGTAGAAATAGGCAATGGACTGGCCGAAAGCGTAGAGCACCAGCATGGCCGCGAGGGCGATGAAGCCCATTCCGGCGCCGATCACGGCGAGGCGTTTCTGCTTGCGGGTCATTGCACGGCTCCTTCGGCCTTTACGCCCAGCTCGGCCGATAGCGCCAGCAATTGCCTGCCCTCGGCGCTGTCAGCCGGAAAAACGGCGAGCGCATCCTTCAAGGCCGCGCCTGCCTTCTGCGGCTGGTTCAGCACGGCATAGGAGCGCACCAGCCGCAGCCAGCCCTCGATATTCTTCGGCTCCTCGCGCAGCTTCTCGGCAAGGCTCGCCACCATGCCCTCGATCATCTGCTGGCGGTCGCCGCCGGTCATGCCCTCGGCGGCGGCGATATCGGCCTCGGACGGATTGCCGGGCGGGGGCGCAACCGGCCCGCCGCCATTGGCGGCGATATGCTGCCGCACCAGTTCCAGCCAGGGCGCCTGCGGCGGCGAATCCCTGGCGATCGCCTCGAAAGCGGCTCTTGCCTCACCCGCCTGTCCGCCTTGCTCCATGGCCAGCGCCAGATAGAAGCGGGTTCGGAAATTCTGCGGGTCGAGCTTCAGCGCCTGCTCGAAGGCGGCGCGGGCATCGGCGGTCACCACGCCATCGGCGGCGGTGACCAGCGTTTCGCCCAGCCCGTTCTGCCGCTCGGCAGTCGCGCCCTTGAGGCGGATGGCGTTGCGATAGGCCATTTCAGCATCGCCGAGACGCCCGCTGCGGAAATAGATCGGCGCCAGCAGATCCCAGCCCGCCCCGTCATCCGGGTTGCGCGCCAGATGCTGCTCGGCCTTGACGATCAGGATGCCGATATCCTCGCCGGGATTGTCGAGGCGCGCCTGCAAGGGCTGCGCCGGAAGCTCCGGGCTGCCCGTTTCCAGGTAGAGCCCGAGCCCGATGGCGGGAAGACAGAGCAGCACGAAGATTTCGGCAATCCGCCTGCGCCTGCCCGACGGCATGGCGGCCCCCGCGCCCCCGCCCGCGGAAACCGCCAGCAGGCGCCGGGCGATCTCCGCCTTGGCGTAATCGGCTTCACCGGCGGTAATAAGCCCCTGCCGCAGATCCCGCTCCAGCTCGCCCAACTGGTCGCGATAGACGGCGGCCTCGCCGGCGCGATCGTCCGCGCCCGCCCGCGCCCGGCGCAGGAGAGGAGAAAGCAGGGCCGCCGCAACGGCGGCCGTGAGGATCGCGACGATTATCCAGAACAACATAGCGCCCAATTACTGCACCTTTGACCACATTCCAACCGACGAAACCGTGATGGAACCGCTTTGTGGCGTTTGGTCGCAAGAATAGCAGATGCGCAAAAGGCGCCTTGACTTACATCAAGTCAGCGGCGACCAGCTTCCATTCGGGTTGCGGCAGGCGGCGCCGCGCGCCACGGCCTGCTTGTTGCCTTCCAGCGTCAGCGTGTGCGTGTACTGGCGGCAGTTCTGCGAGCCGACCTGATAGGGCGCCGCCGCCACCACCTCGCCGCTCACCCCGCGCCCGCTCCAGGCCACCGGCTGCCCGCCACGGGCGGCTTCCAGCGCCCGGTATTCCGCTTCCAGCGCCCGCTGACGGTCGGATTTGTTCAGTTCGATGCCGCTGCGCGCCACGATGCCCCCCTGAAGGGCGGCGATGAAGGGCGCCGAGCTTGCCGCGGGCGACACGGAGGCAGACGCGGCATCCGCCGCGACCCCGGTTCCGCTGGTCTTGCACCCGGCAAGCGCGACGAGCCCCGCCAGCGCGGCGGCGGAAAGGCACTGCTTGGAAAAAGACATGGGCCTCGAAAAAGACGCGGGCTTGGAAAAAGGCATGGAAACAAACCAGTATTCGCGATCGGCAATCTTCAAATCAATGTTCCTGCACCGGGCATCCTGCATAAGCAGGAATGCGACAACAACAAATCTGGTGGCGGTTTCCCGTGGCGGCATTGTGGCCTGTCAACAGTTTTGACACTGCGCGCCGCATCACGCAACGTCCTTTGTCACGGCGGGCAGAATCAGCCGCGCCTTCAGCCCGCCCGCCTCGCCCCGCGAAAGCTCCACCAGCCCGTGATATTCGGAGGTGATCTCGCGCACGATGGAAAGGCCGAGCCCGGTTCCCGGCTTGCTCTCGTCCAGGCGGCGGCCGCGCTTCATCGCCTCGCTGATCTGGTCGGCATCGAGCCCCGGCCCGTCATCCTCGACGGTCAGCTCGATCCATGACCGCCGCGCCGGATCGCTGCCCTTGACGTCGGGCGGCGCGGCAACGGCAGAAACCTTCACCCGCCGCTCGGCAAAGCGCGCCGCGTTTTCCAGAAGGTTGCCGACGGTCTCCTCCACATCCTGCTGCTCCATGGCGAGAGCGAGATGCGCGGGCTCGATGACGAGCTGGAATTCCTTGTCGGCATTCAGGCGGCGCATGACGCGCACCAGCCGCTCCAGCGCCGGTTCCGCCTCGGTGCGGGCCAGGATCGAATCGCGCTGGGCGGCGATGCGGGCGCGGTTGAGATAGGATTGCACCTGCGCCTGCATGGCCTCGGCCTGATGGCGCACGAGATCGCCATGCGCCCGCTCCAGCACCCGCGCCTCGTTGAGCAGCACGGCGATCGGCGTCTTCAGCGAATGGGCGAGATTGCCGACCTGCATGCGGGCGCGCTCGACGATGCGGCGGTTGCTGTCGATCAGCGCGTTGATTTCATTGGCAAGCGGCTGGATTTCCCGCGGAAAGTCGCCCTGCAACCGCTCCGCTTCGCCCGCGCGGATGCGCTCCAGCGCGGCGCGGGCATGATCGAGCGGCTTCAAGCCATAAAGAATCGCCAGCGCGTTGACGATCAGGCTGCCGAAGCCGAACACCGCAAGCGCCAGATACAGCCGGTTGTCGAAGGCCGTCACGTCATTGTTGACCACGGCAAGATTGCCGCTGACGCGAAAGCGCGCCGCCCGCCCTTCCTGATCCAGCACCACCTCGGTTTCGGCCATCTGGATGATATTGCCGTTGCCGTCGTCCAACGCGTAGAAACGCTCGTAATTGTTGTCGAAGGGCACATCGGCGACGGAAGGCACCTTCAGGTCGGACAGGCCAAGCGAGGAAGACACCAGCGGCCCGGTGGAAAAGGTGCCGAGCGGCTCGACGATCCAGTACCAGCCGCTTTTCGGCTGCGAGAACCTGAGGTCGCCGAGTTCCGGATTGCCCGCCAGCGTGCTGTTTTCCCCGACGGAAACCGAATTCACCACATTGTAGAGCTGGGCGCGCAGCAGATCCTGAAAGCCCCGGTCCGCGCTTTCCCGGTACAATGTGGAAATCACGATGGCGATGGCGACGAGCGCGAAGGCCGACCAGAGCGTCGCCAGCAGCAGCACGCGGGCGGTCAGAGAGCGGGCAGCGAAGGTCATGTCATCCGAAGCGCCCCCGCGCGCCTGTTACTTCGTGTTTCCCGGCGCCTGCATGCGATAGCCGAGCCCGCGCACGGTCTCGATCAGGTCGACGCCCATCTTCTTGCGCAAGCGGCCGACGAAAACCTCGATGGTGTTGGAATCGCGGTCGAAATCCTGATCGTACATATGCTCGACCAGCGCCGTGCGCGACACCACCTCGCCCATGTGATGCATGAGGTAGGAGAGCAGCCGGAATTCATGCGAGGTGAGCTTGAGCTGCGCGCCGTTGACGCTCGCCTTGGAGGTCTTGGTGTCGAGCCGGACCGGCCCGCAGACGATTTCCGAGGAGGCATGCCCCGCCGCGCGGCGAATGAGGGCGCGGATGCGCGCCAGCACTTCCTCGACATGGAAGGGCTTTGCGACGTAATCGTCGGCGCCCGCGTCGATGCCCGCCACCTTGTCGCTCCAGCGGTCGCGGGCGGTCAGGATCAGCACCGGCATGGCGCGGCCTTCCGCCCGCCATTTTTCCAGCACGGTGATACCGTCCATTTCCGGCAGGCCGATATCGAGAATCACCGCGTCATAGGGTTCGGAATCGCCGAGATAATGCCCTTCCTCGCCATCGAAGGCCTGATCGACCACATAACCGGCTTCCTTCAGCGCATCCGCCAGTTGCCGGTTCAACGTCGCATCGTCTTCGACCACAAGAATTCGCATATCGGCCATCACTCCATCATCATTCAACACCGGGGCATCATTCAACACCGGGCAGCGCCGCGGGGCGCGCGGGAATCAAGCCTACATCGGAACCTTGACGCGGACCTTGCGCGGCCGCTCGTTGCCGTTGCCCTGAATGAGAACGGTGATGACACAGGAATCGCCCGACGGCTGCGCCGAAAGAAGCTGGCCGCCGGTTTCGGCCACCACCTGCTCGGCTGCGGCGGCGCAATCGCCCGCGACCGGAATCGTCATGCCTGTGTCGATGTCCTGCGGAGCCGCCGCCGCAAGCCCGGCGGCCAGGGTCGCAAAGATCGCCGGAGATGCCATGCCCTCACTTCCATCGAAAACGCATCAAAAAGAGTCGAAAAGCGCGCTCCGGCCCGATGGCCGCCATATATCCGCGCTTAACGGTTTTGCGCCGGTCACGCATGCGAAAGGCCCGTTCGCCACGCATCGCCCAGCCTCGACAATTTACCCCAACCCGGCTGAATGGCAAATGAATGGATGGCATTTTCGCGTTGGCGATGCCTTGCGCGGCATCCGCCACTGATTGCCGCCACGGGTTTTCAGGGCCGTTTCGTCAACGCGCTGCGGGCGCGAAGCCGCCCGTAAAACGCGACAAACGCGCCCGCCGCGCCGCCGAGCGCCACCAGCATTTCCACCAGATCGGCCTGATCGCCCGCCTGCAATTCGATGCCCATGGCCTGCGAAAGCGAGGCCGCGACCGCGATCAGCGCGCCCCAGACCGTGCGTGAAAGATACCATGCCTTGCTTGCTTCCATCACCGTTTCTCCCTGTTCACTTCGAAATCACGCGTTGCATGGCCGCGCCCAGCGGCACCTTGCGGCCCATCTGGCGCACCCGCACGGACAGGCTGGCGCGGGCGGAGCCGAAATCCGTCACCTGCTGGGCAAGGGTGTAGTCGCAGGCGGGCCCGCTCACCTCGAAGCGCCGCGCCACCGCGGCACCCGACAGAATTTCCACCCGATAGCGCTCCTCCGGCTCGTCGAGCGGAATATCGGCGCTCTCCCAGTCGTCGGCGTCGATGCGCCCGCGCCGCACCCAGCTCAGGCGGATCGTGCCGCTGGCGAGCCATGTTCCGCGCAGATGCGCCGGTGAAAGCGGCGTGTCGGCCCGGCGTCCCCCGGCAAAGGCGATGGTCTGCGTTTCGCCGCCGCCGCCGGATGCCTCGGCCCGCCAGTTGAACGTCAGGCCCGCCTCTTCCGCCGTCAGCCCGATCGGCCGCACCGCGGCGTCGAGGAACACGGCGTCGGCCCCGCTCGCGGCTCCGGCCGCCATGGCGTCGTCGCTGCCCGCCAGACCGCGCAGCAGGCCGGTCAGGCGCCAGCGGCGCGGGGCGATCTCCTCGCCGTCGCGATAGCACAGCACCTCCCAGCCGCCGTTGCGGCAGCGCACCGCCAGCCGGTTTTCCCCGGCCAGAACGGCGGCGCGCGCGGCACTCGGCGCGGCGCCGAACGGCAGGTCCAGCACGATGGCGTTGAGCGGATCGAACCGCCCGAGAATGCCGGGCTCGAGATCGGCCGCAAGCGTGGCGATGCGCGAGGGCCGGTCCAGCGTCGCCCGCAGGCCGTAGCCCTCGCCGGTGGCGGAAACCGACAGCAGCGTGCGGCGGAAGGGCCGCGCATGGATCGCGGCGCGGGCGAAATCCGTCGCCGCCCCGTCCTCGAAACGCGGCAGGTCCATCAACACGAGATAGGGCGCGTAGATCGCGGTATCGCCGCCCGTCCGCTCCGGCGTGTCGCTGCCGGATGCCTCGCGAATGGCGGTGGAAGCGGCAAAGGCCCGCGCTTCCACCCGCCGCGTGCCGCCCTCCTCGATGCGCGTCACCAGAAAGCGGCCGGGCGGCCCGTCCGGCAGTTCCACGGCATCGCCCGGCTGCAAGCCGAGATCGAAGGGCGCGATGTCGAAGCTGACCGAGCGCCGCGCCAGATTGTGATCGCGCAGCAGCGCCTCGGCGCTGTCTTCGGCCATGCGCCGCGACAGGCTGGCGGCGAGATCGCAGCGCAGCACCCGGTCATTGGCGGCCGCCACCCGGTGCGAGCGGGCGCTGCCTTCGCCGTAATCGAGAAACTGGTCGTAGAAGCCGATGATGGCTTCCCCCGCGTGGTCGGCGTCATGGGCGCGGCTTTCGCTCCACAGCGGCCGGTTTTCGAGATCGGCGAACACCTCCACCTGCCGCACCGGGCGGCTGGCGTGCAGCCGCGAGCGGAAGCGCAGGATGCCGCCCTCCTCGCTCGCATCGATCTGGAACGCGGTCATCAGCGGCTCGATCAGCCCGCGCGCCGAAACGATGCCGCCCTGAATATAGCCCGGCAGGTCGCCGCAGACCTCGCTAACGTCGAAATCGGAAAAGCCGTGATCGGTGAGGATCGCGGCCAGCGTATCGGCCAGCGTGCCCGCCCCCAGCCGCCCGTTCAGCCAGTGGCCGGTCTGCCAGTTGGCGCCGTCGCTCCAGAAACCGGCATCGGCGGGAAACACCGGGAAAGGCCGCGCATCCCATGTCCAGCAGAAGATCTTCGCCGGGTCGATCATGCCGGATGGCGCCGCACTGCTCGTCCAATAGCCGTGATGCGCCTCCAGAAAGCGCCGCTGCATGCTGTCGGCGCGCTTGCGGTTGGAAAAATACGGCGCGGCATTCTCCACCGACTTGGCGTCGAGAAACACATTGGGCTGGTTGCCGCCCTTGTCGATGGCCGGGCAGCCGAGTTCGGTCAGCCAAACCGGCTTCATGCCCGGCGTCCAGGCCGTCGGCGCCGAACTCTCCTCGCCGTCCACGCGGTTGTAGTGGCGGTTCGACCACCAGCCATGGATATCCTTGTAGCGGAAGACCCAGGGCTTTTCGGCCAGCCCGTCGCTGATGGCGCTGCGCTGGCGCGCCAACCGGTCGCCATGGCTGGCATAATACCAGTCGAAGCCCTCGCCGGAGGTGATCGCGGCGCGCAACGCGCGGGGATCCTCGGCGGTGCGCGCGCCGTCCGGATTGTTCGCGAAGAGATCGCCCTCGCGCCAGTCGCTGAGCGGCATGTAATTGTCGATGCCGACGGCGTCGATCTCCGGGGCGGCCCAGAGCGTGTCGAGATGGAAGAACACGTCGCCCGAGCCATCCTGCGGATGATAGCCGAAATATTCCGACCAGTCGGCCCCGTAGGTCAGCTTGGCCGAGGGGCCGAGGATGCCGCGCACGTCCGATGCGAGCGCCGCCAGCGCGTTGACGAAGGGAAAGGCCCCGGTGTCGTCGCGCATCTGCGTCAGCCCGCGCAGTTCCGAGCCGATGATGAAGCCGTCGACCCCGCCCGCCGCCTTGGCCAGATGCGCGTAATGCAGGATCAGGCGGCGATAGCCGGAAGCCGTGCCGACATGGACGACATGCGGCCCCACCACCACGAAATCCGAAACCGCGGTATTGCCGCAGAAGGCGGCGACGGTATCGCGGATCGCCGCCGTCCTGTCCGGCGAGCCCGCCCGCCCCGGCGCCGGATGGCAGGTAATGCGCCCGCGCCAGGGATAGGCCGCCTGCCTGCCTGCCCCATAGGGATCGGGCAGCGTGTTTGCGGCGGGAACATCCATCATCACGAAGGGATAGAGAAACACCTTCAGCCCCCGCGCCTTGAGATCGGCGATGGCGGCGCTGACGCCGGAATCGCTCGGCGTGCCCCCATAGGCGGGACCGCCGCCGTTGACGCTGATCGGATGCGCGGTCGCCCGGATTATTCCGCTCACCCACCACGGGCTGCTTTCCCCGGCGCGCAGGGCGGTTTCCACGCCGGGCAGGATGCGGCATTCACCGGCGCGCAGGTCGGTGCCGAACCACGACACCACCAGCGCCACGCTTTCCAGATTGGGGCAGACCGCGCAAAGCTCGTCGATGGAGGCCTTCCAGTCGCTCGCATGCGTCAGCACATGCCGGTTCAGCGTGCGGGCGCTGCCGGGGCCGATGAAGTCGGTCACGACGGCGGGGTTGTAGCCATGCTCCGTCGAGCCGGGAATGATGGTGACCGCCCGAATCTGCTTCTCCAGCTTCCCGACGGGCCGCAGCACCTCGAAATGGAACAGCGGCACGCGATTGCCGTAATCGTCGAGCGGCAGGCGCTCGAACACCACATAGGCAAGACCGCGATAGGCGGGCGCGTTGCCCGCGCCCTGCTTCGCCTCGATCAGCGGATCGGGCGCTTGCGTCCTGGTGCCGGTATGCACGCGCATCTCGATCCCGGTCAGGTCGATCTCGCGCCCGTCCGCCCAGACGCGGCGCACGCTGGCGATCGGCCCCTCGCACAGACCGATCGCGAGATTGGCATAATAGCGGAAATTCTCGACGCGGGTTCCGCCCGCGCCCTTGCCGCCGGAGCGCTCGGACAGCACCTCCTCCTCGAAGCGGGTCGCCCAGATCAGCGTGCCGCCGATGCGCGCCGCGCCGTAGACGCGGTTGATCGCCGTGCCGTCGTCGGCGCCGGGAATCCGCGCCGCCCCAAGCCGCTGGCCGGTCACCGTGCGGCTTCCGCCGAGCACTGCCCGGTCGACAGCATTGCCCGCCATCGCGCCGAGCGCCCGGCCGATCACCGCGCCGACAGGCCCGAACACGCCGCCGAGGGCCGCGCCCGCCGCCTGAAACAGAATGGTCGCCATGAAACTACCTCGTCATATCAGGGAACCGGAACACACCGGCAATGCGCCGCCGCCAGGCGGGCACGAGCGGCGAACGGATCACCGCCGCCTGCTCATAGGCATGGATGAAATGCCCCTCGCCCGCGAAAATACCGGCATGTTTTGCCGCGCAGCCGTCGCGCCAGCGGAAGATCAGCAGATCGCCCGGCAAGGCCTCGCCCATGCCGCTCACAGGGCGGAAATGCCGCCCTGCCGCATCCAGCAGCCGCTCCTCGCCGCTGCGTTCGGCCCAGTCGGGGGCGTAGGGGCGCGGCGGTTCCGGCTCGCTCCCGTAAAGCTCGCGCCAGATGCCGCGCACCAGCCCAAGGCAATCGCAGCCGACGCCGCGCCGCGATCCCTGATGGCGATAGGGCGTGCCGATCCAGCCTTGGGCCGCGGCCAGCACATGCTCTCCGATCCCGGTCATTGGAACAGCGGCCTCCCGTCATGCACGCTCTTGCCGTCGGCATAGGAATAGGCGAAATCCGCCCCCGGAATATGCGGGAACCCCTGAAAATTCAGATGGTTGGAAAATTTCGCCCGGCAGGTGGAAAAACTCTTGTCACAGCCCGCGACGATCTCGAACGCCGCCCCTTCCTCCAGCCCCTCCGGCACCGGCAGCCAGAAGGTCAGCACGGAAACATCCTCCTCCTGCCAATGCGCGTCGATATCGAAGGACAGGCCCGCGAGCGCGCCGCTGGAGAATGTCAGCACCCCGAAGCCGAAGAAGCCGGAGGCGAAACCCGCCAGCCCCGAGGCGGTGATCGTCTGGCTGTCGGAAACGGTCAACACCGTGCCGTTGCGCCTGCGGCTGCCAAGCGAAAGATCGACACGGCATCTGCCGTCCCCCAGCGTCGCGTCGCAGCGGCGTCCGTAAAGCCGCCCCTGCTCCTGCCCGAGACGATGGGCGATGCTGCGCAGCTCGGCGCGGAAATCGCCTTGCGTGCGCGTCACCTCGCCGATTTCCTGCACGCGCAGCAGCATGCGCTGCGCCGGATCGGCCCAGTTGACCAGATAGACCTCGACCCGCGCCCCGTCATAGCGGCCATGGGCGAGATCGGCCTCGGTGATCGCATCGGCGGAAAAACCGCCCGCCACCTCGCCGGTGGTGGCGGCAAGGCCGTTCTCGGCCTCGCTGTCGCTGGCGGAAAAGCCGCTGGCGGCGGCGAAGGTCGTGCCCGCGAAATCGAGATCGGCATCGTGTTCGGTAAAGCCGAGCACGGCGCCATCGCGGCGAATGACGCGCCAGGCATGGCATAGCGTCGTGACGCCGCCGGAAAGATGCGCGGCAAGCGCGGCGGGAATGTCTTTCATGGCTTCACCTCGATCAATGGAATGCTGGGAATGCGCCCGGCCTTGAAGGATTGCAGGCTGATATCGATGCGCGCCGTGGCAAAGCGCACCGGCACATCGAAGGCGAAACCGGCGCGCACCGCCTGCCCGGCGGCGGGCGGCGCGCCAAGCGTCACCAGCCCCGTCGCGGGGTCGCAGGCAAAGGCCCAGGGCGCCAGCAACGCGCCGCCGACGCTGACCACCACCGTACCCTCGACGGGCTTGGCGATCTCGCGCTGGAACGCGCCCGCCCCGTCGCCATAGGTTTTCATGAGCTGAAAGATGGTGCGCGTCCCGTTTCCCGTGCCGATGCCCTGATCCAGCGCCGAAATCGTTTCCCCCGGCGCGCAGGATTTTCCGTCGAAGGGATCGCGGAAGCGGAAGCCGTAAAGCTCGCCGCCGCGCGCCTCGAAGAAGGCGGCAAGCTCATAGAGATCGTCGAGGGAGCGCAGGCCGGATCCGGCGTCATAGCTGCGGCGCGAGCCGCGCCAGCGCTGATTGCGGCTTTCGCGGCCGTTGGAGAGGCTGACGATATCGGTGCGCCGCTGCGGTCCCCCCGCCGTCGCCAGCGACAGGCGCAGCGGAAAGCGCACCTCGTGAAATCCCTGCATCGCTTTCCTTCCTTCTGGTTAGATGTTCCGCTGCCCGCGCCCGACGCTGCGCGCCAGCATGGCGGCGATCTGGCCCTCGGAGCGGCGGAAGCTTTCGGCATCGGGCGTGGTGATGTTGAAGACCACCTGCACCGGCCCGCTGCCGCTGGACGCAGCAACGCCGGACGCGGCGACGCCAAGCGCCCCGTCGCTGCCGCGCCTGAGCGGCAGGATCGCTTCCGGCCCCGCCTCGCCCATCAGCCCGCGCCCGCCCTCCATGGCGAAGTAAGTAGGCGCTGCCACGACGCCGCCCTGCGCAAACGGCGTAACGCTTCCGCCGCCGCCAAAGGCGAACACCCCCGCCCCCTTTTGCGGCAGCCTCGCCCCCGAGCCGCCACCGGCAAGAGCGCCGCCGCCGGATGCCTGCGGCAACAGCGCCACGATCCCGCCCTTGGCAAAGGCGGCCGCCGCAGGCATGACCGCCTGCGGCAATCCGGTAAAAATGCCGCCCTTGGCGAAGGCCGCCACCGTCCCCCCGGCCAATCCTCCACCCGGACCACCGGCCAAACCGCCAGCCAGACTGCCGCCCAGACCGGCAATCAGACCGCCGCCCAGCCCGCTGCCCGTTCCTCCGCCAAAACCGGCGCTCAACACGCGGCCCAAACCACCGGCCAGTCCGGCGCCGAGGCTGCCGCCCGCACCGCCGCCCAGCCCGCCCAGCAGGCCGGACACCGTGTTCGCCGCCAGCGTTTCCAGCGGCTTCAGCCCGACGGAAAGCGCAATATCGGCCAGCCGCGCGCCGACGCCGCGCAGGATATCCTCCAGCCCCCGGCTGCCGCTCACCGCCTGCCGCAAGGCCCCCGTCAGCACCGAGCCGAAAGAGCGAGAACGCCCCTCCAGATCGGCGAGGATATCGTTCAGCGCCGTGGCGCTGCGGGTCATGCCGTCAAAACTCTGCTCGTCCATCGCGTTCTCCATCCTTTGTGTCGGGAAAGCGCCGCATCAGGGCTTCCAGCTCCGCCCGGCCGGGGGCGTCGGCCATGCGGGGCGCGAGCCCGCCCACCGCGATGTGAAGCTCACGCGGCGTCATCGCCCAGAAGCGGGCGGGCTCGATCCGCAGCAGGCACAGGCCGGCGTGCAGCGCCTCTTCCCAGGGAAAAGGCGCCGCCACGGCCTGCGGCCCTTCGCCTGCCACGGCGCTCAAGGGCGGGCAGCCTCCGCCTCGTCGAGAAAGGTGGCGCAGAGCAGGTCGCGCATGATGGCCGCGCATCCGGCGATGCCGCCCTCGATGCTGGCAACGGCCACATCCTCGTCGGAGATGGCGTTGCCGCCGCCGCGAAGCCCGGCGCCGAGAATGCGGATGACATCGGCGGCTTTCAGCCCGCCTGCCTGAAACCGGGCCGCGAGACCCGAGAGATCGTCGGCGGCGAAGGCGGTTTCCAGCTCGGCAAGCGCCCCCAGCGTCAGGCAGAGAATGCGGCGCTCGCCGTCGATGACGGCCTCGATCTCGCCCCTGCGGCGGTTTGCCCGCCCCGTTGCGTTCGCCCCCCGCATCAGACGGCCCCGAAGGTCAGGGAGCCCGCCGATTCCAGCGCCAGCTCGAACTGCACCTCGCCATTGTACTGGCCGGAATAATCCAGCGCCGTGATCTGGAACGGCCCGGTGATGGTGCCGAAATCGGGAATGGTGATCTGCCAGTTGGCGATCGCCCCGGAAAACATCGTGCTGCGCACCGTGGTATCGGATGTCTGGTCCTTGAAGATGCCCGCGCCGGAAACCGAGGCGCGCTGCACGCCGGTTCCGGCCAGAAGCTCGCGCCAGCGGCCGCTGCTTTCGGAATCGGTCACGTCCACCGTTTCCGCATTGAAGCTCAGCCGCTTCGAGCGCAGCCCCGCCACCGTTTCATAGGTGCTGCCGTTGTAGATCTTCAGCAGCATGTCCTTGCCTTTTTGCGCCACCATGGGCCTGTCTCCTTGTTGTGTTGAAAT
>JBDHTA010000062.1:0-21070 GCA_039808465.1 Rhizobiaceae bacterium | reverse complement strand
CTTGCCGGAAATCGTGCCGTCCTTGATGAGATCGATGATCGCTCCGAGCTGCTCGGGGGTGACAGGGGTTTCCTCGATGGACTTGCCAGTGCGGTTCAGCGCGCCGAGCAGGTCGTTGATCACCCAGTTGGCCGCCGCCTTGCCGTCGCGGCCAGCCGCCACGGCTTCGAAATAATCGGCAATCGCCTTTTCCGAGACCAGAACCGAGGCGTCATAGACCGAGAGACCCAGATCGCGAACGAAACGGGCCTTCTTGTCGTCGGGCAGTTCCGGCAGATGCTGCTTCAGGTCTTCGATGAAGGCGTCGTCGAATTCGAGCGGCAGCAGGTCGGGATCGGGGAAGTAACGGTAATCATGCGCGTCTTCCTTGGAGCGCATGGAGCGCGTCTCGCCACGGCCCGGATCGAACAGGCGGGTTTCCTGATCGATCGAGCCGCCGTCTTCGAGAATGGCGATCTGGCGGCGGGCTTCGTATTCGATGGCAAGG
Source organism: Rhizobiaceae bacterium (assembly GCA_039808465.1). Classification (GTDB taxonomy): domain Bacteria; phylum Pseudomonadota; class Alphaproteobacteria; order Rhizobiales; family Rhizobiaceae; genus Metarhizobium. The sequence continues at coordinate 20,583 of JBDHTA010000062.1, read as the reverse complement.
CCGACGAAACGGATCGAGTTGACGTTCTTGATTTCGCAACGCGTGCCGAAGGCTTCGCCCGGGCGGCGCACGGAAACGTTGACATCGGCGCGCATCGAGCCTTCGTCCATGTTGCCATCGCAGGTGCCGAGATAGCGCACGATGGAGCGCAGCTTGGTGAGATAGGCCTTCGCCTCATCGGCCGAGCGCATGTCGGGCTTGGAGACGATTTCCATCAGCGCGACGCCGGAACGGTTGAGATCGACATAGGACATGGTCGGATGCTGGTCGTGCATCGACTTGCCCGCATCCTGCTCCAGATGCAGGCGCTCGATGCCGATTTCGATATCCTCGAAATTGCCCTGACGGTCCGGGCCGAGCGAGATGACGATCTGGCCTTCGCCGACGATCGGATCCTTGAACTGCGAGATCTGGTAGCCCTGCGGCAGATCCGGGTAGAAATAGTTCTTGCGGTCGAAGATGGAGCGCTTGTTGATCTGCGCCTTCAGGCCGAGGCCGGTGCGCACGGCTTGGCGCACGCATTCCTCGTTGATGACGGGCAGCATGCCGGGCATGGCGGCATCGACCAGCGAGACGTTGGAATTGGCGGGCTTGCCGAATTCGGTGGAGGCGCCGGAAAACAGCTTGGACTTGCTCAACACCTGCGCGTGGACTTCCATGCCGATAACGATTTCCCAGTCGCCGGTGGCTCCGGGAATGAGGCGCTTCGGATCGGGGGTGCGGACATCAACAAGGGTCATCGGATGCTCGTTCTTAGCTTAGCGGGGTCGTGGGGTAAAACAGCGGCAGCGCAACGGCTTACCACCACTTTTCCGGCGAGAATTTTCCTGCGGCCTGCTCGATCACATGCGCCGCCCTGAACAGCGTTTCTTCCTCGAAAGGCTTGCCGATCAGTTGCAGGCCAAGCGGCAGGCCCTTGCTGTCGAGACCGCCCGGAACCGCAAGGCCCGGCAGGCCAGCCATGTTCACCGTCACCGTGAAGATGTCGTTGAGGTACATCTTGACGGGATCGGCGGCCAGCGCCTCGTCGGCAATGCCGAAGGCGGAGGACGGGGTGGCGGGCGTCAGGATGGCGTCGACACCGGCGGCGAAGGCCTGCTCGAAATCGCGCTTGATCAGCGTGCGCACCTTCTGGGCGCGCAGGTAATAGGCGTCGTAATAACCGGCCGACAGGACGTAGGTGCCGATCATGATGCGGCGCTTGACTTCCTTGCCAAAGCCCGCGGCGCGGGTCTTCTCGTACATGTCGACGATATCCTTGCCGTCGACGCGCAAGCCGTAGCGAACGCCGTCATAGCGGGCAAGGTTGGAGGAGGCTTCGGCGGGGGCGACGATGTAATAGGCGGGCAGCGCGTATTTGGTGTGCGGCAGCGAGATATCGACGATCTCGGCGCCCGCGTCCTTCAGCCAGGCGATGCCCTTCTGCCAGAATGCCTCGATTTCCTCCGGCATGCCGTCGACGCGGTATTCGCGGGGAATGCCGATCTTCATGCCGCGCACCGACTGGCCGAGCGCGGCCTCGTAATCCGGCACCGGCAGGTCGACGGAGGTGGTGTCCTTGGCATCGACGCTTGCCATGGATTTCAGCAGGATCGCCGCATCGCGCACGTCGCGGGCGATGGGACCGGCCTGATCGAGCGACGAGGCGAAGGCCACCGTGCCCCAGCGCGAGCAGCGGCCATAGGTGGGCTTGATGCCGACGGTGCCGGTGAAGGCGGCGGGCTGGCGGATCGAACCGCCGGTATCGGTCGCGGTCGCCCCGGCGCAGAGGAAGGCGGCGACGGCGGCGGCGGAGCCGCCCGAGGAGCCGCCCGGCACGAGCTGCTGGTTGGAGCCTTTCGCCCGCCACGGGTTGATGACCGGGCCGTAGTAAGAGGTTTCGTTGGAGGAGCCCATGGCGAACTCGTCCATGTTGAGCTTGCCGAGCATCACCGCGCCGTCGTTCCAGAGGTTCTGGGTGACGGTCGATTCGTAGCGCGGCTTGAAGCCGTCGAGGATGTGGCTTGCCGCCTGGGTGTGGTCGCCTTCGGTGGCGAAGAGATCCTTGATGCCGAGCGGAATGCCTTCCAGCGCGCCCGCCTTGCCTGCGGCGATGCGCTCGTCGGAAGCCTTTGCCATGGCGCGGGCCTTGTCCGGCGTCACGGAGATATAGGCGTTGATTACGCCGTTGGCGGCGTCGATGGCGGCGAGATAGGCGTCGGTCAGCTCGACGGCGGTGATGTCGCGGGCGTTAAGCTTCTCACGGGCTTCGGCGATGGTCAGGCGGGTCAGGTCGGTCATCGGTCACATGCTTTCGAAAGGATAATCGTGCGGGGGGAATAAGGCGGGCGCTTATTCCACGACTTTCGGCACGAGGAAGAAATTCTGCTCGGTGACGGGGGCGTTGGCGACGATATCGGCGGCCTTGTTACCATCGGTCACGACGTCCTGACGCTTGCGCATCTGCATGGGCATGACGGAGGTCATCGCCTCGACGCCTTCGACATCGACTTCGGAAAGCTGCTCGACGAAGCCCAGAATGCCGTTCAGTTCGCCCACCATGCGATTGGCCTCGTCTTCGCTGACGGCGATACGGGCAAGACGGGCGACACGCTTCACGGTGGCGAGGTCAACGGACATGATCTTCTCCAATAGACGGCAGGAAGCGCTCCGTCGCCGGAGCACCCTTTCGTCCCGCTATAAAGGCCCGGATGCGCCCGCGCAACGGGGGATTTGTCACAGCGACAGGCTCTCGCCCGGCTTTGGTGTTGCGACTTTCGTCTTCGCGCCCTCCATGCCCGCCACGAATTTCTCCGGCGTCTGGTCGATGATCGGGAAAGAGCCGTAGTGGCAGGGAATGGCGGTGGTGAAACTGAAGAAGCGCTGGCAGGCAAGCGCCGCCACCGCGCCGCCCATGGTGAAGCGGTCGCCGATCGGCACAAGGCCGATTTCCGGCGCGTGCAATTCGTTGATGAGGGCCATGTCCGAGAAGATATCGGTGTCGCCCATGTGGAACAGCGCCGGTTCGTCCTCGAAATGCAGCATCAGCCCGTTGGCGTTGCCGAGCGCGTGCGAGACGCCATCCTCGGTGATCTGGGCGGAGGAATGCAGCGCATTGGTGAAGGTGGCGCTAAAACTGCCGAAGGAGACGGTGCCGCCGGTATTGCCCATTTCCAGCTTTTCCACGCCCTTGGCGCCGAGCCAGGCGGCGAGATCGGCATTGGCCAGAACGGTCGCGCCGGTTTCCTTCGCAAGCTGGATCGTGTCGCCGACGTGATCGCCATGGCCGTGCGTCAGCAGGATATGGGTGATATCCCTGGCCGCATCCTTCGCGTCGAGGCCGCCGAAACCCGGATTGCCGCTGAAAAACGGATCGATGAGAATATTGGCCTTGGCGGTTTCGAGGCGGAAAGCGGAATGGCCGAGCCAGATGATTTTCATGGACTTCTCCTTTGGATTCTCGCGCAGTCTATGACATAGCTCGCCCAAGATGAATAACAGCCCCGTGAAATGGATATGACGATGGCCGATGACGATTATGTATATGACGAAGCGAGCGGCGAATGGATTCCGGCGTCGCAGGCAGCCGCCGCCAGCAAGGCGGAGGTGCGCGACGCCTCCGGCAATGTGCTGGCCGATGGCGATTCGGTGACGCTGATCAAGGATCTCAAGGTGAAGGGCACCAGCACGACGCTGAAGCAGGGCACCGTCATCCGCTCGATCCGCCTGACCGACGATCCCGACCTGATCGATTGCAAGCATGAGTCGGTCAAGGGTCTGGTGCTGCGCACCGAATTCGTCCGCAAGCGCTGAGAAAACCATGGCCGTTCTGACCATCGAAGAGCTTTCGCAAGCCTTGCAGCCCGGCCAGCCGGTGGCCGGGCTCGATCTCGGCACCAAGACGATCGGGCTTGCCGTGTCGGATATCGGGCGGCGGCTTGCCAATCCCCGGCCGGTGCTCAAGCGCGTGAAATTCACGCAGGATGCGGAAGTGCTGCTTTCCTTCGCGGCGAAGGAAAAGATCGCCGCTTTCGTGATCGGCCTGCCGATGAACATGGACGGTTCCGGCGGCCCGCGCGTTCAGGCGACGCGGGCTTTCGTGCGCTCCATGCAGGAGAAGACGGACATCCCCTTCACCTTCTGGGACGAGCGGCTTTCCACCGTCGCGGCGGAGCGGGCGCTTCTGGAAATGGACGTTTCCCGCGCCAAGCGGGCCGAACGCATCGATTCGGCCGCCGCCAGCTTCATTCTTCAGGGGGCTCTGGACAGGCTTTCGGCGCTGTCGCGCACATCGTCCGCCGGTTTCTGACGGCTGCGCCACCAGGCGGCGATCTGCTTGCGGCGGCGGAAGCCGATGATCGAGAACAGGACCAGGCTATCGACCACGATGGCGCGGGCGACAAGCGGCGGAATGCTTTCCGGCGCGATGCCGAGAATATGGCCATAGATGCGGAAGACCAGATCATGCGTCTGGCGCGTCAGCATGAAGAAACCGAAGCTCATGTCGTAGTAGGACAGGATGTACCAGCTACCGAGCAGCAGGATCGGCCCCGCCCAGAAGATCAGAAGCCATTTCATGCCATGCCCTCCCCGCGCCCGGACAGAACCAGCGCATTCGTCAGCGCCATGACGCCCAGCACAATGGCGGGCACGCTGATATCCAGCGCCAGAACGGCAAAAAACGTCATCATGACGACAAGCAACATCAATCGGCCCACAGGGGTCACCGTACGCATGGTTAAACATTTATGAATGACAAAGTGGCGCGTTAACCCTTCGCTGGCAATGTAAACCTTTTATTAAGGTTAACGGCGGGAGCTATGGCGAGGAATAGGCCCCTCATCCCGCTGCCGCGACCTTCTCCCCGCAAGCGGGGAGAAGGGGTTTGCCGCGCCGTCTCCTCAACCAATATCCGTTTGCAGGGCAAGTCCCCTCTCCCCGCTTGCGGGGAGAGGGTTAGGGTGAGGGGCAAACTCAATTCGCCGCCGGATACAGCAGATCCACAATATACCCGGCGTCGAAACGCGAATCGAGCATGCCATAGGTGGAGCGCCAACCTGCCGCGAGGCGGGTTTCCAGAAAGGCATCCGCCACCTTGCCCGCGCCCAGCCGGTAAAGCTCGGCGGCGGCGGCGGCGAGCGCGAGCTGCTCGATCAGCATGCGCCCTGCCCCCTCGTCGCGGTCGCACAGCGCCATGGCGGCGCGCAACACCTCGACGATCTTCGGGCCGGAGCGGCCGAGATCGCGGGAGAGCCCCGCAAACAGGCTTTCGAAAAGATCGCGGCCACGGCTGAGCACGCGCAGCACATCCAGCGCCATGACATTGCCGGAGCCTTCCCAGATGGCGTTGACCGGCGCTTCGCGGTAATGGCGGGCAATCGGGCGCTCCTCGATATAGCCGCTGCCGCCGATGCATTCCATCGCCTCGTAGATCAGCGCGGGCGCGATCTTGCAGCACCAGTATTTCGTCACCGGCGTCATCAGGCGGGCGTAGGCGGCTTCCTCCTGCCGCTCGCCCGCCCGGTCGAAGGCCTGCGCCAGACGGAAGGACAGCGCGGTGGCGGCGGCGACATCCAGCGCCATGTCGGCGAGAACCCGCGTCATGATCGGCTGACTGACCAGCATCTTGCCGAACACGCTGCGGCCGCGCGTGTGATGCACGGCCTCGGCCAGCGAGGCGCGCATGATGCCTGCGGAGGCGACCGCGCAATCCAGCCGAGTCAGCGTCACCATGTCGAGAATGGTGCGGATGCCCGCATCCGGCGCGCCGAGCAGGAAGCCGAAGGCATCGCTGAATTCCACTTCCGCCGAGGCGTTGGAGCGGTTGCCGATCTTGTCCTTGAGGCGCTGGATGCGCACGCCGTTGGTCGAACCGTCTTCCAGAAGGCGCGGCACCAGGAAGCAGCCCATGCCCTCGCGGGTGCGGGCCAGCATCACGAAGCCGTCGCTCATCGGCGCGGAAAGGAACCATTTGTGCCCGGCAAGGCGATAGATGCCCTCGCCCACCCGCTCCGCCGTAGAGGTGTTGGCGCGCACATCGGTTCCGCCCTGCTTTTCGGTCATGCCCATGCCGAGCGTCACCGCCGATTTCTGCGAGACGGGGCGGTTGGCCGAATCGTAATTGCGCGACAGGATTTTCGGCGCCCATTCCTTCTGCACAGCGGGCGCGGCCATCAGCGCCGCCACCGAGGCGCTGGTCATGGTCAGCGGGCACAGATGCCCGCTTTCGGCCTGCGCCGTCAGGAAGAAGCGGGCGGCGCGGATGCGGTGGGCATTGTTCTTGAGTTCAGGGTCGGGCTGGTTTTCCCAGACGGAGCAATGCAGCCCGTTCGCCATGGAGCGGCGCATCAGCGCATGCCAGGCGGGGTGGAATTCCACCACGTCGATGCGCTCGCCGCGGGGCCCATGGGTGCGCAGCTTCGGCGCGCTTTCATTGGCCATGCGGGCCAGATCCTGCACCTCCGGCGCCGTGACATGCCGCCCCAGCGCCTCCAGCTCTTCGCGCACGGCGCGGGGAAAGCGCGAGGTCAGATCCACCAGCATCGGATCGAGCCGGTAGGCATTGACGCCGGACCACAATTTCGGCTGATTGAGTTCGGCGAATTTTTCTTCGGTCCGGCGCATGGCACTTCCAGAAAATACAAAACAGATAAAGGCCCTAGCCCGATATGATTAACATTGCATTGGGGATCGCAAGGACAAACCGCATCGCATCGGCTTGCAGCAGAGGTTTGCAGTCTTTATAGACCGGCTGAACATGGCCCGGAGGCATTTTCATGGTCTTCTTTCCCCACCGCCACCTCATCGGCATCAAGGGGCTCACGCCCCCGGATATCGCATTTCTTCTCGACAAGGCCGACGAAGCCGTCAAGATCAGCCGCCAGCGGGAAAAGAAAACCTCGACATTGCGCGGGCTGACGCAGATCAACCTGTTCTTCGAGGCATCCACCCGCACTCAAGCCTCTTTCGAGCTGGCAGGCAAGCGGCTCGGCGCCGATGTCATGAACATGTCGGTCGGCAATTCCTCGGTGAAGAAGGGCGAAACCCTCATCGATACCGCGATGACGCTGAACGCCATGCACCCGGATGTGCTGGTGGTGCGCCATTCCTCGGCGGGGGCGGCAGCCCTTCTCGCCCAGAAAGTCTCCTGCGCCGTCATCAATGCCGGGGACGGCGCGCATGAGCATCCCACGCAGGCGCTGCTCGACGCGCTGACCATCCGCCGCGCCAAGGGGCGGCTGTCGGGCATCACGGTCGCCATCTGCGGCGATGTGCTGCATTCGCGTGTCGCCCGCTCCAACATCATCCTGCTGAACGCCATGGGGGCGCGGGTGCGCGTCGTCGGCCCGGCGACGCTGATGCCGTCGGGCATCGCCGATATGAGCGTCGAGGTCTTTCATTCCATGGAAGAGGGCTTGAAGGACGCCGATGTGGTGAGGATGCTGCGCCTGCCACGCGAGCGCATGTCCGGCTCCTTCGTGCCGTCGGTGCGCGAGTATTTCCATTATCACGGCCTCGATGCCGAAAAACTGAAATATGCGAAGGACGACGCGCTGGTGATGCATCCCGGCCCGATGAATCGCGGCGTCGAGATCGCCTCCGATATCGCCGACGGGCCGCAAAGCGTGATCGAGCAACAGGTGGAAATGGGGGTCGCGGTGCGCATGGCCGTGATGGAGACGCTGCTGACCCAGGGAGAACGCACATGAGCGGCATCACCGTTCTGAAGAACGCCCGCATTCTCGATCCCTCGCGCAATCTGGACGAGACCGGCACCATCATCATCAGGGACGGCCGCATCGCCGCCGCGGGCGCGGACGCGCTGAACCAGGGCGAGCCTGAGGGCGCGGAGGTTCGCGACTGCGCCGGGCTTCTGGCCATTCCCGGCCTGGTCGACGCCCGCGTCTATACCGGCGAGCCGGGGGCGGAGCATCGCGAAACCATCGCCTCGGCCAGCAAGGCGGCGGCGGCGGGCGGCGTCACCTCCTTCATCATGATGCCGGACACCGATCCCGTGATCGACGATATCGCGCTGGTCGAATACGTGCTGAAAACGGCCCGCGACAAGGCCGTCGTCAATGTCTATCCCGCCGCCGCCATGACAAGAGGTCTCGCGGGCGAGGAAATGACCGAGTTCGGCCTGCTGCTCGACGCGGGAGCGGTGATGCTGACCAACGGCCGCAGGCCGCTGCACGATACGCTGGTGCTGAGCCGGGCGCTGACCTATGCGCGGGAATTCGGCGCGGTGATTTCGCTGGAAAGCCGCGACCGCTATCTCGGCGCCAATGGCGTGATGAATTCCGGCCTGTTCGCAAGCTGGCTCGGCCTGTCGGGCATTCCCCGCGAGGCGGAAATCATTCCGCTGGAGCGCGACCTGCGCATCGCGGGGCTGACACGCGGCCGGTATCACGCGGCCAAGATTTCCGTGCCGGAATCGGCCGAAGCCATCCGCGTGGCGCGCGGGCGCGGCGCGGATGTTTCCTGCGGCATTTCGATCAATCACCTGTCGCTGAACGAAAACGACATCGGCGAATACCGCACCTTCTTCAAGATGTCGCCGCCGCTGCGCAGCGAGGACGACCGCAACGCCATGGTCGACGCGCTGGCCGACGGCACCATCGACATCATCGTCTCCTCCCACGATCCGCAGGATGTCGACACCAAGCGCCTGCCCTTCGCCGATGCCGCCGATGGCGCGATCGGGCTGGAGACCCTGCTGGGCGCGGCGCTGCGCCTGCATCATGGCAGCCGCGTGCCGCTGAAGCGGCTGGTCGAGGCGATGTCGACGCGCCCCGCCGAAATCTTCGGGCTGGACGCGGGCACGCTGAAAGTAGGCGCCAAGGCCGATATCGCCCTTGTCGATCTCGACGAACCGTGGCTCGTCACCGAGGACAGCATCGTTTCGCGCTCCAAGAACACGCCGTTCGAACATGCGCGTCTCAGCGGCCGGGCCGTCGCGACCTATGTGGGCGGCAGGCAGGTCCATCAGCGATAAGATCGGGGGAAGAGGCATGAGCGACATCCTGAACTGGCAGATTGCGCCCATGCTGGCGCTGGCCGCCCTTGCCATCGGCTATCTGCTCGGCTCCATTCCCTTCGGGCTTCTGCTGACGCGGGCCGCCGGGCTCGGCGATGTGCGCACGATCGGCTCCGGCAATATCGGCGCGACCAATGTGCTGCGCACCGGCAACCGGAAACTGGCGGCGGCGACGTTGCTGCTCGATGCCTTCAAGGGCACGGCCGCCGTGCTGATCGCCCACAAGGCCTTCGGCCCGGAAGCGGGCATGATCGCCGGTTTCGGCGCCTTTCTCGGCCATCTCTTTCCGGTCTGGCTCGGTTTCAGGGGCGGCAAGGGCGTCGCCACCTATATCGGCATCCTGCTCGGGCTCGCGCCCGGCATGGTGCTGGTGTTTGCCGCCGTCTGGCTCACCATCGCCTTTCTCAGCAAATACTCCTCGTTGTCGGCGCTGGTCGCGACACTTGTCATTCCGGTTGCATTGTGGCTGATAGGCGAGGAAAAGATGTGCCTCGTTCTCGCCGTGATGACCCTCATCACCTGGTGGAAGCACAAGCCGAATATCGAACGCCTGATTCTCGGCACGGAAAGCAGGATCGGGAAGAAGGGGTGACATGGCAGAGGGGGATGGCGGCGCGGCACGGCGCGGAATCGCGCTGACCGAACGGCAACGGATCGCCTGGCTGCGGCTGATCCGCAGCGACAATGTCGGCCCCGCCACCTTCCGCAGCCTCATCAATCATTTCGGTTCGGCCGAAACGGCGCTCGACATGCTGCCGGAGCTTTCCCGGCGCGGGGGCGCGCGGCGTTCCATCCGCGTCGCCACGCGTGAGCAGGCCGAGCGGGAAATCGAGACCGCCACCCGGTTCGGCGCCCGCTTCATCGGCATCGGCGAGCCGGAATATCCGGCGGCCCTGCGCGAGATCGACGGCGCGCCGCCGCTTCTCGCCGTCAAGGGCGATACCGCCGTCACCCGCCATCCGGCCATCGGCATCGTCGGCGCCCGCGATGCCTCCGTTCACGGCGCGAAATTCGCCGCGATGATCGCCCGCGAAACCGGGCGGGCCGGTTACGCCATCATTTCCGGGCTCGCGCGCGGCATCGACACCGCCGCCCATCGCGCCAGCCTCGACACTGGCACCATCGCCGCCATGGCGGGCGGGCTGGACCGCCCCTACCCGCCGGAAAACATTCCGCTGCTGAACGAGATCTGCGAGGGGCGCGGGCTTGCCATCAGCGAAATGCCCTTCGGCTGGGAGCCCCGCGCCCGCGATTTCCCCCGCCGCAACCGGCTGATCGCCGGGGTTTCGCTGGGGCTGGTGGTGGTGGAAGCGGCGCGCCGCTCCGGCTCGCTGATTACGGCGCGGCTGGCGGGAGATTTCGGGCGGCTGGTGTTCGCCGTGCCCGGCTCGCCGCTCGATCCGCGCTGCCAGGGCACCAACGGCCTGCTGAAAGACGGCGCCATCGTCACCACCGAGGCGAAGGACGTGCTCGACGCGCTGCAACCGCTGTCGCATATCGACCTGTTTTCCGCGCCAGCGCTCGGCGAGCCACCGCAGGAAACGCCGCAGAGGCAAGCCGCCGCCACGCCGGACGAGGACGATCGCACCGTTATCGTCAACGCGCTCGGCCCGAGCCCCGCCGATATCGACTCGATCATCGCGCATACCGGCCTGCCCGCCGCGACGGTGCACATGATCCTGCTCGAACTGGATCTCGCCGGGCGGCTGATCCGGCAGGCGGGCGGGCAGGTTTCGCTCGAACCCCTTGCCTGAACCGCTTCAATCCGCCCGGTTTGCGCGGGTGCGGCGCGCATGCAGCACGTCGCCCGCCTCCAGATAGGCCATTTCCAGGAAATAACACAGCATTTCCGCCCGCTCCTGATGGGCGACGCGCCGCAATTCTCCCACAAGCTGCCGGATATAGGCGATGTTCTCGCCTCCATCCCGGCCGCCCTTGTCCAACTCCGAAATCTTGGCTGCCATTATCATTTGGTCACCTCTCGATCGAAGGTTTCCTCGAACCACCCTTCGTTGTAGGAAAGATAAAGCAATTATCTTTGATTGCAACCGGGGACGTGAAAAGCCAGTGGTTGTAATACCACGCGGAGCGCATAATTTTCAGAGCCCTCTTGACCCGGACGCCCGGACTGTCCATGTCGGAGACCCGGTAGACCGGTTTGCCGTCAGGAAAACGACCGGCACAGTCCCGCGACTCAAGTTCTCGAGAAGATATGTGATGAATGTAGTAGTGGTAGAATCGCCGGCCAAGGCCAAGACGATCAACAAATATCTTGGCTCCGGTTACAAGGTTCTCGCCTCTTTCGGCCATGTGCGCGACCTGCCCGCGAAGGACGGATCGGTTCTGCCCGATCAGGATTTCGAAATGCTGTGGGAAGTGGACGGCGCCTCCGCCAAGCGCGTCAAGGATATCGCCGACGCGGTGAAATCCTCCGACGGCCTCATTCTCGCAACCGACCCGGATCGCGAAGGTGAAGCGATTTCCTGGCACGTCCTCGATCTTCTCAAGAAGAAGCGGGTGATCGGCGACAAGCCGGTGAAGCGCGTGGTCTTCAACGCCATCACCAAGAAGGCGGTGCTGGACGCGATGGCCAATCCCCGCGACATCGATATCTCGCTGGTGGACGCCTATCTGGCGCGGCGCGCCCTGGATTACCTCGTCGGCTTCAACCTGTCCCCGGTGCTGTGGCGCAAGCTGCCGGGGGCGCGCTCGGCGGGACGCGTGCAATCGGTGGCGCTGCGGCTGGTCTGCGACCGCGAAGCCGAAATCGAGCGCTTCGTTTCCGAGGAATACTGGAACATCGTCGCGCTTCTGAAGACGCCGCGCGGCGACGAATTCGAGGCGCGGCTGGTTTCCGCCGACGGCAAGCGGCTTGCCCCCCGCGCCATTGGCAACAGGGAGATGGCCGACCGGCTGCGCACCCTGCTGGACGGCGCGGCTTACGTGGTGGAAAGCGTCGAGGCGAAGCCCGTCAAGCGCAATCCCGGCCCGCCCTTCACCACCTCCACATTGCAGCAGGCGGCCTCCTCCAAGCTCGGCTTTTCCGCCTCGCGCACCATGCAGGTGGCGCAGAAGCTTTACGAGGGCATCGATATCGGCGGCGAGACCGTCGGCCTGATCACCTATATGCGTACCGACGGCGTGCAGATGGCCCCCGAAGCCATCGAGGCCGCCCGAAGCGCCATCGGCGAGCAGTTCGGCGCCCGCTACCTGCCCGAAAAGGCCCGCTTCTATTCCACCAAGGCCAAGAACGCGCAGGAAGCCCACGAGGCGATCCGCCCGACCGATTTCAACCGCTCGCCCGATACGGTGAAGCGCTTCCTCGACGCCGACCAGTTGCGGCTTTACGACCTGATCTGGAAGCGCGGCATCGCCAGCCAGATGGCATCGGCCGAAATCGAGCGCACCACGGTCGAAATTCTCGCCGAAAACGGCGGTGATAAGGCGGGCCTGCGCGCCGTCGGCTCCGTCATCCGTTTCGACGGCTTCATCGCCGCCTATACCGACCAGAAGGAAGACGGCGAACAGGGCGATGACGGCGACGAAGGCGGACGCCTGCCGGAAATCAATGCCCGCGAAAAGCTCGACAAGAACAAGGTGAACGCCACCCAGCATTTCACCGAGCCGCCGCCGCGCTATTCCGAAGCCACGCTCATCAAGAAGATGGAAGAACTCGGCATCGGCCGTCCTTCCACCTATGCCGCGACGCTGGCGACGCTGCGCGACCGCGATTACGTGACGATCGACAAGCGCAAGCTTCTGCCGCAAGCCAAGGGCCGCCTCGTCACCGCCTTCCTCGAAAGCTTCTTCAACCGCTATGTGGAATATGATTTCACGGCCGATCTGGAGGAAAAGCTCGACCGCATCTCGGCGGGCGAACTCAACTGGAAGGACGTGCTGCGCGATTTCTGGCGCGATTTCTTCGGCCAGATCGAGGATACCAAGGAACTGCGCGTCACCAATGTTCTCGACGCGCTGAACGAGATGCTGGCGCCCCTCGTCTTCCCCAAGCGCGAGGATGGCTCCGATCCGCGCACCTGCCAGGTCTGCGGCACCGGCCAGCTTTCGCTGAAACTCGGCAAATATGGCGCTTTCGTCGGCTGCTCCAATTATCCGGAATGCAATTATACCCGCCAGCTTTCCTCCGAAGGCGGCGCGGAAGCCGATGCGGCGGCGCTGAACGAGCCAAAGTCCTTCGGCAAGGATCCCGTCACCGGCGAGGAAATCACCCTGCGCACCGGCCGTTTCGGCCCCTATGTGCAGCGCGGCGATGGCAAGGAGGCCAAGCGCGCTTCTCTGCCGAAGGGCTGGACGCCTGACAGCATCGATTACGAAAAGGCGATGGCGCTGATCTCGCTGCCGCGAGATATCGGCCCGCATCCGGAAACCGGCAAGATGATCTCGTCCAGCATCGGGCGCTACGGCCCCTTCGTTCTGCATGACGGCACCTATGCCAACCTGGAAAGCGTCGACGACGTCTTCACCATCGGGCTCAACCGCGCCGTTTCGGTTCTCGCCGACAAGCAGACCAAGGGCCCCGGCGCGCGCGGACGGGCAACGCCTGCCGCGCTCAAGGAGCTTGGCGAGCATCCCGATGGCGGCGGCGCCATCACCGTGCGCGACGGGCGCTACGGCCCCTATGTCAACTGGGGCAAGGTGAACGCCACCCTGCCGCGTGGCAGGAAGCCGGAAGAGATCACGCTGGAGGAAGCGCTGGCGCTGATCGCCGACAAGGCAGGCAAGACGCCCGCCAAGGCCACCAAGGCGAAGGCCGCGCCGAAAACCGCCAAGGCGAAAGCGGCGGCGAACGATGACGGCGAAACGGCAAAGGCCGCGAAGCCGAAGGCCACCAAACCCAAGGCCGCCCAACCCAAGACCAAGACGGCGGCGAAAACGAAGAAAAGCTGATGGCGACGAAACAACCGCGCGGCAGGACGGGTGCCGGAAAAGCAACGGGCAAGGCCAGCCGCGCGGACGGTTCCGCCGAGGAAATCATCCACGGCGTGCTGCCATCGCGTGAAGTCGTGCTGCGCTTCATCGCCGAGCATCCGCAGATGGCGTCCAAGCGCGAACTCGCCAAGGCTTTCGGGCTGAAGGGCGAGCAGCGCGTCGAGTTGAAGCAGCTTCTGCGCTCGCTGGAAGACGACGGCCTCGTCCAGAAGAACCGCAAGTCGCTGATGCGCCCCGGCGCGCTGCCGCCGGTCACCGTGCTCGACATCACCACCCGCGACAAGGACGGCGAGTTGATCGCCCGCCCGGCGGAATGGCCGGAAGAGGCGGGCGTCGCCCCCGCCGTGCTGATTCGCCAGTCCTCGCAGGCCCGCGCCAAGGGCAAGGCGCCGGTCGGCGGCATCGGCGACCGGGTGCTGGCGAAAATCTTTCCGGCGGGCGACCGCGGCGGCCCGGCCTATACCGCCCGCATCATCAAGCTGATCGACCGGCGGCGCAACGCGCTGCTCGGCGTCTATCGCGAAACGCCGGGCGGCGGCGGGCGGCTGATGCCGATCGACAAGCGCGGCGAGGAAGTGGTGATCGACCCGGATCACACCGGCGAGGCGAAGGACGGCGACCTGATCGAAGTCGAGCTTGCCCGGCTTGGCCGCTACGGGTTGACGCGCGGCAAGGTTCTCTCCGTCATCGGCTCGGTCGCCTCGGAAAAGGCGATCTCGATGATCGCCATCCATGCCCATGGCATTCCCTATATCTTCCCGCCCGCCGTCGAAGCCGAGGCCAACGAGGCCCGGCCCGCGACCATGACAAAGCGCGAGGACTGGCGCGACCTGCCGCTGATCACCATCGATCCCGCCGACGCCAAGGACCATGACGACGCCGTCTACGCCGAGGACGACCCCTCACCCGATAATCCGGGCGGCGTCATCGTCACCGTCGCGATTGCCGACGTCTCCTGGTATGTGCGCACCAACTCACCGCTCGACCGCGAGGCGCTGAAGCGCGGCAACTCCGTGTATTTCCCCGACCGCGTCGTGCCGATGCTGCCGGAGCGGATTTCCAACAATCTCTGCTCGCTGCGCGAGGGCGAGGACCGCCCGGCGCTGGCCGTGCGCATGGTGTTTTCAAAGGAAGGCCGCAAGGCGGGCCACACCTTCCATCGCATCATGATGAAGAGCGCCGCCAAGCTTTCCTACCAGCAGGCTCAGGCCGCCATCGACGGCAATCCGGACGACAAGACCGGGCCGCTGCTGGAGCCGATCCTCAAGCCGCTCTGGCATGCCTATCGCATCATGGGCATCGGCCGCGACCGCCGCCAGCCGCTCGATCTCGACATGCCGGAGCGGAAAATCCTGCTCAAGCCCGATGGCACCGTCGACCGCGTCTTCGTGCCGCCGCGCCTCGACGCGCACCGGCTGATCGAGGAAATGATGATCCAGGCTAACGTCTGCGCCGCCGAAACGCTGGAAAAGAAGCGCCAGCCGCTGATCTACCGCATTCACGACGCGCCGTCGCTCGCCAAGCAGGAAACCTTGCGCGAATTTCTCGCCACGCTCGGCCTGTCGCTTGCCAAGGGCGGCAATGTGCGCGCCAATTCCTTCAACGGCATTCTGGCGCAGGCCGAGGGATCGCCGCATCAGGTGATGGTCAACGAGATGGTGCTGCGCTCGCAGAGCCAGGCGATCTACAGCCCTGAGAATATCGGCCATTTCGGCCTTAACCTGATGAAATACGCGCATTTCACCTCGCCGATCCGCCGCTATGCGGACCTCATCGTCCACCGGGCGCTGGTGGGGTCGCTCGGGTTTGGCGAGGGCGGCATCACGCCGGACGAGGAAGCCACGCTCGACGATATCGCCGCCGAAATCTCCACCTTCGAGCGCCGCGCCATGGCGGCCGAGCGCGAAACCGTGGACCGGCTGATCGCCCATCACCTCAGCGGGCGCATCGGGCAGGAATTTTCCGGGCGGGTGCAGGGCGTCACAAAATCCGGCCTGTTCGTCTCGTTGCCTGAATTCGGCGCCGACGGTTTCGTGCCGGTCTCGACACTGGGGGCGGACTACTTCATCTACGACGAGGCGCATCAGGCGCTGACCGGCGAGCGCACCGGCCTTGGCTACCGTCTGGGCGATCCCGTGCAGGTGCGGCTGGTGGAAGCCGTGCCGCTGGCGGGCGCCTTGCGCTTCGAAATGCTGAGCGAGGGCCGCAAGATGCCGGCGGCGACGCGCTCCTTCCACAAGGCAGGCCGGCGCGGCGGCGACAGGAAACCCGGCACGCGCCCGCCGCGCGGGCGGCGATAACGGATAGCGGCGACAGGCTGAAAGGACCAGGCATGACAAGCGAGCAGACCTCCACCCCGATCCGTTTCGGAGACCAGGACGACAGCGAGCGCCCGATCGGCCGCTCGATCATGCGCGGGCTTCTCAACACCTGCCCGGCCTGCGGCAGCGGCAGATTGTTCCGCGCCTTCCTGAAGCCCGTCGACCATTGCGCCGCCTGCGGCGAGGATATTTCGCATCAGCGCTCGGACGACCTGCCGCCCTATCTGGTGATCTTCATCGTCGGCCATGTCACCGTCGGCGGCTACATGATGACCGATCTCGTCTGGACGCTGCCGACCTGGGCGCATCTGGCCATCTGGGCGCCGATCACGCTGATCACGGCGCTTTTATGCATCCAGCCGATCAAGGGCGGCGTCATCGGGTTGCAATGGGCCTTGCGGATGCATGGCTTTGGCGCGCATAAAGACGAAATGGAGGATCCGGAGGCCGGGGGGTACCGGGAATGACATCAGCCGAAACCGCGACGGGCGGCGAGGACGCAGCGCAAGCCATTGCGCCCATCGTGAAACCGCGCCCGCGTGACGCGGCAACGCTGATCCTGCTCGACCGTTCCGAAGGCTGTCCCCGCGTGCTGCTCGGCAAGCGCTCCAGCCGCCACGTCTTCATGCCCGATACCTACGTCTTTCCGGGCGGACGCCGCGACCGGCAGGACCATGCCCTGCCCTTTTCCAGCGACCTGCACCCCGTCGTCCTCGCCAAGCTTTCCGCCGAGCGGCGCACGGACCGCAGCGCAAGGGCGCTGGCGCTGGCCGCCGTGCGCGAATTGCAGGAGGAAACCGGCCTGCCCCTTGGCGAAACGATCGGCGGCAGGTTGCATGCGCGGCTCGATTCGCTGCGTTACATCGCCCGCGCCATCACCCCGACCGGCTATCCGCGCCGGTTCGACACCCGCTTCTTCACCACCTTCGCGGATGAAGCCGGAATTTCGCCCGATCAGGTTTGCGACACGGCGGAACTGCACGATGTGCGCTGGCACGCTCTCGACGCCCTCGGGGATCTCGACATGCCGTGGATCACCCGCGCCATCCTTGGTGAACTGGATCTGCTGATGCAGACGGATGCGGCCCTGCCCTTCGGCTCACCGGTGCCGTTCTACCGCCATCGCGGGAGGCAATATCTCCACACGCCTCTGTAGCGCCGCCGAACAACCGGAAATTCCCTTGTAGTGTCACAATTCCCGATGAAAAGTCCTTTCGGATTTCGGAATTGATTTAGGCAGGATCATTGCATGTCGCAGCCGAGCAACGGCTCCCCGGATCATCCCGAGGTCATTCACTGGCCCTCGCTCGTCGCCGCCATCTCGGCGATCACCGCCGTCGGCATCGCCATGGGCCTTGGCCTGCCGCTGCTCAGCATCATCCTCGAAAAGCGCGGCATCTCCTCGACGCTGATCGGCCTGAACTCGGCGATGGCGGGCGTGGCCTCGATGGCCGCCGCCCCCGTCACCACCTGGTTCGCCCACCGCTTCGGCGTGGCGGCGACGATGATCTGGGCGGTGGCGATCGCGGCGCTGAGCGCGCTCGGCTTCTACTATGCCGAAGCCTTCTGGATGTGGTTTCCGCTGCGCGTCAGCTTCCACGGCGCCACCACGACGCTGTTCGTGCTCTCGGAATTCTGGATCAATGCCGCCTCGCCGCCGCGCCGCCGCGGGCTGGTGCTCGGCATCTATTCCACCGTGCTGTCGCTCGGCTTCGCCGCCGGGCCGCTGATCTTCTCCATGGTCGGCAGCGAGGGCATCCTGCCCTTCGCCATCGGCGCCACCATCATCCTCATCGCCGCCCTGCCGATCTTCATCGCCCGGCATGAAAGCCCGGCGCTGGGCGGCGAGCCGGAGCTGCATTTCTTCCGCTACATCCTTCTGGTGCCGAGCGCCACCGCCGCCGTCTTCATCTTCGGGGCGGTGAGCGCGGGCGGCATGTCGCTGTTTCCGATCTACGCCACGCGCGGCGGCTTTTCCGAATCGCAGGCGGCGCAGCTTCTCACCGTCATGGGGCTCGGCAACATGCTGTTCCAGATTCCGCTCGGCATGCTCTCCGACCGCTTCCGCAGCAAGCGGCTGATGCTGTCGGCCATGGCCCTTATCGGGCTGATCGGCGCGCTGTCGCTGCCTTACCTGCTGTCGAGCTGGCTGATGATGGCGGCGGTGCTGCTTCTGTGGGGCGGCTGCGTCGCCGGGCTCTATACCGTCGGCCTCAGCCATCTCGGCTCGCGACTCACCGGCGCCGATCTCGCCGCCGCCAATGCCGCCTTCATCTTCTGCTACGCCGTCGGCACCGTGGCCGGGCCGCAGGCGGTGGGCGCGGCCATCGATGTCGCGGGCAATGACGGTTTTGCCTGGGCTTTGGCGGCATTCTTCGCGCTTTACACGGTTCTGTCGCTGGCCCGCATGCTTTTTGGGCCAAAACGGACTTGACTTTTCGGGCGCGGACAGTAGTTTCCGGCCAGAATTTGCCGTGGGCGCTTCCGGCTGTCCACGGCTTCATTTTTAATTGAGGCACGACGACCATGGCGAAAGCTACAACGATCAAGATCAAGCTGCTCTCGACGGCTGACACGGGCTTCTTTTACGTCACGACGAAGAACAGCCGCACGATGACGGAAAAGATGACGAAGACCAAGTACGACCCGGTTGCCAAGAAGCATGTCGAGTTCAAGGAAACCAAGATCAAGTAAGATCGGTTTCTGTTCTTCGAAAAAAGGCGTGGGCTGCGGCCCGCGCTTTTTTTATGCCTGCGTTCCGGGGAAAGCAGCAACCTGCGCAAACAAAAACGCCGCCTCCCTTGCGGAAAGCGGCGTTTTCGAAACGGGGGCCGACTGTCGGCGGGCGGCACGAGGAACCGTTATTCGCCAGACAGCCGGCCAACCCCACGACCCAGGAGATGCGGCGGACCTGAGCATCATGGGGTAACTTCAACCTTGATCCGGCGCTTTCTGCAAAGCATCGTCAGAAGAGGTTGTCGTCTGCTCTGGTATTCAGTTTGCCCATATCCGGAAGAAAATCAACAATTTCTTAACAAAACACACAAGCTTTATCGGCTCATGGTTAAAGTTCGGCACAGTGCAATATGGGCGCCGCGAAGTTTTTCCAGTCCGGGAAAATTCACGCAAGACGTGCATGGACGCGGCATGAACCTTCGGCTCGCCGCACCAGACTATCGCATGATTTCGCAGGCATAGCCGGATCGCCCATCCGGGATATACAACCTCGAACACTTCGAAATTGCACGGGCGAAATTGCCGTTTTTCAAAAAACGGCGCGCTGAACCCGGCCGCCGCTGCGGAAATACTTTCAAGACCGGGGCGCGGGCAAGGTATTCCTGCGCCGTCTGCATAGAATTGCCGCCGCACAATTCTTGGTAAACGGCGGCGGGACGGAAAAACAACCTCCCCGCCGGTTTTCCTAAGCCTGCCGCAGCGTATAGGCGGCGGAATCGGCCGCGCCTGCTTCCAGAATGCTTTTCAGCGAGGGCGTGCTCACTACCCGGTTGCGGCCGGTGCTTTTCGCCTCGTAGAGCCCGCGGTCGGCATCCTTCAGCAAGGCTTCCGGCGAGGCGGTGGTCCATGCCGTCGAGGAAACCCCGGCCGATGCGGTTATATGGAGATCGACGCCCGCGTCCCTCAGACGGAAAGGCTCGCATTCCACCGCCGCCCGCAGCCGTTCGGCGGCCATCAGGGCCAGTTCCGGCGGCGTATCGGGCATGACGATGACGAACTCCTCGCCGCCATAGCGGCAGGCGAGATCGGCGCCGCGCACGGCGGCGCGCAGGCGCCGGGCGAATTCGCGCAGAACCTCGTCGCCCGCATCATGGCCATAGGTATCGTTGACGGTCTTGAAGCGGTCGATATCGGTGATGCACAGCGACATCGGCCTGCCGCGCGCGATGGAGCGCTGGAACAGCACCTTGAGATGGGTATCGAGATAACGGCGGTTGTTCAGCCCGGTCAGCGCGTCGGTGACGGCGAGTTCGATGGTCTGCTGCACGCTGTTGCGCAGGCGGTCGTTGAAGCGCTTGCGGCGAATCTGCGTCAGGCAGCGGGCCACCATCTCGTTCGGATCGAGCGGGCGGACGATATAGTCGTTGACGCCGAGATCCAGCGCCCGCACCACCATGGTGTCGTTGCCCTGATCGGTGACCAGCAGGATCGGCACGAACCGGGTGCGCTCCAGCGAGCGCAATTGCGAGCACAGCCGCAGCGGATCGTAATCGTCGAAATTGGAATTGACGATCACCAGTTCGAAAGGCGTTTCCGCCGCCTCGAACAGCGCCGCCTGCG